>NZ_NAZB01000069.1:0-50530 GCF_003055045.1 Heyndrickxia sporothermodurans
TATTTATGATACGCTAGCAACCGGCAGCGGCAAATCCACTACGATGTACACCCTTGTGGAGCATTGTTCCAATCAACTGAAAAGAAATGTGATTACACTAGAAGATCCCGTAGAGCAGCAGAATAGCTCGTTTTTACAAGTGCAAGTGAATGAAAAAGCGGGAATTACGTATAGTACGGGATTAAAAGCTATTTTAAGACATGATCCCGATATTATTATGGTAGGAGAAATCCGTGATAGTGAAACGGCGAAAATCGCTATTAGGGCAGCATTAACGGGGCATTTAGTTCTTAGTACATTGCATACAAGGGATGCGAAAGGAGCTATTTATCGCTTATTAGAATTTGGGGTGCAATGGCACGAAATTGAGCAAACATTGATTGCCGTGACCGCACAAAGATTAGTGAAATTGAAATGCCCATTTTGTGGTAATGTATGTTCACCATATTGTTTAAATTATTTTAAGAAAAACAGGACTGCCGTTTATGAAATGATATCAGGGAAGACGTTGAAAAATGTATTGACTGAGGCGAATGGTAATCGGATAAAGACTAAATATAAAACATTGAGAGAGATTATACGAAAGGGGATTGCACTTGGATATATTTCAACAAATGAATACTATCGGTGGGTTTTTGATGAAGAGGAAGAATCGAATCCCTATCAAAACTCAAGGAATGTTTTTGAGTAGAATTGGGGAAATGCTTGAAAACGGATTTACTTTAGCAGAAGCTATTGATTTTTTAGATCATCTTGATTCAACAGCTTCGTTGCACTCTCAAAAAATGCTCAAAGATTTACAAAACGGTATTCCATTTTATGAAGTTCTAAGTCAAAGAAATTTTGATAAAAAGGCCTGTACACAGCTTTATTTTGCCGATAAGCACGGCAATCTATCGAATGTACTTGTAGAAGCTGGAGGTTATTTAATAAAAAAACATCAAGATCGTTTAACATTTTTGAAATTGCTTCAATATCCAGTGATTCTTATCTTCCTCTTGATATTTGTACTATTGCTGCTTAAAAATTTTTTACTCCCTCAATTCGAAATTTTATATTCTTCGATGAATTATCGTCCAACAAAAATTGTAAGTATTTTTATCTACTTGATGAATAACGCTCAATTTTTTATAGGCTGTATCCTCAGTTTATTCATCATCTTTAGCCTTCTCATCTATTATGCACTGAACAAAAAAACATCAATTCAAAAAGCAACTTTGATTTCCAAAATACCGATTGTTCGATTTTATTATAAATTGTTTACGTGTCAGTTTTTGGCCCGCGAATGGAGTTATTTACTCCAAGGTGGATTTTCCATTATTGAAATATTAGAAATGATGAGATCGCAAAGTTTCCGTCCACTTATTAGAGAAATCGCTGAAAAAATACGAATTGATCTAACAACAGGGCTTTCTTTTTCCCATTCTCTCTCCGACATGGCGTTTCTCGATCAGCAATTTATTACCGTTACAATACATGGTGAAAAAAATGGTCGATTAGATCATGAGCTGCTATTTTATAGCAAATATTGTTTACTGCGTATGGAGGAAAACATCCAAAAAATATTTCGAATATTGCAGCCAATCATGTTTATTTTTATAGGCTGTATGATCATTGCTGTTTATTTGTCTATCTTATTACCAATGTTTGAGATGATTGATTCAATTTAAATGGGGTGAAATGTGATGAAAAATAATAAAGGATTTACATTAATAGAAATGTTAGTCGTACTGCTTATCATTACAATATTAATTTTCGTAGCGATACCAAATATTACGAAGCACAGTACATCAATAAACAATAAAGGCTGTGAAGCGTATATTTCGATGGTTCAAGGACAAGTGGAAGCTTATGAAATGGAATTCCACCAACTTCCTAAAGATACAGCAGAGTTAGTGTCGAAAGACTATCTTACTTCTGGAAAAACAAAATGTCCAAATGGAAACGAAATATCAATTGATTCAAATGGAAAAGTTTCGGA
Organism: Heyndrickxia sporothermodurans; assembly: GCF_003055045.1. Classification (NCBI taxonomy): domain Bacteria; kingdom Bacillati; phylum Bacillota; class Bacilli; order Caryophanales; family Bacillaceae; genus Heyndrickxia; species Heyndrickxia sporothermodurans. The sequence goes on from NZ_NAZB01000069.1 coordinate 1,982, forward strand.
AGTGAAGAGTCAAAAGTAATGATGATAAAAAATAATAGGGGATTTACTTTAATGGAAGTCCTTATTGTATTACTTGTGCTTTCCATTTTTATCGGCCTTGGATTTACAAGCATGAAACCTATTTGGCGTTCGTTAGAAAAAGGAATGTTTATTTCTCAAATGGAAGCGGATCTTTACTATGTGCAATCATATGCTGTGAATCGACATGAATCTGTTGTTGTTCAGTTCTATCCATATAATGACCGCTACATCGCCACTTCAGTAACTTCAAAAAGTAAAATTGTTGATCGAACATTGCCTGCTTCCGTTGATATGATGAATGGTTCCTTCACATCATTTATGATTACACCGGACGGAAATACTAATAAATTTGGCACGTTGAAATTTAAACACAGTGGAAAGGAAATGAAGCTGATTTTCAATATTGGGAGGGGAAGATTCCGTATTGAAGAATAATAAAGGTTTTATAGTTGCGGAAGGGCTTGTTTCATTGAGTGCGATACTTTTAATTGCAACAAGCCTGTTTCCTCTAATGTTTTTAATTATTCAAAAACAAGAGGAAGGTAAACGGGATTTAATTGCAGCTAGGTTAATGTACGAAAGAACCGAAGCGAATTTAATGACAGGTCAGTCGCAAGATCAATTATACATCGTTGATGGAAGACAATATACGATCACGTTTCAACAGGGCAATGAATTTGAATGGAAGGTTTGTGTTAATTATGATAAGAAGCAACAATGCATTGTCGAGGAGTATGAACGAGAAAGGGTTCTCACTGATTGAATGTATTTTTTCCTTACTAATTTTATCGACGATTCTTGCTTTTTTTCCACTTTTAATAAAAGCATATGAACGGATTGACCATGCATACTCAACCGAAAAAGATTTTGAATGGAATCTTTTTCTAATGGAATTAAGGAAAGAGTTAAGAACAAGTAATGGATGGGTAGTTACAGGAAACAGCCTATATTTAAATAGGGGCCAAGAAGTAGTCGTTTATGAAAAATATAATCAATCGATTCGAAGAAGGGTAGATGGGAAAGGACATGAGGTGGTTTTGCAAAAAGTAAAGCAAATTAATTTTGATAGTAATAAAAATGAAATTATTCTGCATGTACAATTTGTAAATAATCATTCTAGAGAAGCCCATTTATTTTTTTCTTTACGAGAAAATGAGGAATAAGAAATGAAAATAAATAATGAAAAAGGGTATATTTTTCCGTTAACTTTAGGGATTGTCGTTACGTGCCTATTTGTGTTAACAACGTCTATTGAGATCTTTTTATCAGAAAAAAGATATTTGAAAGAAATGGAGGAATATTATTTAGTTAATAGTATGAGTTCAATGGCGGTTAAAAAAATAGTAGATTCGATAAATAAAGAAGATTATTTGTCTGCGGGGAAATTTTCCTATAATAAAGGAACAGTGAACTTTACCATTCATGAGAAGGAGAAGAATATGTATTCCATTATGTTGGGAATAAACTTAGATAATCATTTATCTATAAAAAGCGAAGTTATTTATAATCAACAAGAAAAACGTATATTAAGATGGGAAGAAAAGTAATTTTGCTTTAATTATGAATAAATAATTTCATTAGTGGGCAAACTAGATATGATGAAGGTGGTGTATAGTTTATGTCTACAAATGATTATATCAAATTCATTACACAAACCTTTGTAAAGCATTTTGATACGCCGAAATTGGATAGAAAACAGCATAGAATCCAAAGAAAAGAGGAAAAAGCACCTTTTCTTTATCGATGGTTCGGGATTCTACCGTATTCAATAATAATGGTATTTAAACGGAAATAGGAGAGAAATACACTCTCCTATTTTTCTTTTCTTAAATTTGATTACTTGCTAAATAGAATAGACCGCCATTAATAATTTCAATTGTAATATTCGGTTCGTACTGGTCTTGTAACGCCTGTTTTTCGATTAAATAAGCCTCTGGTTTTTCATCCAAATCTTCATAAAAGTGATTTAATAATGCTAAATCTTCTTCCCATCGCTTTTTTGCTTGTTCGGCCCATGTGTGATCCTCGTTCATAATTTCTTGATTTAAAAATGTTTCAATTCTTGTCAAACCACTTTTAGGCATAATGATGGGCGTTAGCGTAAAAAATAAGTCCGGAATTTTCGGGGATAATGCTCGTTTTTTTATTTTTTCATGAAAGTCTTCAACTAATGTTCCATTGATTAAATTTAATCCGAAAGAACGAAAAACATCTCTTTTGCGATCACATTGATAGGAAATTTTTATATTTACTCCAAGCCAAGGATATAATGGAGTTTGTTGGTTTGCTTTCGGTGTGATATTTTCATACAAGCGAATGTATTTCGCAAATTTTTTCGTTGACTGAAATATTTGATGCAATCGTGGTGCACCAAAATGAATGACTTCACCCTTAATATGATCAGGACATCGTTCTTGATCGGTAATAATCGTTAATTTAGATGGATTTGGTATTCCCCCCGTTTTCTCTAGATAATGCCAATAAAAGGGACGATTCATGAGTTCTTTATCCAGTTCAATCGTTAATTGAACAGTCATATATCCGTCTTTATTCTCTAGTATTTCACACTCATTCGCTTCAAAATATTGATTAAGATATTGATGTATTTCCTGCTGCTGCATCGAAACGATCTCCTTCATTTTCTTTTATGTTCTCGGCGAATTGAATCATTTCCGTTAAGTTCTCCATTTTAATTTTCATCTCACCTTCTGTTCGAGAAAGCTGAAAGATATCGTGTAAATGGTCTTCTAATTTTCCAAATTCTAATCGTGTTAATATATCGTCTAATTCACCAATAACCCTTTCAAATAAATTAATCTTCTCATACAATAATTTTAAAATATGATCCTCTATCGTATTTTTTGTTGCGAAATTATAGATATGAACATCTTCTTGTTGACCAAGACGATGCACCCTTCCAATTCGTTGTTCAAGTCTCATTGGATTCCACGGTAAGTCAAAATTAATCATATGATGGCAAAATTGAAGGTTGATTCCTTCCCCTCCGGCTTCAGTTGCAATTAATACTTGGGCATGCTTCTGGAACAATTCGCGCATCCAATCTTTTTTTCCTCTTTTAAATCCGCCGCGAAACGGTACCGAACTGATTCCGTGCTGTTTTAAAAACCATTGTAAATATAGCTGGGTCGCTCGATATTCGGTGAAAATAATCACTTTATCGTTGATTTGTTTGATTAATTTTACCGCTTCTTCCGCCTTGGAATTTTGCTTGACAGCTTCAATTTTTTTTATCATAAATTGAATCTTTTGCTCGAGTTCAGGGGACGGATTCTCAGCTTTTTTTAACATATTTTTTAATGTGTAGTATACGGATTCTCTGCTGCTACAAGCCTCCCGCTGTAATGTCATCATTGAAAAACCACTATTACCGAATGAGTGAGAACCATTTTTAAAGATTTGAATCGAATCATATAAATCTCTTTCTTCTTTAGAAAAATCAATTAAAATGGTTTTGACATGACGTTTCGTCCATTCAATCCCGGTATCTGTTCTGCGATTTCGAATCATTACTTTATTTACTAGTTCACGCAGGCGCTCATCGTCTTTCGCCGATCGATTACTGCTTTTATATTTTTCAATAAATCCGGACTGACTGCCAAGATGCCCGGGCTTCAAAAGGGATACTAAATGAAAAATTTCATCTACACGATTTTGTATAGGTGTGGCAGTTAATAATAGGCAAAACTTTTTCTTTAAGTTTTGAACAAATTCATAGTTTTTAGTTTTATGATTCTTTAATTTATGGGCCTCATCAATAATAACTAAGTCATAATTTTGTTCGTAAATTTTTTCACGGTGAGGACTCCGTTTCGCCGTATCAATGGATGAGATCACACAGTCAAATTGATCCCACACATAGCTTTTTTTCTGTGCTACAGCAGGGATATGAAACTTCGTATTTAGTTCAAATGCCCATTGCGACACTAATGATGCAGGGACGAGGATTAATACCTTTTTCACGAGACGACGTATCATATATTCTTTTAAAATGAGCCCAGCCTCAATCGTTTTTCCAAGTCCAACTTCATCGGCCAAAATAGCTTTTCCATTCATGTTTTCCACTACTTGTTGGGCTACCTCAAGTTGATGAGGCAATGGTTTTAAGTTTGCTAAATGCTTCGGAGCTTGCAATCCCTCAAACTCTGGAATGATTTGATGTTTCTCCATTTCAATGGCTAATTGATACAATTGCCAATTTCCCCAAGGTCCATCTTTATAAAATCTTTCTGTTAACCCTTCTCCCCAAGAGTGATCAAAATGAATATTAATCGACATAATTCCACTCCTTATGAAATAGAATTGAAATGTGAGTATTATATTTTACGTATAATAAAAGGAAATCATAGAGTATTGTTCGTCTTTTATTATATTTGTTCGAATGAATCCCCTTACAACTATCAGATAAAATGCAAAAAGTGGTTATTTTATTCAAAATTGCTTGAAAAATGATTGATGAAAAAGCTGAATAATGTTAGGATGTAGTTAGCTTTACAAGGGTGTTAGCGCAAAATAAATCTTTTATGCTAGTATATCCATTTTTCAATTAAATATAGGCGAATGATTTCAGGGGGAGAGACTGCTTAAATGCAGAGCCGAAGGAGCAAGTAATGGATCATTATGAATCTCTCAGGCAAAAAGACTTCTGATTGACGCAACTCTGGAGAGTGCTTCGAATATTGAAGCCACCCAAGGGGACAGCCGTTTAGGTAAACTTTCAGGTGCCAGGACAGAGACAACCAGTATATTAAAATTGGTTTTTTCTGTCTTTTTTTTATGTGCATTGAGTATTTTGCTGTGAAATTGAAAGAAGGAATTAGAATATTGATTGGAGGATCATCAATGTCAAATTTGAAAAGAACCCCACTTTTTGAGATTTATAAGGAATATGGTGGAAAGACGATTGATTTCGGTGGATGGGAGTTGCCTGTTCAATTTTCTAGTATAAAAGAAGAACATGAAGCAGTACGTACAAGAGCAGGCTTATTTGATGTTTCCCATATGGGAGAAATAACTGTAAAAGGAAAAGATAGCACCCTTTATTTACAGAAAATGATGACAAATGATATTTCAAAGGTTCAAATCGGCGGTGCACAGTACACGGCGATGTGCTATCCAAATGGTGGTACCGTTGATGATCTTTTAGTTTATAAAATTGCTGATGATAATTATTTACTCGTAGTAAATGCAGGAAATATTGAAAAAGATTTTTCGTGGCTTCAAAAACATATCGAGGGCAATGTAGAAGTAGAAAATATATCCGCAAGTATTGGACAGCTAGCTATTCAAGGTCCAATTGCGGAACAAATTCTTCAAAAGGTAACAGATAAAAATTTAGAAGAGATTAAGTTTTTTAAATTTGATGAAAATGTAAATGTAAAAGGTGTTAAAGCTTTCGTTTCAAGAACAGGATATACAGGTGAAGATGGATTTGAAATCTATTGTAAAGCTGAAGATACCGTATTTTTATGGAGGGAACTATTAGCGGCAGGAAAAGATGAAGGTCTTCTTCCATGTGGACTTGGTGCGAGAGATACCCTTCGTTTTGAAGCAACTCTTCCACTTTACGGGCAGGAACTTTCTGAAGATATTAGCCCTTTAGAGGCAGGGATTGGTTTTGCCGTTAAGGTTGCAAAAGATACTGATTTCATTGGGAAGAGCGCATTAAAAGAACAAAAAGAAAACGGTTTAGCGAGAAAAATTGTTGGGATAGAAATGATTGATCGCGGAATCCCTCGTCATGGATATAAAATTTTTTCCGGTGATGAAGAAATTGGTTCAATCACAACGGGCACACAGTCCCCGACATTAAAGAAAAATATCGGATTAGGGATTGTCGATATTCAGTTTACTGATATTGATCAAATGGTTGATGTCGAGATTCGCAACAAACGATTAAAAGCAAAAGTAATTTCAACGCCATTTTATAAACGACCTAAAAAGTAGGATGGGAGAGAGAATTATGACAAAGCATCGCTATTTACCGATGACAGATCAAGACCAGCAGGAAATGCTAGAAACAATTGGAGTACCTTCTGTCGATGACCTTTTCAGTGATATTCCTGAAAAAGTCCGTTTTAAAGGCTTATATAATATTAAAGAAGCAAAATCAGAAACAGCTTTGTTAAAAGAGTTAAGCCAAATGGCTGCTAAAAATGCGGATGTAAAACAGAATGTATCGTTTTTAGGCGCTGGTGTTTATGATCATTACATTCCAACGATTGTTGATCATGTTATTAGCCGATCTGAATTTTATACTGCATATACACCTTATCAACCTGAAATCTCCCAAGGGGAATTACAAGCGATATTTGAATTTCAAACGATGATTTGTGAGTTAACAGGAATGGATGTAGCGAATTCCTCGATGTATGATGGGGGTACAGCTTTAGCCGAAGCCGCTATGTTAAGCTGTGGACAAACACGTAGAAAAAAAATACTTATTTCTGAAACTGTTCATCCGGAATCGCGGGAAGTATTAAAAACATATGCAAAAGGTCAATTTATTGAAGTAGTTGAAATTCCTCATAAAAACGGTGTGACAGACTTACAAGCATTACAAGCTGAATTAAGCGAAGAGGTAGCTGCCGTTGTCGTTCAATATCCAAATTTCTTCGGTCAAATTGAGCCGTTAAAAGAAATTGAACCATTGGCACATCAGCATAAAGGATTATTTATCGTATCAAGTAATCCGCTGGCGCTAGGGGCGATCACACCTCCGGGGAAATTTGGTGCAGATATTGTTGTTGGTGATGCACAAGTATTCGGTATCCCTCAAAGTTTTGGTGGACCACATTGTGGTTATTTTGCAGTAACAACGAAATTAATGAGAAAAGTTCCTGGTCGCTTAGTTGGCGAAACGGTTGATGAAAATGGGAAAAGAGGCTATGTTTTAACCCTGCAAGCCCGTGAACAGCATATTCGACGCGATAAAGCGACATCTAATATTTGTTCCAATCAAGCCCTAAATGCATTAGCTGCATCAGTCGCTATGACTGCTCTAGGCAAAAAAGGTGTTAAGGAAATGGCTGTCCAAAATATTCAAAAAGCATATTATGCTAAAAAAGCATTTAAGCAAGAAGGTTTTAAAATCGAATTTGAAGGTCCAAGTTTTAATGAATTTGTTATTCGATTGAATAAACCTGTTAAAGAGCTTAATAAACATCTTTTGAGTAAAGGAATTATTGGTGGCTATGATTTAAGTAGAGATTATCCTCTACTGGAGAATTGCATGCTTGTAGCTGTTACTGAATTACGAACGAAAGATGAAATCGATCAATTGATTAAAGAATTGAGGGATAGCCATGAATAAGGAGAACCAACCATTAATTTTTGAAATCACGAAACCAGGCAGAATTGGTTATAGCCTTCCTGACCTTGACGTTCCTGAGATTGATATTAACGATTACCTTCCTTCCGACTATATTCGTGATGAAGAAGTGCATTTACCTGAGGTTTCCGAACTTGATATTATGCGTCATTATACCGCTTTATCAAGAAAGAACCATGGAGTGGATTCAGGGTTCTATCCACTTGGGTCATGTACAATGAAATATAATCCTAAAATAAATGAATCGGTGGCACGTTACCCTGGTTTTGCTCATATACATCCACTACAAGATGAAAGCTCTGTCCAAGGTGCTCTGGAATTAATGTACGATTTACAACAACATTTAATTGAGATCACCGGAATGGATGAAGTGACTCTCCAACCGGCAGCAGGAGCTCACGGTGAATGGACAGGTTTAATGATGATTCGTGCCTATCACAAAGCAAATGGTGACCATAATCGGACTAAAGTAATTGTTCCCGATTCCGCCCATGGAACAAACCCAGCATCCGCTAGTGTTGCAGGACTTGAAACGGTAACGGTTAAATCGGATGAAAATGGACTTGTTGATTTAGAAGATTTAAGAAGATTAGTAGATTCAAATACAGCTGCTCTAATGCTAACAAACCCGAATACTTTAGGATTATTTGAAGAAAATATTTTGGAAATGGCAGAAATCGTTCATAGTGCAGGTGGTAAACTATACTATGATGGTGCTAACTTAAACGCAGTGCTATCAAAAGCTCGCCCGGGGGATATGGGATTTGATGTTGTTCATTTAAATCTTCACAAAACATTTACTGGCCCGCACGGCGGTGGTGGTCCAGGTTCTGGTCCGGTCGGGGTGAAAAAAGATTTAATCCCATTTTTACCAAAGCCAGTGCTTGTGAAAGAAAACGATGTTTATAAGTTCGATTATGAACGCCCACTTTCCATCGGTAGAGTAAAGCCATACTATGGTAACTTCGGGATAAATGTAAGAGCATATACGTATATTCGAACAATGGGACCGGATGGTTTAAAAGCTGTAACCGAAAATGCAGTGCTAAATGCAAACTATATGATGAGAAGGTTAGCAGAATACTATGATCTACCTTATGACCGTCATTGTAAGCATGAATTTGTTTTAAGTGCAAAACGCCAAAAGAAATTAGGTGTTCGCGCATTAGATATTGCTAAACGTCTGTTAGACTTTGGCTATCATCCACCAACTATTTACTTCCCGTTAAACGTTGAGGAATGTATGATGATCGAGCCTACTGAAACAGAATCAAAAGAAACTTTGGATTCCTTTATCGATGCGATGATACAAATTGCAAAGGAAACAGAAGAGAATCCTGAAATCGTTCAAGAGGCTCCACATACAACCGTTATCAAACGTTTAGATGAAGCACAAGCGGCCCGTAAACCAGTATTACGCTATAATAATCAAAGATAAAGATAAAAAGCCTCTTCCGAATGGAAGAGGCTTTAAACATGTATTCATTTATTTAGATTTAATTTTACCAGTCCATTTTTTAAATCCGCCTTGTAATTGGTAAAGATCTTTATAACCTTTACGGTAAAGCATTTGAGCAGCACGACCACTGCGCATCCCGCTTTGGCAATATAAGTATACAGGTTTATCAGGACGAATTTCTTTCATTCTCATTTTCAATTGCGATAATGGAATATTTCTTGAACCTAATATATGTCCTCCATCGAACTCATTCGCTTCTCGAACGTCGATTAATTGTGCCTTCCGATAGCCCGCTTTAAATTCTTCTTCAGTTAAAGTTTTAACCGCTCTCTTTTGAGAAAAATAATTATAGAGCGTATAGGCAATGACTGCTACTATGACAATAATAAGAAAATATAAACTACCCACTAAACTTTCTCCTTTCTTCGATACACCACTATCTTCTATTATATTCATCAATGGAAGAGGAATCAAAACTTTTTGCTATAAAAATATTTATTTTTGAAAGAAAGGGGTAGTATCTTTGATATACCTATCTTTCATTTGCTTCAAAAATATGCAACCGTGGAAATTTTCAAATTTACCCTAAATTTAATTCTATAACTCTCTTTTTCTCCTCTTTTCTCTTTATTTTATTTATTTTTCGATTTGACAAAAAGGAACAAAGTTTAACCATTTCACAATATATAGTATTTTTCTTAGTATTAATAACACTATATATTGTATTTATTTATTGATTTTCTATAAGTGAATATGATAACTTATAGAAGAATACAACAAGAGTACTCAAGCTAGATTTTATGCTAGAAAGATAGAAGGAGTTGTCAAAATGTCTGTTGCGTTTACAAATGAATTGAAGATTAATGAGGAACAATTAAACAAAGATATCAAATTGTTTCCACAGGTACATCCTGTTACACCAGATATGAAAATCACACATAAAGGTGTATCACGTTTAGTAATGATTGACCGCTATGCATTCAAAGATACCGAAAAGCTTACATTATCGAATGGTGATTTTGTCGTTTTGACCATCAAGGAAGATCCGAAATTTCCTGCAAGAGGACTAGGATTTATCAAAAATATTGATTGGGAACAAAAATTAGCAGATGTACTAGTTGATGAAGAATATCGGAGTGCTTTAGAAGATCCGAAAGAAATTGAAACAGGACTTATTACTAGACCACTAGATATTATCGAAAAGCCATTGGAAGTTTATTATGAGCAAATTGCCAAAAGGAACGCAACAGGTTTGGCTTCAGTTGAAACAACCGAGGAAAAACGTCAAGAATGGTTCGAAAAGTTTTATCAAGAACTTGTGAACTTAAATTTTGTACCTGCTGGACGTGTACTTTATGGTGCTGGTGCAGATACAGAAGTAACCTATTTTAATTGTTACGTTATGCCGTTCGTACCAGATTCTCGTGAAGGGATATCAGAACATAGAAAACAAGTAATGGAAATTATGAGCAGAGGTGGCGGAGTAGGAACAAATGGCTCGACATTAAGGCCAAGAAACACTTTGGCTCGCGGCGTAAACGGCAAGTCATCAGGTTCTGTATCATGGCTTGATGATATTGCGAAATTAACACATTTGGTTGAGCAGGGTGGATCCCGTTAAACACTCCAATGGCGGGATTAAAATCTCGTGAATTGCTGGAACACCCTTAGAGCTTTATCAACCACAACGTGACTGGCAACGGTGAGCGTGAAGGTTTGAAAATGATAAGGATTGGGCAATCAGCAGCGAAGCATCTCTGGAAACGGAGATGAACGTTCAACGACTATTGAAACTCCCTAATTCTTACTAAAAACATAAAAAAGGTGTAAATTAAATGGAAGAAATGGGAGGAGTAAATCATATGGTATGGAAACGACCTTATGAGGCGCGAGACAAGGAAGAGTTAATTAAAAAAATTTATATATCTCCATAATCATGGATATAGCTACGATTTTTTCTTCCTTGATGAGATAGTCTGATCTCATGTGAAAGCATGAGAGCTAGGCAGAAATGACCTAGCCACTCTTAGCCTGAGTGTAACAAAATAGCGTGGAGCTCAAATGATAATGTTAGCGGATTAAAAAGATGCCTTAGTCCGCGTCGTTCAGAAAATGAACGACTAAAAAATCGGGTGAATTGCGGGAAAATCCTTAGAGACTTACAAGCTACAACGTGTCCGGAAACGGTGAACGTGAATGCTATAAAAATTGTGAGTATTGGACAATCTGCAGCCAAGCGTCATAGGGCATAGGTTATGGCGAAGGTTCAACGACTAGAGGTTGAGTCCCAACAATAAAACCTCATAAGCGCCCGGCCCCTAACAGATCATGCTGAGGGTGATGATATAGTCTAGTCCGTTTTGCAAAAGCAGAGTAAATATCCTGAAAAGGACGGTAAAATACGTGGCATCCGGATATCATAGAATTTATTATTTCAAAGATGCAAAATCCAAGAATTTTGCGATTTTTAATTGAAAATACAAAAGATGAAACGATTAAAAAACTAGCGAAAGACAAATTGAAGTTTACACCTTTAACAATGCAAGAAATTGCTATATATCAAGGAATTATAAACTATAAAAATATTCCTGGGTATGGTGGCTTTAGTGAAAATATCATTGCTGAAGCTGAAGAGAAATTAGCTGTTGGTGGCAATTACACAGTCCATAATCCAGAGTTCTTAACGGGTGCAAACATTTCTGTTTGCCTAACAAAGGAATTTATGGAAGCAGTTGAAAATGATGGAGAGTATGAACTTCGTTTCCCTTATGTTGAACATTATAATGAAGAGGAAATGAATATTTATAATGAGAAATGGCACAAAATCGGAGATGTCCGTGAGTGGGAAAAACTTGGATATAAAGTGCGCGTCTACAAAAAAATTAAGGCAAAAGAACTTTGGAACTTAATCAATATATGCGCCACCTACTCAGCAGAACCAGGAATTTTCTTCATCGATAATGCCAACGATATGACAAATGCTAAAGCATATGGTCAACAAGTTGTTGCTACAAATCCGTGTGGTAAATTGCTTGCCTCACGTTAAAAACTCGACCTAATTGACTTGGAACCCTAACAGGTTATGCTGAGGGCAACAGGGGGCAAGGGTAATGCCAGCCTGAGAGACTAAAGCGGTTGAGCCAGTATATTATACTATTATACTGTAAGCGATAGTCCGATCCTCTTAGAAATAAGAGAGCGAGATATGGAGCAACCTCTCGCACCATTTTCCGTCTGCAACCTTGCAGCAGTGAACCTTGCTGAGATGGCGGATAAGGTAAATAAAACGGTTAATTTTGAAAAGTTAATGAAAACAGTAGCAGTCGGCGTCCGCATGCAGGATAACGTTATAAACGCTACACCTTATTTCTTAGACGAAAATAAAAAGCAGGCGCTTGGCGAGCGTCGAGTTGGTCTTGGTGTCATGGGTCTTGCAGACTTACTGATCTATTGTGAGAAAGAATATGGTTCAGAAGAAGGCAACCAATTGGTTGATAAAGTAATGGAAACGATCGCGACAACAGCTTATCGTACATCCATCGAATTAGCAAAGGAAAAAGGAAGCTTCCCATTTTTACAAGGGGAGACTGATGAAGAAACAATTCGTTTACGAGAAGCGTTTATCCGAACTGGATTTATGAAAAAAATGCCTGAGGACATTCGTCAATCGATATTAGAAAACGGTATTAGAAATTCTCATTTGCTAACTGTTGCTCCAACTGGATCGACTGGTACGATGATTGGATGTTCAACTGGCCTAGAACCATATTTCTCATTTACTTATTACAGAAGTGGTCGACTAGGTAGATTTATTGAAGTAAAGGCGGAAATTGTCGAAGAGTATTTAAAGACAAATCCAGATGTAAATGCTGATCAATTGCCAAATTGGTTTGTGACAGCAATGGAATTACGACCAGAAGCACATGCTGATGTGCAATGTATTATTCAACGCTGGATTGACAGCTCAATTTCTAAAACAGTAAATGCACCGCGGGGTTATGCTGTTGAACAGGTCCAAAAAGTATATGAACGTCTATATAAAGGTGGAGCTAAAGGCGGCACAGTATATGTTGATGGAAGCCGTGATTCACAAGTATTAACTTTAAAAGCCGAAGAAAATCAAGTCGAAAATAGCATTGAGCCAATAAAGGATAAACAAACAGTTGTAATAGTTGATACGATTCAGGATTTGCGCTCAACGAGTGTAACAATTGGTTCGGAAATTGGCAATACATGTCCTGTTTGCCGTAAGGGGAAAGTTAAAGAAATTGGTGGCTGTAATACATGTGAAAACTGTAATGCACAATTAAAATGTGGATTATAAGTAATGGGAGATAGGCAAAAGCCTATCTCTTTTTCTTTTTTTGTTCTATTTTCTTAAACACCATCTTAAAAATATAACATGAGGATCGACACCAAAGGAGATGCGAACATGGATATAGATGGAGTGTTTTCAGGAGGTGGCATAAAAGGTTTAGCACTAATCGGTGCTTATGAAGAATTAGAATCACAAGGCTTTACATTTAATCGTGTAGCAGGGACAAGTGCTGGGTCAATTATAGCCGGTTTCATTGCAGCTGGTTACTCTAGTCAAGAGATGAAAAATCTTTTTTCACAGGTGCCATATGAAAGTTTATTGGATTCATGGAAAACATGGATGCCTATTCCAAAACAAATTTCAAAATGGATTTTTCTGTATTGGCGCTTAGGCCTGTATAGAGGGAAAGCGTTGGAAGATTGGTTACGAGAGATGTTAGGTGCAAAAGGGATATATACGTTTGCAGATTTACCGAAAGATTCCTTAAAAGTTGTTGCGTCTGATTTAAGCAATGGCCGTCTGCTTGTTCTTCCCGATGATCTTGTTCAGTACGGTATACCGATTGATAGTTTTCCTGTCGCTAGAGCAATCCGAATGAGCTGTAGCATTCCATATTTTTTTGAACCAGTGAAGTTGAAAAGTTTAGAAGGAATAAGTGTCATCGTTGATGGTGGTGTTTTAAGCAATTTTCCAATGTGGATTTTCGTTAATAATGAAACGAAAAAAAAGCGGCCAGTTGTTGGCGTATCGTTAAGTTATGATTTAAAAGAGCATCCAAAACATATGATAAAAAACGGAATACAATTATTCAATGCATTATTTGAAACGATGAAGGAAGCGCATGATTCTAGATATATATCAAGAAAACATGAAAAGGATATTGTTTTTATTTCTGCGGAAAACTATGTTTCGACAGACTTTCAAATATCCGAAGAAAAAAAAGACGCCCTCATCAAGTTAGGGCGAATGAAAACTAAGGAATTTTTAAAAACGTGGACATACTGATCAATTGAGAATAATCGAGTTTAGTATATCGCTCGATTTTTCTTTTTGCCTTTTTTTCCTTCAATTACAGTTAATTTTGCTTGAGACTTTTTTCGTATTGGCTTTTTCAAAGCATTAATCTGCGTACTAGCAGTAGCTTGTCGATTTTTTATTCGTTTTTTCGATCGTCGTGCGGCTTTTAGAAAAGCCCTTTTATTTTGATGAGAAGGACGTTTCCCTGACCATAATCGATAAATTAGATAAATACAACAAATAATAACAGCCCAAATAAGTAATTGTTTAAATAATGCTCCGGGCTGTTGAATTACATTTGATCCAAGCCCAATTAATGCAAGCAGAAAAACTAGTCCGATCAACCATTTTTTTGCAACCAAGAAAGCCACCTCCTTACGAGCATCATAAGCATTTTGTCCGTAAATTCATCCTTTTATACCATTTTTTTCACATATTTATATCTTTTCAAACATGCAAATAAAGACTTGGATAAAGTTTAGGCTTGAAATGCTTCATGTTACATTTGCAAAGACTGTGAATCCTCTTTAGACGTTGTTTGATTTTCTTCCAGTTTCAAAAGCTCATTAAAAGATGCAATGGCCACTTCTACTTGATCATCAGTAGGTTCTTTTGTTGTAAGTAACTGTAGCCATAGACCAGGGTATCCTAAATAACGGAGAACGGGTATCTCTCTTAACTTATTTGTAAATTGCAGAACTTCAAAAGAAATTCCTAATACAACGGGTATTAATGCAATCCGATCGACTAAGCGTAACCATAGTGGATTTGTTGGTACTAACATATAAATAAAAACGCCAATGATTACTGTAAAAAGAATAAAACTGCTTCCACATCGATAATGAAGTCTTGATTGTGATTGGACATTTTCAATGGTAAGTTCTAAATTATTTTCGAATGTATTGATGACTTTATGCTCCGCACCATGATATTGAAACACACGTTTAATAAGAGGCGTTAACGATACAAAGTAAATATAGGCCAATAAAAGGATTAGCTTTATTAATCCTTCAATTAGTACTTGAGCCACATCACTTGAAAAGATTGGCTTTGTGAATGATGCGAGTATTGCCGGTACAAGAGTAAACACAAATTTCCCAAAAATAAATGATAGAACGCCAAGTGTAGCAACACCTATAATCATCGTCGTTTTAGAAACTTTTTCTTCTTCAATATATTGATCATTTTCAGGATCTTGATCATACCGTTCACTCGAAAAATTTAAATGTTGGGAACCATTTGCACTCGCTTCAAGTATCGCAATAATCCCTCTTAAAAAGGGAATTTTTTTAAGCTTTTGCAATGTGGGGTGTGATTTCCTCGGTAAATAAAAATAATCTATTGTATGATCTTTACGACGGATCGCAGTTACAGTTTGGCTCTTCCCACCAAACATAACTCCTTCTATTACAGCTTGCCCACCATATGAGGGCTTTTTTTGACTTTCCACTAATTTTTCACCAACCATTTCTTTGAATGCAAGACTTATTAAGTTTATTTTACTAAAAAAACAAAATTACGACTAGCACCATTACTTGTGGTTATTCTATAAATAGTACATGTAATTGGGGGTGCATTATGTCAAATCATAAAGATGAAGTAGAATTTCCAAAAATGTCTTTTCTATTAATGACTGTCACAACCGGGTTTGTTGGGGGAATATTTTGGAGCTTAATTGGTTATTTATGTTACTATTTTAACTTTTCGACAATTGAACCAAATATTTTATTAGAGCCATTTACAGTAGGAACATGGCGAGAAAGCTGGATAGGGATTATTCTTACAATCATTTTGTACGGAATTATCTCGATCGGTGTAGCGTTAGTGTATTATATTCTATTAAAAAAATTAAATACAATGTGGGTCGGTATCGGTTATGGTTTCGTTCTATTTTTAGTTGTTTTTATGATCTTAAACCCAATATTTCCAAGTATGAAACCATTTTTTCAAATTGATATAAATACTTTAATTGCCGCTGCATGTGTGTACATTTTATATGGTCTTTTTATTGGGTACTCGATTTCCTATGAACATAATGAACTAAAATATTTTAAAGAAAATGAATTGAAGCGATAATTTTTATGATAAAATGTGTTGTGTAGAAAATTCTTAACAATTTCTACAAATACCATTTTTAAAGGTGCGTTTGATTATGAAAATCTTATTATTAAATGGACCTAATTTAAATTTATTAGGTAAAAGAGAACCGGATGTGTATGGAAAGAATTCGCTAAAAACTTTATATGAGCGCTTTAGTGAATTGGAAAAAGAATATAATGTAGAAGTCGTTTCAATGCAATCCAACCATGAGGGTGAACTTATTGACAAATTGCATGAAACAAGTAATGGGAACTTTTTAGGGGTTATTTTCAATCCCGGCGCATTTACCCACTATAGTTACGCGATTCGTGATGCGATTGCTTCGATTGATGTACCTGTCATTGAAGTGCATATTTCAAATGTACATAATCGCGAGGAATTCCGCAGGGTATCCGTCATTTCACCGGTGACAGCTGGACAAATTGTCGGATTAGGACTATTTGGTTATGAATTAGCGTTAAAAGCATTAGTAGAATACATAGGCAAGGGAGAGTAAACAATGCAAAAATTAGAGAACTTGCGCAATCAATTTTCTAAACAAGGGATTGATGGGATTTTAATAACAAGTCCATATAATCGGCGATACATGACTAATTTTACGGGAACAGCAGGTGTCGTGCTAATTTCAGAAACAAAAGCACTTTTTATTACCGATTTTCGTTATGTAGAACAAGCTGCAAAACAAGCACAAGATTTTGAAATTATTCAGCACAAAGGAATTGTCCATGAGGAAATTGCACAGCAGCTTACTGCTTTAGGAATTAAAAAACTTGGATTCGAACAAGACTACGTGAATTATTCCGACTATATTCTGTATGAAAAATCTTTTTCTGTAGAATTAGTTCCAGTTTCAAGTTTAATTGAAAATTTACGCTTGATTAAGACCGAATCAGAGATTAAGATATTAAAGGAAGCAGCCGACATTGCTGATGCTGCATTTAAACATATATTAGATTATATTAAGCCTGGTGTTACTGAGCTTGAAGTATCCAATGAACTTGAGTTTTTCATGAGAAAAGCAGGTGCAACTTCTTCATCCTTCAATACAATTGTTGCTTCTGGAACAAGATCAGCACTTCCGCATGGAGTTGCCTCCGATAAGGTGATTGAAAAAGGTGATTTCGTTACTTTAGATTACGGTGCACTTCATAAAGGATATGTTTCTGATATTACTCGTACGGTCGCAGTGGGGAAACCATCAGACAAGTTGAAAGAAATTTACGATGTTGTTTTAGAATCACAATTGCTTGCGATGGAAAACATTAAACCAGGAATGACAGGTATTGAAGCTGATGCCATCGCAAGAAATTATATTTCTGAAAGAGGCTACGGTGAATATTTTGGTCATTCTCTCGGACATGGAATTGGTTTAGAAGTTCATGAAGGACCTGCGTTATCAGTAAGATCTGATATTGTCCTACGACCTGGCATGGTTGTGACTGTTGAACCTGGTATTTATTTACCAGGTATTGGTGGAGTTCGTATCGAAGATGACACATTAATAACAGAGGATTCGAATGAAAAACTAACTCATTCAACAAAAGACTTAATTATTCTTTAATATGATTTTGAACCTCAGTATATTAAGGATTGATTCCTTAATTCTGAATAAATAGGAGGAAGAAACAACATGATATCAGTTAATGATTTTCGAACTGGTTTAACAATCGAAGTAGATGGTGGAATATGGAGAGTAATGGACTTTCAACATGTTAAGCCTGGTAAGGGAGCAGCGTTTGTTCGTTCTAAATTACGTAACTTAAGAACCGGTGCCATTCAAGAAAAAACATTCCGTGCCGGTGAAAAAGTAGGGAAAGCACAAATTGATAATCGCAGAATGCAATATCTTTATGCAAACGGTGATCAACACGTTTTTATGGACAATGAATCATACGAACAAATTGAATTAAGTTCTGCAGCAATTGATTATGAATTGAAGTTTCTTAAAGAAAACATGGAAGTACACATTATGATGTATCAAGGAGAAACACTTGGGATTGAACTTCCAAACACAGTTGAACTTACCGTAACTGAAACAGAACCGGGAATTAAGGGAGATACTGCATCAGGCGGTTCGAAACCGGCTAAAGTTGAAACTGGTTTAATTGTACAAGTTCCTTTCTTTGTTAACGAAGGAGATAAATTAATCATTAATACAACAGATGGCTCTTACGTATCACGTGCATAATAGGAGTGCAAAGCTGTTCAAAAGGTTACATATAACCCTTTTGAACAGCTTTTTTTTATGTCTTTTAGTCATACTCCCAAGTAGGATGAATACATATTAATATCGGGAGTACAAGCATTTTAAAACTTATTAAAGCAGCAACATAAGGAGGAACGAACGTTGGAAAATATACTTGCATTCTTGCCAAAACAAATTTCAGAAAAAATCCGCGAATTGCCAGCTCCCATTTTAAATACAATGGAGGAAATAAGAATTCGAATTAACCGACCTCTTGAGGTTTCGACTAGAGGGAAGCCATACTTCCTCCCATATCTTGTTTCAGAGCAAGATGCGGAACAGTTAATTAACAAGTTAGCTAATTATTCGTTTTATACATTAGAAGAGGAATTACAAAAAGGTTATATTACAATCCCCGGCGGCCATCGGGTTGGATTAGCAGGAAAGGTCATTCTAGAAAATGGATCAGTGAAAGCAATTAGAAATTTAGCATCTTTTAATTTTAGAATTGCAAGAGAAAAAATCGGTATTTCTGAACCATTTCTTCCATTTCTATATCAAGGAAAATGGAAACATACGATGATCATCGGCGCCCCGCAAACAGGAAAAACAACTTTGTTACGGGATATTGCTAGAGTTATTTCAACAGGAAGTAAAGAAAAAGGGATTCCACCTTTAAAGGTGGGAATAGTCGATGAGCGCTCCGAAATCGCCGGTTGTGTGCGAGGGATTCCTCAATTAACCTTTGGTCCGAGGATTGACATTTTGGACGCATGTCCGAAAGCTGAAGGGATGATGATGCTTATTCGTTCGATGAGTCCGGACGTTCTTATCGTGGATGAAATAGGCAGAGAAGAAGATAGTATCGCGATTATGGAAGCGATTAATGCGGGAATTACATTGATTATGACTACACATGGAAACTCGTTTGAAGAGATCAAAAAACGGCCTATATTAAGGGATATTTTGGACCAGCATGTATTTGAAAATTACCTTGAACTTTCCAGGAAAAATGGTCCCGGAACTATTAAAAAGTTTCTTAATGCAAATGGTGATGAAAAGAAATTTAAAGCTGGTGTTATGAGTGGTTAGTGTGATTGGAGCTATATTTATTATTCTTTCTACAACATGGGCAGGATTTGAACTTTCAAGACATTTAAGTGAGAGACCGAAGCAGTTAAGGATGCTTCGAACGGCATTACAATCATTAGAAGCAGAAATCATGTATGGTCATACACCTTTACATGAAGCATCTAGAAAATTAGCTGCACAATTACCTAAACCAATCTCCATTATTTTTGAGAGATTCTCACAAAAGTTAACGACTATGGAAACGACGGTTAAAATTGCTTGGGAAGAAAGCTTACAAGAAATTTGGAAAATAACTGCATTAAAAAAAAGTGAATACGAAATTCTTATTCAATTTGGTGAAACGCTAGGTAAGCATGATCGTGCAACAGAACAGAAACAAATTATTCTCACATTAACACATTTGGAACGTGAGGAGTCGGAGGCACGTGATAAACAACAAAAATATGAAAAAATGATGAAAAGCTTAGGTTTTCTTTCGGGTCTTTTAATCGTAATTTTGCTCTTGTAGGAGGAATAGGTTGTGGGGATAGACGTAGATGTAATCTTTAAAATAGCTGGTGTAGGTATTGTCGTTGCATTTTTGCACACGATATTAGATCAAGTTGGAAAAAAGGAATACGCTCAGTGGGTTACATTATTTGGTTTTTTATATATTTTGTTTTTAGTAGCCTCAATCGTCGATGATTTATTTCAAAAAATAAAGTCAGTATTCTTATTTCAAGGCTAGAGGAGGGATTAAGGATTGAAATCTTAAAAATAGTAGGGATTGCCTTAATCACAACTTTTCTTGCATTAATTATAAAAGAACAGAAACCTAATTTTGCGTTTTTATTAGTTTTATTTGTTGGATGTGGGATATTCATCTTTTTAGTCGACCAAGTTTACGCGATTATACAGATGGTAGAACGAATCGCTGCAAATGCGAACGTCAATACAATCTATGTAAAAACCATCCTAAAAATCATTGGCATAGCGTATATTGCGGAATTTGCATCACATATTTCAAAAGATGCCGGACAGGGAACAATGGCAGCAAAGGTAGAACTTGCCGGGAAAATATTGATTTTAGCAATGGCCATACCTATTTTGACAGTTTTAATTGAAACTGTAATTAATTTAGTTCCGAAAGGATAGACCGAGTGATGAGGTGAAAAAATTTGAGGCAATGGTTCCCGATTTTCACTATACTACTGATTTTTTTTATTGGACAAGATACCGTTCATGCAGCCTCTTCGAGCGAAAACAATACGACCATTCAAGATGAACTTGTTGAAAAACAGATGGACGATTTAGGTGTAAATGAATTAAAGCAGTATTGGGAAACAATCGTCGACGAATATGGCGGTTATTTACCGGATAGTCAAAAAGGAAGCTTAATTGACTTTATTAAAGGTGATAAAGATTTTTCGCTAAATCAATGGTTTCATGGTATTTTAAAATTTTTTTTCCATGAACTGATTGCCAATGGTAAATTACTAGGATCGTTAATCATTTTAACTATTTTTAGCATGTTTCTTCAGTCACTTCATAACGCATTTGAACAGGGGACAATAAGTAAGGTTGCTTATGCAATCGTATTTATCGTAATAATTATTTTAGCTTTAAATAGTTTTCATGTAGCAATTGATTACGCCAAAAATGCCATAACGATGATGATTAACTTCATTGTAGCAATTATTCCTCTTTTATTGGCATTAATATCAACCTCAGGCGGTGTTACTTCTGCGGCATTTTTTCATCCGGTTATTCTCTTTCTCATGAATACAAGCGGTATACTCGTTCAATATATCGTCTTACCATTATTATTATTGTCTACTGTTCTTAGTATTGTAAGTACGTTATCAGAGTATAAGGCGACACAATTAGCGCAATTATTAAGGAACTGCAGTATTGGGTTACTTGGAATCTTTATGACTATCTTTTTAGGCGTCATTTCCGTTCAAGGAACAGCAACTGCAGTTGCAGATGGAATTACGATAAGAACGGCAAAGTTTGTAACCGGGAATTTTATTCCTGTCGTGGGAAGGATGTTTACGGACGCTGCAGACACAGTCATCAGTGCTTCTGCATTATTGAAAAACACATTAGGAATTGCCGGGGTGGCGATCGTTCTTATTATTGCAGCATTTCCTGCAATCAAAATTTTGGTACTTGCATTTATGTTTAAATTTACAGCGGCAATTATACAGCCAATTGGAAATGGTCCGGTCATTCGTTGCCTTGATACAATCAGCAAAAATATGGTCTATGTTTTTGCCGCATTAGCCATTGTTGCTTTTATGTTTTTTTTATGCATCACCATTATTATTACAGCCGGAAATATTACAATCATGATGCGCTAGATTAAATAAAAATATATGAATAGGGAGGGGTGACGTTTTTGTCTTTTATTACAGAATGGATTATGAATATTGTTGTATTTATCTTGTTGGCAATGATTGTGGATATGCTCCTACCAAACTCGGCAATGAAAAAGTATACAAAAATGGTAACCGGCCTGTTGTTAATTGCGATTATTCTAACCCCTCTTCTAAAGGTGGTAGCAAAAGATTTCGATCAGGTCGTTGCATCGTTTTCAAACAAAAAAATAATAGACAGTAACAAAGTAGAAAATTTAATAGAATCGAAAAAAAAAGAAATACAAGCAGGACAAGTTGAATATACATTAAAACAAGTGGGTGAAAAAATGAAAAATGATGTTAAAGAGGAGTTGATAGACAGATTTGACAAAGATATTCAACAAATAAAGATAGATTCTAAAGACCGGGTTGCAGAAAACGAAAATCCGATAGAAAAGGTGATTGTTTATCTCGCGGAAAAAAAGAAAGATGATTCCGTTCCGATCATTAAACCAGTTAATATTAGCATTGGTGAAGAAGAGCCGGAAGAAGGGATGGGAAGTAGAGAAAATGAAAGCATATTATCTATGTTATCCGAACGCTGGGGAATAGCTCCCGACCAAATTGAACTCCATAACGGAGAGGGGGGTTCTAGACCGGAATGAGTAATAATAAAGGTCCAGTCGATTGGATTAAGGAAAAACTATTTCAGACAAACGAAAAAGATCCAAGTAAAAAAAGTAAAAAGTATCAATATTTTTTAATTGTATTAGTATGTGGAATTGCTTTCATGCTCATCAGTGATATATGGAAAAGTGGGAAAAAGGAAACATCCACATCCGTCTATAGTGCGGCAAATAATCAAAAAGATGTAGAAACATTTGGTTCTGGTAATAAAAATCAGAATAAATCGATGAAAGATTATGAAATGCAATTTGAAACTGAGTTAAAGGATGCGTTAGAACAAATATCAGGTGTTGGAAAGGTCCGGGTGATTGTGAATCTAGAAGCAACTGAGAGTAAAGTGTATGAGAAAAATACAGTCATCCAAAATCAAACAACAACTGAAACAGATCCAAATGGTGGTGAGCGTAAAATTGAAGATTTATCGAAGGATGAAAAGCTCGTTGTAATTAGGGATGGAGATAAAGAAATACCAATAATTACTGAAACAAAAAAACCAGCTATTCGAGGCGTTCTTGTTATTGCAGATGGCGCGAAAAATATATTCATTAAAAGCACCATTATTGAAGCAGTTTCAAGAGTTTTAGATGTTCCGAGCCACCGTGTATCTGTTCAACCTAAAAAAAGCTAAGGGGGATTTATCTATGTTATTAAAAAAACAAACAGTATGGTTATTAACAATGCTAAGCTTAGTTGTTGTTTTATCAGTCTATTATGTCACTTCCGAGCCAAAACAATCGGATATGGCAGCAGTTGAGAATAAAGATGGCAAAGAAGCAACAAAGAATCAAGACACTACTAAAAAAGGAAAAAATAAAAGTGTGGTAACTGAATCTGCAGATAATGAAGTATTTGAACAAATCCGCTTACAAGTTCAAGATGCTAGAAGTAAACTAAGAGAAGATTTAACTGCAAAAGCAGCTTCAACCGATTTATCTGCCGATGAAAGAAGTAAAGCGGTAGATGAAATGAAAAAATTAACAGAAATAGCTCAAACAGAAAAGGTTTTGGAAAACTTAATTAAATCAAAAGGATATGAGGACGTTTTAGTTCATGCAGATGGAGATGATATGAAAATCACGGTGAAGGCAAAAGAACACGATACAAAAGCGGCAAACCAAATTGTTCGACTCGTAACTGAACAATTAGGTAGCTTACAAAATGTTGCCGTAAATTTTCAACCTTAAAATACATGAAAGTCCCTTATTGATAAGGGGCTTTTTTAAATTCTTTTGAGATTGATTCGTGGGGATATTCGATTGTTCCTATTCAGTTATTGAATTTTGACTAACTATTATCGTATGATATTAGTAGCTAGTCATAAGCTACCAAAATCTAATTTTTTATTAGATGTTTGACATTGTCAGACTTTCAGCGGGATAATAGTAATAGCTGAAAAATTCAAAAAGAGGTGTAATTCAATATGAAAATACAAGAAATTCGTGAATTAATCAAACTTGTTGATCAATCAAGTATTGATGAAATTGAAATTGAAAATGATGGTTCAATTATTAAAATGAAGAAACAATCCGGAGTAACTCTAGTTGAAACACCACTTGTTGCTAACGTTCCAACTCAGCAAGTCGCACAAGTACCAGTATCTCAACCTGCTGTAGCAGAAGTGAAAAAAGAAGCTGAACAAGTTCAACCACAAGCGGCTGCTGACGAAAATTTACATAAAATTGTTTCGCCAATGGTTGGTACATTCTATCAATCACCTTCACCAGATAGTGATGTATATGTAAAGGTTGGTTCAAAAGTTCAACCGGATACTGTTGTTTGTATCGTCGAAGCAATGAAACTATTTAATGAAATCGAAGCTGAAGTTGAAGGAGAAATCGTCGAAATTCTAGTAAAGGATGGTCAACTTGTTGAATATGGACAACCTTTATTCTTGGTGAAGTCTAAGTAAGGAGAGAACTTCAATGATAAAAAAAGTGTTAATCGCAAATCGCGGTGAGATAGCCGTTCGAATTATTCGTGCTTGTCGTGATTTAGGAATCGAAGCAGTGGCTGTTTATTCGGAGGCTGATAAAGATGCTTTGCATGTACAATTAGCTGATGAAGCCTATTGCATAGGTCCAAAATCATCAAAAGACAGCTATTTAAACGTAACAAATATTATAAGTGTTGCGAAATTAACTGGATGCGATGCAATCCATCCAGGATATGGTTTCCTTGCTGAAAATGCTGATTTTGCAGAATTATGCAGAGAATGCAATATTATCTTCATCGGTCCAAGTCCGGAAGCAATTTCTAAAATGGGAACGAAGGATATTGCTAGAGAAACAATGAAGGAAGCTGGTGTTCCGATTGTTCCCGGGTCCAATGGGATTATTAACAACATAGAAGAAGCGATTGAATTAGCTAATTCAATGGATTATCCAGTCATTATAAAAGCGACTGCAGGGGGCGGCGGTAAAGGAATCCGCGTTGCAAACAATGAAGACGAATTAATTAAAGGGATTAATATTACTCAACAAGAGGCAGCAACAGCTTTTGGAAATCCAGGGGTTTATATTGAAAAATATATTCAAGACTTCCGACATGTTGAGATTCAAGTGATGGCAGATCAACATGGAAATGTGATCCATTTAGGTGAAAGGGATTGCACAATACAAAGAAGGTTACAAAAATTACTAGAAGAGTCGCCTTCACCTGCACTCACTCCGGAAATACGTGAAAAAATGGGTGAAGCAGCTGTTAAAGCAGCGAAAGCAGTAGATTATACTGGCGCTGGAACAATTGAATTTATTTATGATCATCGTAATCAAATTTTCTATTTCATGGAAATGAATACACGAATTCAAGTAGAACATCCGGTTACTGAATTAGTTACAGGTGTTGACCTAGTTAAAGAACAAATACTTGTTGCTTCTGGAAAGCCATTGTCCATTAAACAAGAAGATGTAACATTTTCCGGTTGGGCAATTGAATGCAGAATAAATGCTGAAAACCCTGCTAAAAATTTTATGCCATCAGCGGGAAAAATTGAAATGTATTTACCACCAGGTGGTTTAGGTATTCGAATTGATTCAGCTGCATATCCTGGTTATGAGATCCCTCCATATTATGATTCGATGATTGCTAAAGTAATATCGTATGGCTCAACGAGGGAAAAAGCCATTGCAAGAATGAAGCGAGCCTTAAGTGAATTTGCAGTTGAAGGTGTTCACACTACAATTCCCTTTCATTTAAGATTATTAGAACATGAGACTTTTGTTAAAGGTGACTTTAATACAAAATTTTTAGAGATATACGATCTAATGAAATAATTAATCGTACGGAGGTGCTTAATCATATGGTTGAGACAAATTCAATGCTAGAAATGGATTATGGGCACGATGGATTAGGTAAAGTTGAAATTGCACCAGAAGTTATCGAGGTTATTGCTGGAATCGCCGCTTCTGAGGTCGAGGGTGTCGCACAGATGCGTGGGAATTTCGCTTCGGGTGTTGCTGAAAAACTCGGAAGGAAAAATCATGGAAAAGGCGTAAAGGTAGACTTAACGGATGAAGGAATTATTATTGATGTATATTGCTCCATGAACTTTGGCATTTCAATCCCAACAGTGGCGCAAAAGATACAAGATAATATTAGGCAAGCATTATTGAATATGACAGCACTGGAAACAAAAGAAATAAATATTCATATTGTAGGGATTCAATTTGAAACCCAAAAACCTGAAACGGATTTCGAATCAGAAATGATGTAATTAGAAAAGGTAATCCAAAATCTATTTTGGATTACCTTTTTAATTTGTTGAACGATGTTAAAATTCAATCTTCTCATGATAAATGTGCTTTCTTAGTTGTTTTTGTGATATTATCTTTTTAGGAAATGTGTAATTTTACAATGTAACTGGCGATAATGATATTATTCATGACTAGTTTAAAAGGAGTTTTATGTAAAGATGAAAAGAAGAACTGCTAGAGAAAAAGCACTTCAAGCATTATTTCAAATAGATATAAACGAGGCTGCTCCAGAAGAAGCAATTAAGAATATCTTAAGAGATGAACAAAATGATGAATACTTAAACACTTTGGTAAACGGAACATGTGGGCATATTAAAGAAATTGACGACACCATTTCACGCCATTTAGAAAAGTGGACAATCGAACGTTTAGCTAAAGTAGATTTAAATATTTTACGACTTGGAGTATTTGAACTTGTTTATGTACCCGAAGTTCCAGCAAATGTGGCGATTAACGAAGCGTTAGAGGTCTCTAAGCGATTTGGTGATGAACGTTCAAGTAAATTTATTAATGGAGTGCTTTCAAAAATAAAAGATTCGATCGAAAAGTAATTTAAACTTCGTAAATACGGTGATTAAGTTGTATAATGTAAACAAAAGCTGTCTTCCGTGGAAGCAGCTTTTGTTTTGTAACGTAATTTTTGAGATTAAGGATGTTTTTGAATGACAACAAAACCCTATCTTACAGTCCATGCATTAACAAAATATATAAAAAGAAAATTTGATGTTGATCCACATCTTGTTGATATTCATGTAAAAGGTGAAATTTCTAACTATAAGCAACATTCTAGCGGTCATATGTATTTTACATTAAAGGATGACAAAGCTAGAATATTAGCAGTGATGTTTTCAAAATCAAATAAAGGATTGAAATTCAAACCTGAAAATGGCATGAACGTTCTCATTCAGGGTCAGATTACCGTGTATGAAGGTAGCGGGCAATATCAATTATACGTAAAGCAAATGCAGCCGGATGGAATTGGTGAATTATATTTAGCCTATGAACAACTTAAAACTAAACTTAGTCAGGAAGGCTTATTTGCGCTAGAAAGAAAAAGAAAATTACCCCCATACCCGAAAAATATTGGTGTTATTACCTCTCCTACCGGTGCGGCCGTTAGAGACATCATTTCAACGATAAAACGTCGATATCCGATCGGCAAAATCAAATTAATACCTGCATTAGTTCAAGGTGAAAATGCAGCAAAATCGATTGCAAATGCGATTGAAAAAATGAATGAAATGAAAGAAATAGATGTATTGATCGTTGGTCGTGGTGGGGGATCAATTGAAGAGCTTTGGGCATTTAATGAAGAAATTGTTGCTCGAGCGATTTTTAACTCAAAGATACCTATTATATCTGCGGTTGGACATGAAACAGACTTCACAATAGCAGATTTTGTTGCTGACCTACGTGCACCAACTCCAACTGGTGCCGCTGAATTAGCTGTGCCGCATATCGAAGAAATTATGGAAAAATTATTAAATAGAAAATCAAGACTAATTAGGGGATTTTCCGAAATCGTTCAGCATCAACGAAAAAGGCTGCAATTTATTAAACGATCCTATGTTTTTCGCAACCCAAACAGATTGTATGAGCAAAAAATGGAGTATATGGATCACCTTACGGAACGATTGACACGGCAAATGAACAAAACGTTGCAACACGAAATGACAGGATATGAACAACTAGCGAAAAGACTACAAAGAAATCAGCCTCATCAGTTACTTGAGCGGGGAAAAGAAAAACATGTACGGTTAAATAAAGAATTAAGGAGTCGTTTGCAAGCAATTTTACAAACGAAACAACAAGAGTTTTCAAAAGCAATTACTGCACTGGAGGCTTTAAGTCCCCTTAAAGTAATGGAACGAGGATATAGCCTCGCATATACTCCAGAAAAAGAAATTATAAAAAGCATCGAACAAACCTCTAAAGGTGAAGAAATTCAAGTAATGGTTTCGGATGGGAAAATCATCTGTTCGGTTGAAAACATTGAAAAGGGATGAGAGAAAAATGGAAAAGCAATTATCTTTTGAAGAAGCAATGGAACAGTTAGAAGTAATTGTCCAGCGGTTAGAAGAAGGAGACGTTCCATTAGAGGAGGCACTTACAATCTATAAAAAAGGAATGGGTCTTTCAAAGCTTTGTCATGATAAATTAAAAATGGTAGAAGAACAATTAACTAGTGTAATTACTGAAAATGGAGAAGAGGAGTTTATCATCAAAGAGGAGGAGTAGAATTGGATTTACATAAATTAAGATCATTTATGAAGAAAGTGAACGAACGATTAGAAACAGAACTTTCTCAGGCTATTGTGAAATTACATGCTCCTCAAAAAATAAAGGATGCTATGGCTTATTCGCTTCAAGCAGGTGGTAAACGAATCCGTCCGACATTGCTTTTAGCTACCTTACATGCCTTTGGAAAAGAAATGAAGTATGGAATAAAAACAGCTTGTGCATTAGAAATGGTTCATACATACTCACTAATTCATGATGATTTACCCGCGATGGATAACGATGATCTACGACGTGGAAAGCCAACGAATCATAAAGTATTTGGTGAGGCCTATTCGATTTTAGCGGGTGATGGTCTACTCACATATAGCTTTCAAATGATTGCGCAGGATTCAACTTTAACGAGCGAACAAAAGGTAAAGATCATTGAACTTCTGGCGATTGCTGCCGGTCCTGAAGGCATGGTTGGTGGACAAGTTGCAGATATGCTTGGTGAAAAACAAGAATTATCAATAGAAGAATTAGAATATATTCACAGAAATAAGACCGGTAAACTTCTAACATTCAGTGCGGTAGCAGGTGCTATAATAGCAGGTGCATCGAGTGAACAAATAGATTTGTTAGAAAAATATGCAGAAAATATCGGCCTTGCCTTTCAAATCCGTGATGATATTTTAGATATTGAAGGAAAAGAAGAAATCATTGGTAAGCCGGTGGGAAGCGATGAAGGAAATGTGAAAAGCACATACCCATCCTTATTAACGTTAGATGGTGCGAAGGAACGTCTCCATTATCATACGAATCTTGCAAAAGATATGCTGCGGGATCTAAATCTTGATACTAAGCTTTTAGAAGAACTTGCTGAATTAATTGTAGTAAGAAATCATTAAAATAGGTATAGAATGAGTATGTAAGTAAAATATGTTATAATACAGTAATCTAACTATCCGTTACAATTATAAAAATCAAGACATCAACAGTAAAATCTATGAAATGAAAGTGAGTGATCCATTTTGGATCTATTATCAATTAAGGACCCTTCCTTTCTAAAAGATATGAATATTGACCAGTTAAAAGAACTAAGTAATGATATTCGTCATTTTTTAATTGAAAATCTATCTAAAACGGGTGGGCATATTGGCCCTAATTTGGGTGTAGTAGAATTAACTATCGCCTTGCATAAATGTTTTAATAGTCCGAATGATAAATTTATTTGGGATGTGGGTCATCAATCTTATGTTCACAAAATATTAACCGGTCGTGCAGATCAATTTTCTACGTTAAGGCAGTATCAGGGGTTATCCGGATTCCCGAAAATGTGTGAAAGTGAGCATGATGTGTGGGAAACAGGACACTCTTCCACATCCCTATCCGCTGCAATGGGAATGGCTATTGCCCGAGATTTAAAAGGTGAAAAGTCATTTATAGTTCCAATTATTGGGGATGGTGCCTTGACTGGCGGAATGGCCTTAGAAGCATTAAATCATATTGGACACGAAAAAAAGGATTTACTTGTTATTTTAAATGATAATGAAATGTCCATCGCTCCTAATGTAGGTGCTTTGCATAATATTTTAGGACGACTCCGTACAGCAAATAAATATCAATGGGCGAAAGACGAACTTGAGAATTTGCTCAAAAAGATTCCTGCAGTTGGTGGAAAACTCGCTGCTACAGCTGAAAGGCTTAAAGATAGTATGAAGTATTTTCTTGTCTCAGGAATGTTTTTTGAGGAATTAGGCTTCACTTATTTAGGTCCTGTAGATGGACACAATTTCGAAGCACTATTTGAACAATTACAATATGCAAAGAAAACGAAGGGGCCAATTCTATTACACGTAATAACGAAAAAAGGTAAAGGATATAAGCCTGCTGAAAACGATACGATAGGTACTTGGCATGGTACTGGACAATACAAAATTGAAACTGGTGATTTAATTAAACCGGTAAATGCACCACCTGCATGGAGTAAACTTGTAAGTGACACAGTTTTAAAACTTGCTAAAAAAGATGAGCGGATTGTCGCAATAACACCTGCAATGCCTGTAGGATCTAAACTTGAAAAATTTGCTGAAGAATTTCCTAATCGTATGTATGATGTTGGAATTGCAGAACAACATGCTGCAACTGTAGCTGCTGGATTAGCCACACAGAACATGAAACCGTTTTTAGCAATTTATTCTACATTTTTACAACGTGCATATGATCAAGTCGTACATGATATATGTCGGCAAAATCTTAATGTTTTCATTGGTATTGATCGTGCGGGATTAGTAGGTGCAGATGGAGAAACACATCAAGGTGTGTTCGATATTGCATTTCTTCGTCATATTCCCAATATAGTACTTATGATGCCAAAAGATGAAAATGAAGGACAACATATGGTTAATACGGCGATTAAGTACAATGATGGTCCAATTGCGATGAGATTTCCTCGTGGAAATGGATATGGCGTTCCAATGGATGAAACATTAAGGACGATACCGATTGGGACATGGGAAACGCTCCGTGAAGGAAAGGATGCAGCAATTTTGACGTTTGGTACAACAATTCCTATGGCACTTGAAGCGGCTAATCTCCTTCAAAAACAAGGGTTTTCCGTCAAAGTAATCAATGCACGTTTTATTAAACCATTAGATGAAAAAATGTTAAAAGAATTGTTAGATACAAATATGCCGATTTTAACGATCGAAGAAGCTGTGTTACAAGGTGGATTTGGCAGTGCTGTACTTGAATTTGCGCATAGTCACGGATTTACAAATGTAATTGATTGTATGGGTATTCCAGATAAATTTATTGAACATGGAAGTGTCAATGAATTACTTAGAGAAATTGGTTTAACAAAGGAAGAGGTTGTAAAAAGAATTCAAGCTTTTTCACCTAAAATACAAAAAAGGGCATGACATATGAAAAGCAAAAAACAACGAATTGATACTCTTTTAGTTGAAAGAGGATTAATTGAAACGAGAGAAAAAGCAAAACGTGCGATAATGGCGGGATTAGTCTACTCAAATGAAGAGCGTCTCGATAAACCCGGCGAGAAAGTAAATGAGGATATTCCGTTAACGATTAAGGGGAAAATGATACCCTATGTAAGCCGGGGAGGATTAAAGCTTGAAAAGGCATTACGTGTTTTCGAGCTTTCTGTAAAAGATAAAATCTTATTAGATATTGGAGCATCTACAGGTGGCTTTACAGATTGTGCCTTGCAAAATGGTGCGAAAATGTCATATGCACTAGATGTTGGTTACAATCAATTAGCTTGGAAGCTTAGACAGGATGAACGAGTAGTCGTTATGGAGAGAACGAATTTTCGTTACGTGACTCCGAAAGATTTAGTACGTGAAATGCCTAATTTTGCTACAATTGATGTTTCGTTTATATCTTTATCGCTCATTTTACCAGTTTTAAAAACATTATTGGTTCCATCGAGTGATGTTATAGCCCTGATTAAACCACAATTTGAAGCTGGAAAAGATCAGGTCGGAAAAAAAGGGATTGTAAGGGATAAAAAGGTTCACGAATCCGTTATTGAAAAAATTGTCCAGCTATCCCTCACCGAAGGCTATGATGTAATAAATTTATCCTTTTCCCCAATAACTGGAGGAGAAGGAAATATTGAATTTTTAATCCATTTAAAATGGACTGGTTCAAATAAAAAAGAAAATGGATCAAATGCGCTTGATTTTACAATTAAAGATGTAGTAAACGCAGCACATAACGAGTTAACAGGAAGATCAGATCAATAATAGGATCTGTTCTTTTTTCTTGTGTTTTTGCCACCATTCGTGTTAATTATGTACATTTTGACAAAAATAAGCTAACATTGTAGTAAAAAGCATGGTGGGATATGTCAGTATTATTGTTAAAGAAACTGTCAGTGTAACTTTGTAAAGGTGGATGAGGATGAATAAAGGACAAAGACTCATTAAAATAAGAGAAATAATCGCAAATTTTGACATTGAAACTCAAGATGAACTAGTTGATCATTTAAAAAATGCTGGTTTCAATGTTACACAGGCAACGATTTCTCGTGATATAAAGGAATTACATTTAGTAAAAGTACCACTTATGGATGGCAGATATAAATATAGTCTGCCGGCAGATCAACGTTTTAACCCAATGCAAAAATTAAAAAGAACATTAACAGATGCTTTTATCAGCATAGATTTTGCCGGCCATTTAATTGTCTTAAAAACATTACCCGGTAATGCCCATGCATTAGGCGCCTTAATTGATATTCTTGAATGGGAAGAAATTATTGGTACGTTATGCGGAGATGATACATGTTTAATCATTTGCAAGGACCAAGAAAAATCAGAAATGGTTTCACAACGCTTTTTAGATATGTTATAAAACAAAGAATTAAACGGGTAATTGAAAAAATGGGGTGAAGTTTTCCTTGTTACAAGAATTATCGATCAAAAATTTTGCCATCATTGATGAACTTTATTTGTCTATAGAAAAAGGATTAACGGTATTAACAGGAGAAACCGGAGCAGGAAAATCGATTATCATTGATGCGGTAAATTTATTAGTTGGCGGAAGAGGTTCTTCAGAATTCGTTCGTCACGGTGAAAAAAAAGCTGAAATAGAAGGACTTTTTATCTTAAATGACGAGTCACATCCATGTTATAATCGTGCAAACGAATTTGGAATTGACATTGAAGAAGGAATGATTATCCTTCATCGTGATATTTCCGTTTCCGGAAAAAGCGTCTGTAGAATTAATGGGAAATTAGTGACGATTTCAATTTTGCGTGAAATTGGCAGTACACTAATTGATATTCATGGCCAGCACGAACACCAAGAATTAATGAATGAAACCCATCATTTAAGGCTTCTTGACCAATATGGGGGTAAAGAGATTAAGACTGCTCTTGATAATTATCGTGTAATATACAAACAATATGAGCAAATCGTTTCAAAACTTAAAGGATTAAGTGAAAATGAACAACAAATGGCCCACCGATTAGATCTTATTCAATTTCAACTTCAAGAAATCCAAAAGGCAAATCTTCAAATAGACGAAGACACCATTCTCTTGGAAGAAAAGAAAAAATTAATGAATTTTGAACGGCTATTCGATTCATTGAAAACGAGTTACGGTGCATTGCAGGGTGAACAAAAAGGAATTGATTGGATAGGGCTGGTTATGAGTCAGTTAGAAACAGCTGCTGAAATTGAGCCTGATTTTAAGCCACTACTAGAATCTGTTTCAAATTGTTTTTATATCCTTGAAGATGCCGCAAGTACGATTCGCAATGATTTAGATAGCTTGGAGTTTAACCCTGAACGGTTAAATGAGATTGAAAGCCGCCTAAACGAAATAAACCAATTAAAAAGAAAATATGGTGGCACATTGGAAGATATATTGGAATATAGTTCGAAAATAGAAGAAGAAATTGAAACGATTATTAATCGTGAAAGCCATATTGATAAATTACAAATAACATTAACACAACTTGAGAAAGACTTGTATTTAGAAGCTAAACAACTTAGTGATTTAAGAAAAAAATGCTCAAAAAAATTAATTAATGCAATCCATAAAGAACTAAAGCAATTGTATATGGATAAAACAGTATTTGAGGTGAAGTTCCTTCAATCAGCTGAGGACTATAAAAATGAAGGAAATCTTCCATTTCGAAAAGATGGCTTGGATGTAGTTGAATTTTATATATCAACAAATCCGGGTGAGCCTTTAAAACCATTAAATAAAGTTGCTTCAGGCGGTGAATTATCGAGAATGATGCTGGCGTTGAAGACGATTTTCTCAAAACATCAAGGCATTACTTCGATCATTTTCGATGAGGTAGATACCGGTGTAAGTGGAAGGGTTGCTCAAGCAATTGGAGAGAAAATTTATCAAGTTTCAGAGCATTCACAAGTTTTATGTATTTCCCATCTTCCGCAAGTTGCAGCTATGGCAGATACACATTTGTTTATCATGAAGGAAACCATTGATGGACGAACACGAACAAAGGTGAAAACACTTGAATTGGAAGAAAAAATTAATGAAGTTAGTCGCATGATTGCAGGTGTTGAAATAACCGATAAAGCAATAGAACATGCACAAGAATTGCTACAACTTGCCTATGCAAAAAAATTCACTTGAAAAGCTATCCATCAATGGGTAGCTTTTTTCTTAATCCCTTGTTATATTTCCGCCGTATCAAGGCTAAATTAAAATTGTAACCAAAAAAATAAAAAGGTTACTCTTTAAAAGTGGACTAGAAGCGAGGAGAGTGAAAAGTTTTGAAATTGGATCATCTAAGAAAAGTAATTGGTGGGTTTCTCCTTGTTTCACTTTGTTTAATAGGATTTTCAAAACCGTTTCAAAATTATCTTCATATACCAACCGATATCACATTATTTGAAGGTGACGTTTTAAATATTGCGAAAGCGGCAAATGTGTCTGCTAAAGTAACATCCAAAGGCGAAAGTATTGACGTGTTTGCACAAAAGAAATCACTAGACATAAAAGGTAATTCTGCGGGAAAAGATGAAGTATTTTTCGAATTAGCTGGACTGCCAATAAAAAAAGTGGATGTAAAAGTAATTAAGGATTTCAAGGTAATTCCGGGTGGACAATCGATTGGTGTTAAATTAAATACACTTGGCGTTTTAGTAGTAGGACATCATCTTGTCGAAACAAAATCAGGCAAGATTTCACCGGGAGAAAAGGCTGGAATTAAAGTAGGGGATATTATTACACAAATTAATGGGGAAAAAATAGAAAAGCTGTCAGATGTAGCTCCATTAGTAGAAAAAGCGGGCAAAGATGGGACCCCTTTAAATATCACCATCCAAAGAGAACAGCAAAAAATAAATACTTCTTTAAATCCACAAAAGGATCAGTCAGAACAAACGTATAAACTTGGCTTATATATTAGGGACTCGGCCGCAGGAATTGGAACAATGACCTTTATCGATCCAAAAACAAAAAAATATGGAGCACTTGGCCATGTTATCTCAGACATGGACACGAAAAAAGCAATTTTGGTCGAAAAAGGGCAAATATTAAATTCGACAGTAACGTCTATTGAAAAAGGCAGTGACGGAAAACCCGGAGAGAAACTTGCGCGCTTTTCTTCAGACCATGAAGTTATTGGTGATATTACACGAAATAGTTCCTTTGGGATATTTGGAAAGTTAGATAAGAAAATAAAAAATGAAAAGTATGACAAACCGATGCCAATCGCATTATCCTATCAAGTAAAAGAAGGTCCGGCAAAAATTTTGACAGTCGTTGAAGGAAATAAAGTAGAGGAATATGATATTGAGATAATAAATGCCATTCCTCAAAAGTTTCCAGCAACGAAAGGGATGATAATAAAAATTACTGATCCCAAATTATTGAAGAAAACAGGCGGAATTGTTCAAGGAATGAGTGGTAGTCCAATTATTCAAAACGGAAAGATCATCGGAGCAGTTACTCATGTATTTGTTAATGACCCAACGTCAGGATATGGCGTTCACATCGAATGGATGCTTCGAGAAGCGGGAATAAATATTTATCAAAAAAGAAATGAAGAAAAGGCAAGCTGATAGAGAAATTTCTCTTCAGCTTTCTTTTTTGCATTTTTAGTACGAATGAAATATGTTATGATGAAAATAAAGATAATTCGACAAATATATAATTAAAAATCGAAAGAGGTCGAAATCGAGAGAAATAAAGAGAAAAATAGAGAAAATATATTTTTTTTAATAAATTTTCAAATATAAGAAGGAATTTATAAGGCATTGTCGAAAATGTGATAAGAGAATAAGATATGAAAAAAAGTGGTTAGTAATTGAGGAGGAAACAAGGAGTGAACAACAAAATTAAAGTTTGTATCGTAGATGATAATCGTGAGTTAGTTGCTTTATTAGAAGAATTTATTTCTTCTCAAGATGATATGGAAATTAGCGGTGTTGCGTATAATGGGCAAGAGTGCTTAGAAATGTTACAAGATGCTTCACCAAATGTGCTAATATTGGATATTATTATGCCTCATCTCGATGGATTAGGAGTTCTTGAAAAGTTAAGACAAAAAAGTGAAATGCCAAACGTAATCATGCTGACTGCATTTGGACAAGAGGATGTTACGAAAAAGGCGGTTGAACTCGGAGCTTCATATTTTATTTTAAAACCTTTTGACATGAATAATCTTGCAAACCAAATTCGGCAAGTTAGCGGGAAGCCAAGTCCAATTTTGAAAAAGGAAAATCATTCCTTTATTAGATCTAATAATGAAGAGAAACCAAAAAATTTAGATGCAAGTATCACCAGCATTATCCATGAAATCGGTGTACCCGCACATATTAAAGGGTATTTGTATTTAAGAGAAGCCATTTCCATGGTATATAATGATATAGAGCTTCTCGGATCAATTACCAAAGTATTATATCCTGATATCGCGAAAAAATTTAATACGACTGCAAGTCGTGTAGAACGTGCAATCCGCCATGCGATAGAAGTTGCATGGAGTCGCGGAAATATTGATTCGATCTCTTCCTTATTTGGTTATACAGTAAGCATGTCCAAAGCTAAACCGACAAATAGCGAGTTCATTGCAATGGTTGCGGATAAACTGCGTTTGGAACATAAAGCGTCCTAATAAATTTTTTTCTAAATTGTATTTAAAAAGGGTCCTAACGTAAGGACCCTTTTTGATGGATATTATTTTCGTCTTATATCGATTAAACGATGATTTTTATATTTGATTTTTACTTTTTCCCCAATTGAATATTGTACATACGTATCGCAATCCATTTCTAGAATTTTTCCGTTATCAAATTCCATTAAGCATGCTGCCTTTCCATTTGGAGTTGATATTACTGGTATACTTTTCTTAGTTTTCACTCCTTTTGCTTTTCCTTTTGATTGGGGAGTGTAATATTTTTCAATAATTACTACTTTTTTGTAACTAGTTGAAGGACGAGATAATAAAAAGAAAAGGACGATCAATAATAGACATAGTACGACGATTTTTATTAAAACCTTTTTCATCATGCACTCCTTATGACAAGTATTTCGTTTATACTATGTATATTGATTGGAATGTGGAATATGCATTGGTAAAATAACAAGTAAATTAATCAATTAAGTAAAATTTCTTCCATATGGATGTTATTGTTCATACTGTGTAATAGACTAGAAATAAAAAAAGCCAAGGAAGTGACTACATGACCTTTATATTTGCACACCGTGGATCGGCAGGAACACATCCTGAAAATACGATGGAATCATTTATTGCTGCTGAAAAATCAGGTGCAGAAGGGCTTGAACTTGATGTTCATCTATCTAAAGATGGAGAAATTGTCGTTATTCACGATGAAACGGTGGATCGCACAACAAACGGAAAAGGGTTTGTTCATCAGTTGACGGTAGCGGAACTAAAAGAATTGAATGCAAGCTATAAATTTAAAACCTTCCAGTCCTTTATTAGAAGTCCCAAAATACCTACTTTAAAAGAAGTGTTTGAGTGGATGAGAGGAAATAATCTCCTATGTAATATTGAAATGAAAAATGGAAAAATCATGTATCCGTTATTAGAAGAAAAAGTGATCCAACTGATAAGAGATTATCGGTACGAGGAACGAATCATTATTTCTTCGTTTAATCACTATTCGCTTGTACGCTGCTATCAATTGGCTCCTGAATTAGAAACCGCCCCATTATACTCGGATGGCTTATATATGCCGTGGATATACGCTAAAGCGATTCATTCGAAAGGATTGCATCCAAACTTTAAGGCAGCACCGAATATGATTATACAAGAGGCCATGGCTAATGGGATAGCCGTTCGCCCATATACAGTGAATAAAGAAAGTGACATGGAAAGATTAATCGCCATTCAGTGTTCAGCGATTATTACTGACTATCCGGAAAAGGCATTTAAAATAAGAAAAAAACTATCAAAATAAAAAAATCTGCTCAATACACGCAGATTTTTTTATTTAATACTTTTTCTAAACCGTTTTTGGACTTTATTTCGTTTTCGATCACGATAAAAAACAAATCCTGCAATAAATCCTAATCCTCCAATAAATAAAACGAGACCTACAAGAAATTGAAGCCACAAATATGGAAATGGAGGTTGGAGGATTCCAAACAACATATCCCGCATTAATTTAATACCAAGCGCCGCGAAACATCCCGGTATTACCATTATTAATAAAGCAATAAGACGTATCATAAAGGTTCTCCTTAAGTAAATAAACTTAGGTAAATGTTTTATCCAACAAAAAAATCATATAACAACGAAATTATTTGTCAAGCAATCGACCCGTTATAAAACTTGAATTTACCTTTAACTATTCATAAAATAAAAGTATGAAATATATTGCATTGTTAGGGGGCTCGAAACTTGCAAAACGTATTATTGGTTGGTGGTGGTAAGGGTGGTGCGGCTATTTTAAAAATGCTCGTCGGCAGCAGCATGTTTAAAGTGATAGCGGTTACCGACCCAAACAACAATGCAGAAGGAATCCAATTGGCTAAAAAAAGGGGCATACAAACAGGGGAGAACTGGAAAGATTTTTTAGATGATTCCATTGATATCATTATCGAAGTTACGGGAGATGAAGCTGTTTTTCAAGAAATTCTTCAAGTTCGTAATAAACACACTGTTTTAATTCCTGGGAGTGTTGCTTATTTAATCGCAACATTGATGGAGGAAAAAGAAGAGCTGATATCAACTTTACAAGATGAAACGTATAAGCATAATCTGATATTTAATTCAACAGATGAAGCTATGGTTGTAATAGACACGGAAGAAAAGATTATATTTTTTAACAAAAGTGCTGAAAGAATGACAGAAGTTCCGATCGCAGATGCGATAGGTAAACATATTCTCGATGTTATTCCGAAAAGTCAATTACCTAGGGTAATTTCAACTAGAAGAATTGAAGCAAATCAAGAAACAGTGCTTGATAATGGACTGAAAATTATAACGACGCGGATACCGATTATAAATGAAAAGAATATTGTTATTGGTGCGATTGCTGTTTTTAAAGATATTACTGAAGTAGTCAATTTAGCCGAAGAAATTACAAATTTAAAAGAAATTCAAACGATGTTAGAAGCAATTATTCATTCAAGTGATGATGCAATATCTGTAGTTGATGAAAATGGACGAGGAATATTAATTAACCCCGCTTATACCCGAATCACTGGATTAACGAAGGAGCAAGTAATCGGAAAACCGGCAACTATTGATATTTCCGAAGGGGAAAGTATGCATTTAAAGGTCATACAAACGAGAAAAGCGATTCGTGGAACGAAAATGCGCGTAGGACCAATGAAAAAAGAAGTCATTGTAAATGTCGCTCCAATTATTGTCGATGGAATTTTAAAAGGGAGTGTTGGGGTTATTCATGACGTTACAGAAATTCAATCGCTGACAAAAGAATTGGACCGGGCACGGCAAATTATTAGAAATTTAGAAGCAAAATATACATTTGAGGATATTATCTCCAATTCGGAAGAAATGGATATTGCAGTTGAACAAGCAAAATTAGGGGCAAAAACCCCTGTAACGATTTTACTAAGGGGAGAGTCAGGAACTGGGAAGGAAC
The DNA here is from genome assembly GCF_003055045.1 of Heyndrickxia sporothermodurans. Classification (NCBI taxonomy): domain Bacteria; kingdom Bacillati; phylum Bacillota; class Bacilli; order Caryophanales; family Bacillaceae; genus Heyndrickxia; species Heyndrickxia sporothermodurans. The sequence goes on from NZ_NAZB01000069.1 coordinate 42,100, forward strand.
TTTTTGCTCATGCGATACATAATGCAAGCGATCGAAAGTATAATAAATTCATTCGTGTGAATTGTGCCGCAATCTCGGAATCATTATTGGAAAGTGAATTATTTGGTTACGAAGAAGGAGCATTTTCAGGAGCAAAGAGAGGTGGCAAAAGGGGACTTTTCGAAGAAGCGAACAACGGGAGTATCTTTTTAGATGAAATTGGCGAACTAAGTGCTAATACGCAAGCAAAATTGCTAAGGGTTTTGCAGGAAAATGAGATTGTCCGCGTCGGTGGGACTAAACCTATCCCAATCAATGTTAGAATTATTGCGGCAACACATGTAAATTTAGAAAAGGCGATTGCAGATAAATCATTTCGTGAAGATCTTTATTATCGAATAAATAGAATGCCGATTCAAATTCCTCCCCTAAGAAATAGGAAAACGGAAATACCGCTTTTATGCCAAAAGCTAATTCAATAGCTTAATCAGGATTATGGAAGAAATGTAGAGGGGATTACGAAAGAGGCCTTGGTAAAACTAATGGATTACGATTGGCCGGGAAATGTTCGTGAATTGGAGAATATTTTAAGTCGAGCAATCATTTTTATGGGCTATAATGAAGCACAAATTGATCAGCAACATATTCTTGTATTATCCAATAAAAAAGATATTCAACATGCCTCCACCTACTCCGAAACAATGACAGCTGAACAAGATTTAACTACTCTTGTAGAGAGCTATGAGAGAAATGTCATTCAACAAGTATTGGAGAAAAACAATGGAAATAAGACAGCAACAGCAAAGCAACTAGGTGTATCAATTAGAAATTTATATTACAAGTTAGAAAAATTTAAGCTTGCAAATAATAACATGCAATAATTTGCGTAGTTTGAAAAAAATTGCACGAGTTTTGGTAGTTAAAATTTTATTAATACTGATTTAAATGCTATAATTTAATTGGCATGAAAATTGCATCAGTACATAGAGTACGGATTTTTATATAAAGGGGTTGAGGCAGCACATATGGATTTAGACACAATACTTAACCGTGCAACCCAACAAAATAAAGTAAAAGTAGCAATTGCAGCTGCGAGAAGATTACGAGGTATTGGAAGCGGTTTCATTTGTGGTAGAAAAATTTAGCAAGTTTTTATTTATGTAGAGACGAAAAGAATTATATTTATTAGCACTAGCGATTTGTTCTGCTAAATTATAAAGAGATGGAGAGATTGAAATGAAAATTTTTGAATATATGGGAAAATACGATTATGAACAATTATTATTTTGTCAAGATGAACAATCTGGCTTAAAAGCAATTATTGCGATTCATGATACTACTTTAGGACCTGCATTAGGTGGGACAAGGATGTGGACATATGCTTCTGAGGATGCAGCCATTGAAGATGCACTACGTTTAGCTAGAGGGATGACATACAAAAATGCAGCAGCTGGGCTAAACTTAGGCGGAGGGAAAACAGTTATTATTGGTGACCCTCGCAAAGATAAAAATGAAGAAATGTTTCGGGCATTTGGCCGTTTCATCCAAGGTCTAAACGGTCGCTATATTACTGCAGAAGATGTAGGTACAACTGTTGCTGATATGGATTTAATACATGAGGAAACAAATTTTGTTACAGGTATTTCACCAGCATTTGGTTCTTCCGGTAACCCATCACCAGTAACTGCTTATGGATGTTATGTTGGCATGAAAGCTGCAGCAAATGAAGCATTTGGAACGGATTCACTTGAAGGACTAACGGTTTCTGTTCAAGGTGTAGGAAACGTTGCTTTTGAACTTTGCCGTTATTTACATGAAGAAGGCGCGAAATTAATCGTGACGGATATTAACAAAGAAGCTGTGCAAAGAGCTGTGGAACAATTTGGTGCCGAAGTTGTCGATCCTAATGATATTTATGGTGTAAACAGCGATATTTTTGCGCCATGTGCATTGGGTGCGATTATTAATGATGAAACAATTCCTCAATTAAAAGCAAAGGTAATTGCAGGTTCAGCTAATAATCAATTAAAAGAAACACGTCATGGTGACCAAATTCATGAAATGGGAATTGTTTATGCACCAGATTACGTTATCAATGCTGGTGGAGTAATCAATGTTGCGGATGAATTATATGGATATAATCCTGAACGTGCGATGAAAAAAGTTGAAGGAATTTATAATAATGTGGCAAAAGTAATCGAAATTTCAAAACGTGACGGCATTCCAACATACGTAGCTGCTGATAGAATGGCGGAAGAGCGAATTGCTAAAGTATCCAAATCAAGAAGTCAATTTTTACTAAATAACCGTCATATTTTAAGTTATCGTGCTTAGTCAATAAATATCAATGAATCAGCTTAGCTGATTCATTGATATTTATTTCTTCATAGGTGTGGAAAATGTGAAGGTATATCAGAATGTAATGAGAAAAATGAATTTAAAATAGAATGTTTTTATAGGAATGGAGGAATAAGCTTGGCACAGGAATATGATTTAGTCATTCTTGGCGGTGGCACAGGTGGTTATGTAGCTGCGATTCGGGCATCACAATTAGGTCTTAAAACAGCAATCGTTGAAAAAGGACTTTTAGGCGGAACCTGTTTACATAAAGGATGTATACCTAGCAAAGCCTTACTACGCAGTGCAGAAGTATATGCGACAGCGAAAAAAAGTGAGGAATATGGTATTTCAATTGGTGACATCCAACTTAATTTCTCCCATGTGCAAGAACGAAAAGAAAAGATAGTCGAGCAATTACATCGCGGTGTTCAACATTTAATGAAACAGGGAAAAATCGATGTTTATGAAGGAATAGGAAGAATATTAGGACCATCAATTTTTTCTCCAATGCCTGGAACGATATCTGTTGAATTAAATAATGGGAAAGAAAATGAGATGCTCATTCCAAAAAACGTGATCATTGCTACCGGATCTCGTCCAAGATCTCTTCCGGGATTGGATATTGATGGTTCCTTTGTTCTTTCATCAGATGAAGCACTACAACTAAAAGAATTACCTAAATCTATGATTATCGTAGGTGGCGGTGTGATTGGGATAGAATGGGCTTCCATGTTAAATGATTTTGGTGTCGATGTAACCGTTATTGAATATGCTGATCGTATTGTACCAACAGAAGATCATGAAATATCAAAAGAAGCAGCGAGAATTCTCAAAAAGAAAGGCATTAAAATTGTTACCTCAGCTAAAGTTTTATCAGAAACTTTAGTTAAGGAAGATGACCAAGTGTCAATATCTGCTGAAATTAAAGGTGAGAACCAAACTTTTACCGGGGAAAAGATTTTAGTGTCTGTCGGCAGAATCGCCAACACCGAAAATATTGGTTTGCAAAATACGGAAATTAAAGTAGAAAAAGGCTACATCCAAGTAAATGAATATTACCAGACAAAGGAAACTCATATTTATGCGATTGGTGATGTTATTGGCGGATTGCAGCTTGCACATGTAGCTTCACATGAAGGAATTGTAGCGGTTGAGCACATGGCGAGTAAGAAACCAACACCTATCGATTATTCGCTAGTATCGAAGTGTATTTATAGTAATCCGGAAATGGCAAGTGTTGGATTAACAGAAAACGAAGCAAAAGAAAAAGGATATAATGTTAAAATTGGTAAATTCTCATTTAAAGCAATTGGAAAAGCATTAGTATATGGCGAATCCGATGGTTTTGTGAAAATTATTGCTGATAAAGATACAGATGATATTCTTGGTGTCCATATGATTGGACCTCATGTGACAGATATGATATCCGAGGCTGGCTTAGCAAGAGTATTAGATGCAACACCGTGGGAAATCGGGCATACGATCCACCCGCATCCATCCTTAAGTGAAGCGATTGGTGAAGCTGCTTTAGCTGTAGATGGTAAAGCAATCCATTCGTAATATGAATAAAATAAGAAATTTAGGAGGTAAAAAGTGATGGCTGAAAACCGACATAAAGAACTAGGTTTGAGTGACGAAACCGTATTGGAAATGTATGAAACGATGTTGTTGGCACGCCGTATCGATGAAAGGATGTGGCTTTTAAACCGCTCAGGAAAAATTCCATTTGTTATTTCTTGTCAAGGTCAAGAAGCTGCACAAGTTGGTGCTGCCTTTGCATTAGATCGTAATAAGGATTATGTATTACCGTATTATCGTGATCTTGGTGTCGTTTTAACCTTTGGTATGACTCCAAAGGAATTAATGTTATCGGGATTTGCTAAAGCAGAAGACCCGAATTCTGGTGGCCGTCAAATGCCGGGACATTTTGGTCAAAAGAAGAACCGTATTGTAACAGGATCGTCTCCGGTTACAACCCAAGTGCCACATGCAGTTGGTATTGCTCTGGCGGGTAAAATGGAAAATAAAGACTTAGTTACATTTGTGACATTCGGTGAAGGTTCATCAAACCAAGGGGACTTCCATGAAGGAGCAAACTTTGCTGGAGTACATAAGTTGCCGGTAATTTTCATGTGTGAAAACAATAAATATGCTATATCTGTTCCAATCGAAAAACAGTTAGCATGTGAGAAAGTATCTGATCGAGCGATTGGATATGGCATGCCTGGTGTTACTGTTGATGGTAATAATCCATTAGACGTATATAGAGCGGTTAAGGAAGCAGCAGAAAGAGGGCGACGTGGTGAAGGTCCGACACTTATCGAAGCTGTATCTTACCGTTTAACTGCACACTCTTCAGATGATGATGATCGCTCATATCGTTCGCCTGATGAAGTCGCGGAAGCAAAAACGAAAGATTCTATTATCACGTTCGGTGCCTATTTAAAAGAAACAGGTATTATGAATGATGAGCTTGAAAAAGAAATCAATGATCGTGTAATGAAAATTGTCAATGAAGCAACTGATTATGCTGAAAATGCTCCTTATGCAGATGCAGAGGACGCATTAAAATATGTATACGGGAACGAATAATAAATGAGACGTGAGAACAGGAGGGAAATAAAATGCCAGTGATGTCATATATTGATGCAGTAACTACTGCAATACGTGAAGAAATGGAAAGGGATCCGAAGGTTTTCGTACTTGGTGAAGACGTTGGGAAAAAAGGTGGAGTGTTTAAAGCGACTCACGGTTTATACGATCAATTCGGTGAAGATCGTGTTATAGATACGCCATTAGCGGAATCAGCGATAGCAGGTGTTGGGATTGGTGCAGCAATGTATGGAATGAGACCGATAGCGGAAATGCAATTTGCTGATTTCATTATGCCGGCTGTCAATCAAATTATTTCTGAAGCAGCAAAAATTAGATACCGTTCAAACAATGATTGGAATTGCCCAATCGTCATTCGGGCGCCATATGGTGGCGGAGTCCATGGAGCCTTGTATCATTCTCAGTCTGTCGAAGCCGTATTTGCTAATCAACCAGGCTTGAAAATTGTGATGCCTTCTACTCCTTATGATGTGAAAGGATTATTAAAAGCTGCGATTCGAGATGAAGATCCTGTTCTTTTCTTTGAGCATAAACGTGCGTATCGCTTAATTAAAGGAGAAGTTCCAGACGATGATTATGTCTTACCAATCGGAAAAGCGGATGTCAAACGCCAAGGTGAGGATATCACGGTTATTACATACGGTTTATCCGTCCATTTCGCTCTTCAAGCGGCTGAGCGCTTAGCTCAAGATGGAATAGAAGCCCATATATTAGATCTTCGTACAGTCTATCCACTCGATAAAGAAGCAATCATCGAGGCTGCATCTAAAACAGGAAAAGTTTTACTTGTAACAGAAGACAATAAAGAAGGCAGCATTATGAGTGAAGTATCCGCAATTATAGCAGAAAATTGTTTATTCGATCTTGATGCACCGATTATGAGATTGGCCGGCCCAGATGTTCCAGCAATGCCATATGCACCAACAATGGAAAAATATTTTATGATCAATCCAGATAAAGTTGAAAAAGCGATGAGAGAATTGGCTGAATACTAATCCAATGTCTTAAAAGGAGGTTACTTAAATTGCCATTAGAAAAGATAACGATGCCTCAATTAGGTGAAAGTGTAACAGAGGGTACTATTAGTAAATGGTTAGTATCCCCGGGGGATCACGTTAACAAATACGATCCAATCGCAGAAGTAATGACAGATAAAGTGAATGCAGAAGTACCTTCTTCATTTACTGGGGTGATAAAAGAATTAATCGCCGACGAAGGAGATACGTTAGAAGTCGGTGAAGTGATTTGTATGATGGATGTAGAAGGCAGTAATGGTGCACCATCTGAAAAAGTAGACACGCCTACAGAGGAAAAAGTGAATGAGTCCACACAAGATAAGAACGAAACGACTGTTGCGAAAAATGACAAAGGAAAAGTTCGCTATTCCCCAGCCGTTCTTAAACTTTCACAGGAGCATGATATTGACCTTTCTTTAGTAAATGGTACCGGCAAGGACGGAAGAATTACACGTAAAGATTTACTTAAAATTATTGAATCCGGTCATATTCCAACTACAAATACCGTATCTGAAAAAGAAGTATCTGAAGGTAAGCAACCTGCTGCATCAAAACCAGCTGCACCAGCGGTAAACATTCCTACATTACCGGGTGATATTGAAATTCCAGTAAGTGGTGTAAGAAAAGCGATTGCAAGCAATATGCTAAGAAGCAAACATGAAGCACCACATGCTTGGACAATGATGGAAGTGGATGTAACGAATCTTGTTGAATACCGCGATTCGATTAAGGGAGACTTTAAAAAGCGAGAAGGCTTTAATATCACCTATTTTGCGTTCTTCGTAAAAGCAGTTGCACAAGCATTGAAAGAATTTCCACAAATCAATTCTATGTGGGCAGGAGACAAAATTATACAAAAGAAAGATATTAATATTTCAATTGCCGTTGCAACTGACGATTCCTTATTCGTACCTGTTATTAAAAATGCAGATGATAAGTCTATTAAAGGAATTGCTCGTGATATTTTTGAACTTGCCAATAAAGTTCGTACAGGAACATTAAAGGCAGATGAAATGCAGGGTGGTACATTTACTGTAAATAATACTGGTTCGTTTGGTTCTGTTCAATCGATGGGAATTATTAACTACCCACAAGCTGCAATCCTTCAAGTAGAATCAATCGTCAAACGTCCGGTTGTTATGAACAATGGTATGATCGCTGTTCGTGACATGGTGAATATATGTATGTCACTCGATCACCGCATACTCGACGGATTAATTTGTGGCCGTTTCCTCCAACGTGTGAAGCAAATCCTTGAAAACATATCTAAAGAAACATCAGTCTATTAATCAAAGTGTCCCAAAAGTATCGAATGCTTTTGGGACACTTTCTATTATTTAAAGAAAGAATGCTTTTTAGATGACTGCAAAATATCTCCTGTCCAGCCTTTCATCTTTAAATAAAAATAAAGGATGAGAGTAGTAACAGCTATCACTATAATCGAGTAAACATAGCCGAATTTTAAATCTAATTCCGGCATAAATTTAAAATTCATCCCCCAAAGAGCACCCCATGCGGCAATTGGGGTGAATAAAGTTGTTAACACAGTTAAAGTTTTCATTATTTCATTTCCACGATGTGATGAAACGACTACTTCAAAGTCAACTAAAGCATCGATTTCTTGCTGGTATTCTTTTAACAAATGTAATGTTCTCTCGATTCTTTTGTTCGTTCGTTTACAAGCAGGAAATGAAGTAAGTTCTTCACCAAACACCTCATCCATACCTATTTGTATTTCTTTAATAGGAATCATTAAATTTTTCCAAATTAAAATTTCATGCCGCGCATGATGGATCCTTTCTAATATTTCAATATTATTTTTTTCCTTTAAGTCCCAAAGCAGTTGATTAAGTCTTAATTCGAAGTCATCAATTTTAGCTAAATAATTTTTGATCATTTCTCCTATTAGAATAAAAAAACCTTCTATCGCAGTAGAGGTGTGTTCCATTTCCATTAACATTTCTGAAATAACTGTTTCCGGTAGCTTTGAAAAGTCTAAATCTACGGTAATAAAATATTCCTTTGTAATAAAAAAATGAAACAAATCATTTTCATTTTGCACTTTACTATTTTGTAGATAGATAATCGACCCACTTAAATGCAAACATTCGGGATTAAAGGTAGAAACTTCAAGGTAATTAGATTCATTATTATTGATTCGATTAATCCAATAATTACAATACTGAGTATGATCTACAAGCTTTTTTAGTTCAGATGTATTATCACTTTCCATGCGATACCATTCCCAATTTGATGTGGAATATATTTTCTTCATCCATATATTCACCTCGCAATACTATTATCAACTTAAAGTTCCCTAAAATGTTGAAATCAAAACAATTATTAATCGTTTTTTACTAGTAAAAGATGGGTAGAAAAATAAAAACGATAGATTAAGATATGAGGGGATATATTTGGGCATATTTTTTATCTTAATATATTTAACAATTGTTATGGTAGTAATGTAAATAGCCACTTTATTT
>NZ_NAZB01000070.1:0-4425 GCF_003055045.1 Heyndrickxia sporothermodurans
AACTTTTGGGGTGCAGTACATAATTGCGAGGTGGTTTTTTTATGCTTATCAAATTTGCCATTCAAGATTTTTTAGATGAAAGGGAATTTAAAAATTTATCATCTACTACTATTCTAGCCTGCAAAAATATTCTTGGACAGTTTCAACAATATTGTTCTGAAAATGAAATAGTTAATGTTCAAGATATTACAGCAAACGTTTGTAAGAAGTATCTTCTCCATTGTCAAAGATTAGTTAATAATGCAGCTGGTGGTTATGTTGTTGTAACAGGATCATTTATCAGGGCTGCATTACTATTCATCATTATTCTGTAATTCAATTAGCGGTTGTTCCTTTTTAAATGTAACTTCATTTGTTTTTTTATCGTAATGATAAATACGAATTACATCATCTCCATAATCAGATTCACTGGTTAATACTCCAAAGTCACCATTGCCAAAATCTATCATGTTAGTAGATGAAAACTTGGGGTATATTTCTTGAGAATCATTATTAATATTTTGAGTATTGTCCCTACTACATGTTGAAAGGGTTAAAACAATTGTCAGCACAACAAGTGTAATACGAATATTTCTTAATTCTGATAAAAAATTTAAATTCATAATACTTACTCCTTATTTTATGTACTTTATTCGGTTCATCAAGTTCTAAAACTGAAATATCTTCAGTTGTTTTTTCTACAATCCTTTCGTATAGTTCATCCACTTTAACATAATAGCTCTGCAATATCATAAAGCTCCGGTACTGAAGGGAAACTATTACCGGTACACCATAATGTATTAAGTAATTTTCCATATCTGTCTTTTAAAGATTCCCTATTGTGTTCATCCTTCTTTATTAGCCAGCCCCTATATTAGTTTTAACTTTTTTCATTTTCATCACCTAATATTAGTATTCTATCTCACTTGAATTATTTCCTTTTACGAAAATATTGACCAAAAACAAATTAAATTGTTTTTTTGGCATTAGTCCAAGTTTCGCCTCTGATATTGAATGTGTTAAAGCAAGTGGGGAATGCAGTATGAAAATTTATCCATAATTTTAGAGGGATCTTTTCTCCTGTGTCGAATGAACTATATAAAGGAGGAATTATTGTAACCTCTATTTTGTAAATATAGTTTAGTAGTAAACTTTCCAAATCTACAAATGATATAATAACAAAATAAAGTAAAATGATACATTTTTTGTATATAAGAAGGCGGAAAATGTCCATTGTTGAAGAAAAGTTTAATTTTAATAGGATGTGAGGGTCTAATGAATGAATTATGGAGGAAGAGCTCATTTAAATGGGGTCACGTTTCGTTCAAACGATGTTACAGTAACTGCAAAGCGTATAAATAATACAATAGAAGTTATTGATAATGTTGATTTTGATGAGTACGAATACATAGAAAACCATGGTTTTGATTTTGAATATTTTATATCCAAGATACCATTTATTAGAGGTGTTTGGAATTTCTATTCATCACTTTTTACTTCATTAAAAAAGTTCCTTTTGATAATTTGCATTTCATTAATTGTCACATTTTTATTAAGTTATTTCTCTTTGATAAATTTAGTTACAAAGGAATATTCATTTAATGTGCCAGTTGAATTAATAATACCTTCAATCGTATTAATATTGACAATATATATTAGATTTACGGAAGTATCAAAATATCATGCGGCAGAACATATGGTTGCGAATTGTTATGATCAAGGTAAAAAACTTAACCTACTAAATGTTCAAAAGCAATCAAGAGTTCATGAATCATGTGGAACAAATCTATTAACTTTTGTTTTAACAGTGTTTATAATTTTTTTGTTTATACCAAGAATAAATGATATTAATGTTCTATTATTACTTATTTTATCATATTCAATTGCATATGAACTTTTTATTGTAGAAAATAAAATGTTGATCAAGTTTTTTAAACCTATTTATATTATCGGTTATGTTTTTCAATATTTATTTTTTACATCTAAACCTAAAAAGGAGCATCTAAAAGTAGCATTAGCTGCATTTAATAGAATGATAAAATTGCAAAATGAAATAGATAAATTAATTAAATAATTACGGGAAATTATGAAATTCATCACATTCGTCCAAGAGAGTATTATGGTTCAAATGATTATTCAAATTTAATATCCTTAAAAAAGCAATTCCATAGAAGTGAAGTAAATCCTTGGTGGACAAATTATTAACTAGAAGGAATATTGGTTCATGACATCATTAAAAATAACTATTGATACAATCAAAAGTAGATTAGATAAAGATAATCTTATTACTGTTCAACGAGAAGGTGGTTATGTAGAAAAATTGAGAATTACATTTTATTAACCTGCAACGGCGGATGAAATTACAAAACTACCAAAAGACTTTTTAAATATCTATATAGATTTTTTATTAATGCATAATGGTGCAATGTTATATGATGACCCTGAATATGGTGGTGGTTTCGAATTAAATTCTGTTAATGACATTATTAAAGATTTGGAGGTTATGGATTATCCAAAAGGTTGGTTTCCGATTGGATACGGCTATACGGATGTAGACTAGTAATTACACCGCAACATCATCTTTTTTGGATGGAGGATGGAGTAACGTTTGAAGATGAAGAAAATATTATACCTATGAAATTTGATAATTGGTTAGAAAAGTTTATCATTGCTCAAGGATCAACATTTTGGGACTGGTATAGGTATAGCTAAAACATCTGTATTTATTAGGATACTATCTCAATTACAATTTCAGTACAAAATATAAATAAAAAAGGGGTAAATAGTATTAATCTAATATCCTCATGCATTAACGCTTTAAAGTGTGTAAAATGAATTTATAAGATTTTTCTTTTCTTATCCCCTATTTTTATAAAACTTTTTTGTATCCAGTCTATGACTGGATATTTTTTTGTCTTTTATCAGCCGCTAGTGTTCTTTGTGGAAATTTGGCGTTCGCAATTAAACGAATGAAAATTAGATTTACGGTTTTTCTATATTTTTTATATAACGTATGAATGAAAAATATGATAAAATATTGAACGGGTGAGAATGATTAAAGGAAGGATTAAAAATCATGGACACGAATCGAAAAAAGAACTTGAAGGTGTTGTGGAAGTTAACTCGTCCTCATACTTTAACAGCTTCATTTGTACCTGTTCTTATCGGTACAGCTGCTGCAAGATTCTATAATCATATTAATATTTGGCTTTTTCTAGCTATGCTATTTTCTTGTTTATTTATACAAATTGCTACGAACTTATTTAATGAGTACTATGATTTCAAAAGGGGACTGGATACAGCTGATTCGGTTGGTATCGGCGGGGCAATTGTACGAGAAGGAATGAAACCTAAAACTGTTCTGAATTTAGCTATTTTATGCTATGCAATCGCAATTATTTTTGGGTTCTATATTTGTATGGCAAGCAGCTGGTGGTTAGCATTAATTGGTGTGATTGGCATGGCAATCGGTTATTTATACACTGGTGGTCCGCTTCCAATTGCTTATACACCATTCGGAGAGTTATTTGCTGGTGTTTGTATGGGATCTATGTTCATTTTGATTTCATTCTTTATTCAAACGGGGTATGTTAATCAACAAAGTATTTTATTATCCATTCCTATTGCAATTTTAGTTGGGGCAATCAATTTGGCTAATAATATTCGAGATATAGAGGAAGATACGCTCGGTGGAAGAAAAACATTAGCCATTTTAATTGGCCGGAAAAATGCTATCTATGTATTAGGTGTTGCATTTGCGCTTGCTTATTTATGGATATTGTTATTAGTTGTGATGAATATTGTAAGTCCGTGGACTTGTTTTGTATTTTTAAGTCTGCCGATTCCAGTTAAAGCAATTAAAGGATTCGTAGGCGGTGGAGTTGGCATTAAAATGATTACAGCTATGAAATCGACAGCACAAACGAATACATTTTTTGGACTTTTGTTGGCCATCGGATTATTTATAGGTCAATAGTGATTAAAAATGAGTCCAAAGCTCAATTGCGATGCAGTTGGGCTTTTTTTATGGTGAAATTTATATCTCATTTTGGATAAAAACTGTTTTTTAAGTTAAATACTAATGTGGAGCGGTTATTTTATTATAAATGGGGTGCTGTAATTGCCAAATAGATTATTCAATTTTATTAAAGGAAGTTGGACAGAAGTGAATTTTGAAGAATTGGAAGAAGAGCTTCCGGAAAGCCTAATAGACGAATGGGATGATAGGACAGAACTATTGGAAATTGAGGATCCAAATATCATACACCTAAAAAAATAAGCGATTCAGGAAATCGAAGGTACTATACACTAAGAAAGAATGGGTAGGGAATTTCGGATCTTATGGAGGTGTTTGCAGCACGATTCTTACCTTTGAGGGGCCGTTTCAGCGGGTTCTGAGCAACTATCGTCCCGCTTACCCCTAAGCCGGTACCATAGCTGCGTGAA
>NZ_NAZB01000071.1:0-7728 GCF_003055045.1 Heyndrickxia sporothermodurans
CAATAATATGGACTTGACTCATTTTGCGCTGCTCTCCTTCCCGAATACGGCTTTTTCGTGCACTTGAGGGGCGTTTTGCGCTGCTCTCCTTCTCGAATAAGCCCTTTCCGTGCATATGGCGTGTGATTTTGACTTATTTCCTTCTCGAATGAGTCCCATGTACTTAACTTTTCATCTTGATAATTTCACTGTAGTAAAGTGCAATTTTACAAGCAAAAAAACGATGCTATCATACTAACGGGTTCCGTTTTGGAAGAGATAATTGCTAATAACAATATAAATTATATGCTTATTAGCATAGAGTTTAACGAGAAATTAACCACATAAATAGCAAACAAAAACGCTCAGAATTTACTCTGAGCGTTTTTGGATGTAGAATTAACTATCTTCATTCAAATAAAGCCCCTAATTGTCAAAGAGGGCTTGTTACTTCTATCTACTTTACTTTGATAATGTCTAACCATTTGGTAGAAGAAAGCAAATCAATTGTGTGATTTCCTTTTGTGTATAAAACGGAAGTCCCTTCTCTTTCACCTTTTTTCCAACCATTTGCTTTAAGAGCAATTTTGTAATCAAATGGTATTCCATTTTCTTCAGAAGCCCTTGACCAATCATAACTTTTTGATTTGTTACTTTCTTGAACTAATTCAGCTTTTTTAGGAATTGGGAAACCGTATAAATCTTCTGACGGCTCATAAAGTGACAATGCAGTGAAATAGTATCCAATGCCAACTCCTATTAAAAGTACCATTATTGCAATTGTCCATCCAACTTTTTTCTTTATTACATTCACTCCCTTTAATTTTTTTGTAACAATTTCTTAGTAAATTTAAAAAAGCAATTTTTCATAATTATATAATAATTTTAACGTAAATTTTCCATTTGAATTTAAATAAAATTAGTTCGCCAATATCCAGCGAACTATCTTAGGTAAGAATATCTTTTAAAGTAAATTGTTTTTCTACTACCATTTAACATATTCTTTAGCACCAATTTTAGCACACGAATTTCACACTGGACAACAGCCATTGTCTAAGCAAAAATACAGGTGTTAATATCATAGTTATCTCATTGTTAATTCACTTTAAACATTGATATAACAATACAAATGCAGACCAAATCGCTATGCGAATTAGTCTGCTAATTGATATTCTAATTTAACTGTTTCTCTCCCTTATCGGAACCCGTTACTATCATACTAACATCGTTTTCCAACCAACCAATTATTAAAATAAAGTACGATTGATATTCCCATATAAAGAATACCAATTGCTAATAAAACAGCAAACATCGTCTGTCCGCCAACAGTTGATGGATAATTCGTAACCGCACAACCAACTAACAAAAGCACACCTAGTATACCAATAAAATAAGAAAATTCTTTTCTGCTATTGCCAATCCATCGATATACAATAAGAGTTATTAAATACAATACACTTATTGCCATAAGAAGTGGATAGGTTGGTCGATACTTCGCTGCGTACACAAAGTAATCCAATGTGGATATGTCCGTCGGTTCAATTATTTCTCCATGGAACAAGTGGGTAAACGGTGTGGAATAATCCCACTCAAATACATCATCGACAATTCCACTTCCTTCATAAAAAGCTATTCCCGCTGAAAATAAAAATACAACAAGGGCCAAACCAAACTGCAGGACTATTTTGTTCAATTTATTTCCACCTCATTTTATGGAGACTGATTTTATAAATTGAAAGTTTCAGTCACTTAAGATAAATTGAAAATTCACGACTCCCAGCATACAGCTCTCCATTCTTAATTTTGTCCTCTACGTCGTGCAACGTATTCTTTTGCCAATCTTCTAAATGATTCCTGTCCCGCTTCTACATAAAAGGAAAATAGGAATTTGTTTTACGGTATCTCTATGTAGTATATTTTCTGTTTGATATCCTGAAAAAAAATGACTCATAAATTCCTGACAAAAAGAATCAGTTATCCCATTAAACGAGCTATGTTGCCAATATCCATGGTAGAATTCGACCGTAATATCTTATAAAAACCTGTTAAATACACATTCATCAAAGTTTAACGATTTATGGTAAAAGTCCAGTATGATATTAACCATTTCAGGACTCATCTGAATTACACCTTAGAGCTAAATTTTTTCCCGATTGCCTGTGTTATACCCCAAAATAGAAAGCGGTATACAAGTACAATAAGAAATAACAAATAAACAAATTCAAAAGGAGATAGAGGTTCATAATCTATTAAAATTGAATTAATAAAAATTAACATTAAAGACAATAGCTCCATTAAGGAGGCTTTAAATCCGTTTTTTTCGTACAAATATTTAGTCCTTTTAAAGTTAAAGACATCTTTTAATTCTCCACTAAAAATTCCC
Organism: Heyndrickxia sporothermodurans; assembly: GCF_003055045.1. Classification (NCBI taxonomy): domain Bacteria; kingdom Bacillati; phylum Bacillota; class Bacilli; order Caryophanales; family Bacillaceae; genus Heyndrickxia; species Heyndrickxia sporothermodurans. Next base: position 2,363 of record NZ_NAZB01000071.1, read on the forward strand.
TTGATAAAGATTAAACCTATTAAATAAACTCCCATAGCAGGTATATAGCCTATATTCAAAACCTGTGTTACTACACAATAAATTATGGTGAATAAAAGTAGATACAATTTTTTGAGCATTCCCCTTTTTAGTAAATTCTACGCCTTTACTCGACCAGCCTCGATTTCTAGTTCCATATCCGACTTCTGTACAATAGTTAATAAATATCCGATGGGATAACTTAATATTCGAAAAATCAATTTCCACTAATGAAACTGATAGAAAATATTGTTATATAACCTAATTAGGTGATCGACTTTCCTTTATTGTCTTTTTTTCAAATAATCCTGTAAATAGGGCATACACAAAAGCAAAAATCAAAGCTCGTAAAGTGTTATCAGCCAAATTAAACACATTATTTTCCACATAACTCCATATAACAAAAACAATAAATATCAATATACCAAATAGTAAACTTTTACGAAGCAAGTTCATATAAAATTACACTCCCTACCAGATACATATAACCTGCTAATAAATTCCTGTTTTTATTTTACCATAATTAAAATAATTATGATTATTTTTACAAGGGGCAACCTTTCCTTACGAAAGAGCCCCTTATGCATCTGTCAAAGGTATCGTGACATAGACTGAGTTGGCGTATTTTCGCTTTAAATGTGTTCTAAAATACGATGGCGGTAGACATTGCTTAAACACACTTTGCATTAATGGTAAATGAGAATTTTTTTGTTGTAATTGTCATTCTTTTTCCCCCTTTTCACCAAATTTAAAAAAGCTAATTAAAGATTTAAATAATTAACAATAAAATAGATAGTTTTATTTAAGAAGCTGAATTCAATACGTTATAACGTTTAAGATAAAAAAAGGATGATCCTTCTCTTACATGAGAAACATCACCCTTTAATACCTACCTTTTCTTAAAGATCACCTTATTTAAATTTGAAATATTAATACGGTCTCCTGATTTAAGTGTTGTCGTTACACTTGTAACTGTATAGTCATCATGTGTACTAGAAAGAATTTCATTTACAAGTAAATTGTTTCCTCTGTTTATTATTAAGTTTCCTATCCCACTTGATGTTGTTATTTTATATTTCCCTGCATTTATATCTTTTCCAACGGTCCAGTATCCAGCATGCAGTGTATTTGATTTCACATGTGAAACACGAGTAAATTGAACGCTATTTAATCCCGAAATTTCAATTTGATCTCCTGATTTTATATCTGTTGTAACAACAGTTACACCAAAATCATCATCATCATTCGTTAGAACCTCATTTACAAAACGTTCAGTACCCATTCCAATTACTAAATTGCCAGTACCAGATTTCGTCGTAATTTTATAACGGCCTGCTGGTAGATCCTTTCCTGCTTTCCATTTACCCGCACTCAAACTCTTAACATAAGGAACATGAATCGTTGTGCTATAAGTTTTACCATTTGTTGTTGTAGCAGTAATCTTAGCCGTCCCAGCACCTACAGCGGTTACTTTTCCTTTTTTATCAACTTTTGCGACTTTTGTATTGGAAGATTTCCATTTCACTGTTTTATTCGTTGTGTTACTTGGGCTTACCGTTGCAGATAAGGTTAGTGTTTTGCCTTTACTTAACGTGACTGATTTCTTGTTAATCTTCACCGATTTTGCCATAATCGGAGGCGTAACTGTCACTTTAACTTTTACCGTTTTAGCACCTTTAACTGTTGCCGTAATCGTCGTCTTTCCCTTTGCTTTGCCCGTTACTTTTCCTTTACTATCCACTGTTGCAATTTTTGTATTAGTAGATTTCCACTTTACTGTCTTATCTGTACTATCGGATGGTGATACCGTTGCTGTCAATTTCCCTGTCTTTCCCGCTGTTATAGACAAACTTGTTTTATTTACTTTTACTGTTTTCGTAGTAACTTTTACAGCCACAGTTTTAAAAACCTTAGGATTTTCTTTGGCCGTTGCTGTAATGGTAGCGGATCCGTTTGCCAATCCTTTAATCTTCCCTGTCGAATCTACCGTTGCTACTTTCGTATTTGAGCTTTTCCATAAAACTGTTTTATTTACTGCATTCGTTGGCGCGACTGTTGCAATAACTTTAATAGATTGGTTGTTTGTAATATTTAGTATCGATTTACTTAACTTTAAACTAGTCGGGACAATATTCGTTACAGTAACTTTTATGCTTTTTGTTATAGAGGAATCCCCATTTGCCGTGGCTGTAATTGTTGTGCTTCCAGCTTTAAGTGCTTTTACATTACCTTTTGCATCTACTGTAGCAATTTCCGGATTACTGCTCGTCCAGCTAACATTTTTATTAATTGCAGTAGATGGTTTTACAATAGCTGTCAACCGTGCCGTTTGGTTTACCTTTAGGGATAAACTTGATTTACTTAACGTGATACTTTGCGGAACAAGAATTTTCTCTTTAAAGCTCATCGTCCCCATTAACGATGATATATAGATTTTCTCTCCTGCAGAAGCTGTATATTCAATGGGATCATCGTCGTTATATAAACTAAAGGAATCTTTTTCGTTATCTTGATTATCATAAATAGTGATATACGCATAGTCATCCTCTGGGCGATCAATTTGTAACGTGTACGTTCCCGCCGGAATATCGTTACCCACCTCATAATAACCCGCTGATAAGTTTTCCAAATCTAATTTTGAGAGTTACTGCACCATTAAATTGGTAGCTTCATCAAGGGTGACCTCTATCTTATCCCCGTCTTTCAAGCTAGCTGTAAATTGATTAGAATTGAATAACTGATCACTAAGAGTCTCATAAACTAGATCTAACGTACCCCTGCTAATATGGATTGTTGCTGTACCTTTCTGAATACTAAATTTAGCTAATCCTGCAGAAATGTCCTCTCCTACTGTATAGGTACCATCACTTAATGAAGTATTACTTTCTGCATTTACCGTATTGCTTGAAGCAAACGAAAGTAATAGCATCATCATGACGATCACTTTTATTAGTACATTCCTTTTCATTGATTATCCTTCTTTCACTTTTAGTTTTATCTATTGCTATTAAGTATATCGGATATAATATAGAAAATTTCCATCAACAAAATATTCCATGTAATAAACTTCCCAACCTCCCTATCCAATCTTCCTTTGCTTTATAATCCCTACTACAATCGGAATCCCCGTTCCCACAATTGTTATCGGCAGAAACCATATCCCAAAACCGCTTGCCCAATCATTTGCTACGAAAATGGACTCAACAAGGATCAAAGAAAAGAGAATCAAACAAATATTTTTGATTTGATTTAAGAGCTTCCGGCTATGCAAATAAAATTGCTCTGCGTTCGACTCATTCATCCTGCTTGGATAATTATGGACCTCTGGAAATTTTTCAAGTACTTGCATAAAAATTAAAATGAAAGCTCCAACAAACGGCAATATGAGAAGTTCCATTTTGGACCCCCACCGATCAACCTCACCTACCGCATTATAATGCGCTGGAACTTCTGACGGAAGCTTATTCCAAACAACGATTAAAAAGACAATCGAGCCGAAGTAAAATAAATAACCAATAATATCCCAGACCCATTCCCCTTTTGTCTTTGCAATCGTTAACTTTGGCCGTTTCCATGAGTTTGTCATTTTTGTCTTCCTCCCTATCTCACTGTTATACTACGGTAGTTAGTTATCTATATTTATATGAAGTTCGTTTTTTTGGAATCTTAATTATGAAAAAAAATAATTAGATAAAAGTTCAATCAGAATATTACTTCTACACATGTTGAAGTACTCCTTCTAAAGATACATGAGTATTTATCATAATTTTCAATGGATATTATTTTGAAAATTTGTTATATTTAATACGAACGTACATTCTAGTTAGAGGTGATATGTAAAATGCCGTATTTACAAACGGATACAGCTACTTTTTACTATGAGGAAATCGGAAAAGGAATACCAATTATCATGATTCATGGATTTACTCCTGACCACAGACTAATGAGTGGTTGTATGGAACCTATTTTTAAAAAGAGAGATGGATATAGACGAATATACATAGACCTTCCAGGAATGGGTCAAACTGAGGATTATGGACATATTCATAGCTCTAATGACATATTGGATGCAGTAATCAATTTTATTGAAACGTTAATTCCAAACCAAGCTTTCATGATTGCTGGCGAATCCTATGGCGGCTATTTAACGCGAGGAATCATTAAAAGAAAAAAAGAACAGGTTTTAGGAACTGCATTTATTTGCCCTGTAATTATTCCTAAGACAGAAAATCGAACACTTCCAAAACAAACGATTGTTTATTCGGATCATGAATTTTTATCTACACTGACCAACGAAGAGGTAGATATTTTCAAAGCAAATCAAGTAATCCTAGATGAATACAATTGGAAAAGATACAGAGATGAAGTATTATCCGGTTGTAAAATTGCTGATGTAGCTTTTTTAGAAAAAATCCAAAGGAATTACGGTTTTTCTTATAGTGTGGATGATGTCGTATTTCATAAACCAAGTGTGTTCCTGCTAGGAAAACAGGATTCTGTGGTTGGATATAAAGACGCATTTGAACTTTTAGACAACTATCCAAGAGCAACATTTGCTGTTTTGGATCGAGCTGGCCACAACTTGCAAATTGAGCAATCACATTTATTTTATACGCTTATTAATGAATGGCTGGATCGGATTGAAGAATTTATTCAATGAAATAGTTCTGATTAAGGGAGACGAGGTGAATGAGAATATGGAAACACAAAAGGAAATGATCCTTGAACATGTGCGGGATATTTGTCTTGCACTTCCTGAAGCCTTGGAGCATATCGATGGATTTGGACACACTACCTTTCAAGTCCATGGCAAATCCTTTGTTAGATTAAGTGAAAGAACTGGACTATCATTCAAGTCGAATCCGGAAACACAAGAATGGTTGCTGCAGAAAGAACAGTTTTTCAAAACCCCTTATATTGGTCGACACGGATGGGTATCTATTCTAAACCCACGTGATGAAGACTGGGGTGAACTGACAGCACTTATTCAAGAAGCTTATCTGCGCGTTGCACCAAAGCGTTTGGTAAAGGAATGGATTACGCGCATAAGGTTAATTAAAAAAAATGGATTCTCTATAGCCCCTAAATGAACTTGGACAGTAAGAGTAATAAATATTATACTACTTAATGTACCAAGGAGGCTGACATAATGAAACGAACAAAACACTCAAAAGATTTTAAATTACAAGTCGTAAAAGAAGCCACTGAGACAGACAATAATTCGTTAGTAGCACGTCGATACGAACTGAATCCGAACATGGTAAGTCGTTGGATTCGTGAATATAAAGATGGCAAATACGGTGAAGTAGATGTTACTGTGCTGCCAGATATTGATTCTAAAGAGTTAT
>NZ_NAZB01000072.1:0-7284 GCF_003055045.1 Heyndrickxia sporothermodurans
CTTAGGCCCAACCCCGAGCCCGGACTTACTACTGAAAGCCGGCTTAATCGGAACCGAACTTTACCTTGATTCAAAAGCTGTATTCGGAAGAGCTGTTGATACGGGCAAATATATGGTGAAGGCTATAAAAGATGGATTTGTTCGAGATGTCATCAACGGAGATGCGGAAAGTAGGAGTAAATATTTTACTTACCTCTTTACGACTTTAGGAATCGGTATTTTAGGTGATAAAGGGGTCAGCAAAATTGGTAAAGTAGGTACAAAAGTTGGCGGATTTAGCGGAATAACAACAAAAGTTGAGAGCCTGAGCCCATCTTTGGCAACTGTAAATGCTGGACCTATTCCTTATAATGTTATGAATCGTCTGGAGGATCATATTCAGCTGGCGGCGAGGAAAGCGTTTGGGGATGGTACTAAGGGTACGGGTAAAGAAACTTATCAACATCTAAAGGACTATAAAAATAATAAATATTTTACTAGAAGTGTAGAGTATAATGCAGGTAAAGATGGCACAGGATTTACTTATAAAGTATATCAAAGAGGAGATATTAATTGGGATATGGTCCGAACAAAAGGTGCTAAAAAAGGTCGCGGGCTAACAAATGCTGAAGCATCTGCGAAATACGGACTTGCCCCTATTCTTGATGAAGCAGGTAGTGTTGCAACATTGCATCATTCACAACAAAAAGGTGTTGGACCATTATATGAAGCTTCAACAAGGTACCATAATATCGCTAATGCTAAAAGAGCTCCACTACATCCTTATAAAGGAAAGTTAAACCCATTTTATCCAATGGATGAGACAACTAGAGGAGCGTTTCAAAAAGTAGATTCTATTAATTATTGGAAAATACGAGGAGAAGAAGCTTTAGGAGGAAGATAATATGAGCATATTGCCTGAGAGACTAGATGAAGTTCTAGGAGAAGAAATATATAAACGTGAAGATAGCAATCTAGTACAGGATGCTTTAATAAGGCTAGGTGTAAACGCATCGGATACTTTCCAAGAATTTTATATCCAGTATGCAGGACCTTTTTGGGAAGAGCATGTACCCTTTGAATTACTAGATATAGCAGATGAAGAAAACAATATTGAATCATACACACTCATTTCTAGAAAAGAACATGGTTTTCCGAAGCAATATCTGGTTTTAAGTGAAATGTCAGCAAATGCTGTATTAGTACTGGATACTGTAACAGATAAAGTTTATATAGTTAATTTTGAGGGTGGAGATGAACTACTTATTAAAGGTGAATTAAAGGAAAGTTGGTCATCGTTTTTTGATTTCTTGAAGGCATATTTTAATTGTTAATTATGGTCCAATAAAAGTTAATTCAGAGAGAAACTTAAAACCTTGATTGGTTTAATATGCCTTCAAGGTTTTTTGACTTTAAGAACTTTATGGTTAAAACAATATCACTTTTGAATCAAAAACTCATGATGGTTAGCAAACTTACGAGATTGGTTGCAGTGACATATAAAAAATACAACCACACTTACTAATTGGTTTATATTTGCACACGAGAATGACAAAGCAAGTAAAGCTAATGGTGGCAACATACAAACACATAAACTTAGTAACAAAAAGGAAAGATGTGTGAGCAACATAAACAATGCTTAAATGAAATTCAGAGCTCATGAAGGTAGTACCATCATGGAGTATTGATTTTATATTTGGATTTTGAGAGAAGTACGATAAATAGGCGAGATGACATTGTAAGTGGCAGGAAGACTTATGATACTGCAAAACCCACAAACTAAAGACAATGACAAAGCTCGTAATGCTAAGGATGGTAACGACATAGATACATAAATCTAGTGAATAAAAAGAAAGTGGGGATTTTAGAGTGAGTAAAAAGAAAATGATTTAATTGAAAATCGAAAGCTCATGATGGTTGTACCATCAAGGAGTTTCGGTTTGATACTTTGCGGAACTGAATAAGAAAGACAAATGGGCAAGATGACATTTTACATGGCAGGGGTAGTTATGATAAGGAGTGGCTGACAAACTAACGAGATTGACAAAGCTCGTAGCGATAAACAAGAGGTAACGTTAAAGGACGTTCTTTTACTGCCTTTGGCATATAAATTTTGGGTTGTATTTTAACTAAAGACGGTCGTATAATACTCGCTATTCGTTTAATAAGCGTTAAGAAAATTATAATTTATGTAACGGGGGTGAAAAGTTGAACGTTGTTGGGTATATACGAGTCTCAACTCAAGGGCAGACAAGAGATGGATATAGCTTGAAATATCAAGAAGATGAAATCAAAGCATATCGTAAGGAAAAAGGCTTAAACTTGATTCATATTTTTAGAGATGAAGGAATTAGTGGCGCAAAACTGAATGAAGAAGCATTAGAAATTGATAGGGTGGGCTTACAGGAAATGTTGGCTCACCTTTCTTCTTTCTAAATTGATTATTTGGTGGTGCTGAACACAAGCTGATTCTGGCGGTAAGATAGTGTGAAGGTACTGATACAACGAGAGCTGAAGAAATATGGCTGTGATATTAAAAGCATTGAACAGCCATCATTCATTGCATGGACAGTAACCCGATGAAAATGGGTTGATAAACGAAGTTTTTCTTGATTACAATTTAGAATATGGCTTAAAAAAGATTGAAAGTGTAACAAGTTCACTAACGGACGAGGGCAATCGCCTCATGCAGAAAGTCAGTGATATTGTCCACTTGCCGAAATTACAAGACGACGAAACAATGCATCAAATCAAGCGAGCAAAAGAAAAGGTGAAGACGACGCTTCATCAACTGCATTCCTTTGACCAACAAGCAACACGATCACTGGATTCCGTTCGCAAAGATATTCAAACAATGTCCCGATTTATCGAACAAATGGATTCCAAACTTAAGGGAAACAAGCAAATCATCACCAACTTTACACCTCAGAAATTAATGAGGGAAGAAGCATATCGGAGTCTACTAGGTGAATTCGTACAAAAAGGAAACATGACTCCCATTCAAACGATTCATAGGGAAGCCTACGGAAACTACAAAAGTATCAAATACCAAGTATATCCAGACGGACTTATCGTCATGGAATATCAAAAAATCGGGAAAGACTCAGATGTATATTATGAGGTAGTTACCGACATTCCCAAGGAAGTGAAAGATGGCGCAAAAGGAATTATCGAGCCAACCATTGATAAAATCCTGAAAGGAATATATGTAGGGTCAGGCAAAGCAGTAGGAGATACCATTGAGGGCTGGAAAGGCCTTTACAAATTGGCTGAAAAATATCTAGGTCCCACCTCAAGCCCCGACCTTCTATTGAAAGCCGCCTTAATCGGAACCGAACTTTACCTTGATTCAAAAGCTGTATTCGGAAGAGCTGTTGATACGGGCAAATATATGGTGAAGGCTATAAAAGATGGATTTGTTCGAGATGTCATCAACGGAGATGCGGAAAGTAGGAGTAAAAATTTTACTTACCTTTTTACCACTTTAGGAATTGGAGTTTTAGGTGATAAAGGGATCAGTAAAGCAGGTAGTGGGGAACCTTGGTAGAATAACGACCAAGGTTGAGGGGTTTACTCCATCTATGGGTACCGTTACTGCTGGACCCGTTCCTTATAATGTGATGAATCATTTGGAGGATCAGATTCAGCTAGCGGCGAGGAAAGCGTTTGGTGATGGTACTAAGGGTACGGGTGAAGCTACACCTAAAAAGAAATCTGTACCAGATTGGCTAAAAGAGCGATGGGAAGCAGGTAATAATTTTAATAAGGAAAATCGTCCTCGTTACCCTTATAATGAGGTAGAGTTGGAAGCAAAAGAAGTAGGGGGTAAAAAGTACGTAGTTGACTCATATGCACCCAATAAGGAAATCGTATCGAGAAAATTTACTCAACTTAGTGAAGTGCAAGAAAAGACAGCTAAGAGTTACTTAAATGAAATCACAATAAAATATTCTTCGGGTTCTAAAATATCAAATGGTACTTTTAATCCTAATGCTCTCAAAGGAGGGCGACTTAAAGGTGAATTAATATTAGAAGTACCAGTTCAAAATAAACCAATTCCGCAAACAATTCTTGATGAGGCAACAAAAAACAGGATTATTATTAGGGATATTAAGGGGAAGGTGTATAATTGACTATGAAAGTTTATTATTGTGACGAATGGTCGGATATCAAAAAGAAGCCTTGGAACATTCTTGATGACCGTACTGCTTACATATACCATCAAAAACATGAACCATATACGGCGGTATTATTAGAGGATGAGAAACCTAAGTATATTGTAAATGTTACAAATGAATGGGTTTCGGTGGGGTTTTATGATGACCTGATGCGTAAGTATTTAAATTATGATTTTGAAGTTATGAGTGATGGTAAGATTTTTTTAAGAACAGCCATGTATTGGGAATATGATGATGAAACTGACACGGAAGTAAGTAGCTTGATTTTGGGCTTCCGAGAAGATGGCTATATAGCAATGGAAAAAAGAGATTTAAAGACCGGTTCAGTCGAGGAGCGCGAAACTAGCGATACCCTTGAAAGAAACTGGGATGTATTTCCTGAATTTGGTCATTACATTCATTTGTGTAGAGAGGAAAGGTAAAGTGTTTAGAGCACTCTCGAGTGCCTAAACTAGTTATATGAAAGGTTGTTACGTATATGCACATAAAGCAAGTGAACTGAAATACAATTGAAATTTTTGAGTTGGACAAAAGGAACAATGATACGTTTTAAAATAGAGACTCCATGAAGGTAATGCCATCATGGAGTTTTATTTTATATAGGAATAATAAGAAAAGTACGAGAAATGGGCGATTTGTTCAGTGAAAAAAGCGAATGAAATATTTAAACTAGTGAACGAAGATGGGAATACAACTAAAACATCAAGAAACAAGAGACTTTCTTGTGAGAAGCATCGTCCGTCCGAGACATTTTATTTAAAAAGCAGGAAATGCGCTACGTGGAAAGAGAATTAAAACAGTTAATGAGTTTACTAGACTTTCAACTAGACTCCATGCCAGGCATTGACTTTGTGACAGCTTCCGCTTTAATTGCGGAGATTGGTGAAGTTAGACGTTTTCCAAATGCCAACAAATTAGCACGATTTGCGCCTGTTTACTTTAGGTTCGGTGGGAAAGACAAGGAACAAAAAAGCAAACAGGAAAATCGGGAGCTGCACGCTTTATTTTACAATTTAGCAGTCCAGCAAGTGCAAGTAGCAAATGGAAGTAAACTGCCGAGGAATCCAGTTTTCCATGCTTATTACCAACGAAAACTGAAAGAAGGCAAAACAAAGGGACAAGCATTGGTTTGCATAATGAGAAGGCTTGTGAACATTGTTTATGGAATGATGAAGCATAAAACAGCCTATAAATTACCGATAGTGCAGGAGAAAGAAGTAGTTTAATAGGGTGGCAAAATGGCTGACTTTTTTATTTATAGCTTTTAAGATTACAACATAGGGTACAGTGAAAATTGATTACGATTTAGCTAAAGAGTATATCAGAGATGTTGAGTCAAAAACAGGTTTAAAATTTCATAAAACGCAAATTGAAAAATTAAAGGATGCTTTAAGGGTATATAAGTATGAAAAAATGACACCATTGGAAACTTTAAAACACAGAAATAAATTCAATAGTGTAAAAAATAAATTGATTAGTGAATGGGAAGAAAACACAGGACAAATATAGCCAAGATATACTGAGGAAATTTATGATAAAAAAGGTAGATTAATAAGGGATATAGGCCAACCCTATGATGCGCATCATATAATAGAAAATAATTTTGGTGGTCCTCAAGAATGGTGGAATATACATCCTACTAAATTTCCTGATGAACACCAGGCAGGGATTCATGGTAAAGGTTCGCCATCAAATAAGTTATTTCCAAGGAGGTAGTTTTAATGGCTACATTTGATTTTGTGAAAAACGGAAAACATAAATTTATTAAACTGCAAGAAAACGAATTGCTAATTGCAGAAGAGAGACTTGGGTTTACGTTACCTAAAGAACTTAGGGATTTTTACTTAGAAGTAGGCTATGGCTTTATAAAAGGAGGCAATGGGAATACAATAAATAGAATAATGGATCCGGATACCATAGCTGATATTACATTGAGAGAAGGTATTTACGAGTTTGATCCAGATTTAGAAGGATTATATGATGAAGATGATAAATTAGTATTTTTTGAAGTAAACGAGGGGGTATATTTAACGCTTGATTTAAATGCTTCTAAACAAACTCCTGTATATTTTTTTGAAACTCAAATAGCTGATTCATTGGAGGAATTTATTAGAAATATTGATGAGGATGCTGAATACTTTATGGATATGGTTGATTACTAATTTGGGTCTTTAACAAATAAGTAACAAACTATGAGTGATGATACTAATTAAACAAATAATATTGTTGGCTAATTAAAATATAGCACTTGATGCGATTGGGCATCAGGTGTTTTTTATTGAGATATAAGTTCGATAGGCAGAGGCTACACAGACGTTTCATAAAGAGAATAGTTCGATAATTCATATCAATCCAACACTATACCTAAAGGGATAAATAGAACTGAATTTAATAAATCGAGAAGTGAATACTGGAAAAATAGAGCCAAGGATTTTATATTAGAAAATGGGGGATAAAAATGAGTATTGATGCCTATAAAGAAGCAAAACAAATAATATTGAATAATGATGATATTGCCGACTTTGTAGGAGGTTGTACAGCTGAATTAATAAATTTGGCTGAAGAAAAGTTAGGATTAAGGTTTACTGGTCAATACTTAGATTTTTTACAGACATTTGGTGCAGGCAACTTTGGCGCTCAAGAGATTTATGGAATTATTAGTCCTGATTTTGAAAATTCTTCTGTACCCGATGCAATTTGGTATACTTTAACAGAAAGAAAGGAAATTAATCTTCCTATTAACCTATTGGCTATTTACGGATTAACCCCCGAATTTTGGACAGTATTTCTCTTAATCTCACTTTATCTTAAAACTACATTCTTTTTCGTTTCCTTTTGTCCTTTTGAGATCATAGCCATTGCTTCCATTCCTTCAAGGGTAAAGGCTACGCCCGACTATCGTCGCCCTTGATTCCATTCCAGAAATGGCTGAAATAATTTTTGGGACAAAAGGAAGAAAAAAATGGAAGGGGCGATTAAACCCGTACCTCTTTGATTTTCACGTTTTCACATTGTTGCTTTTCATAAAACTCATTTGGCGATAAGTCTAAAATACTAGAATGCATGCGACTTTCGTTATAATACACCATAAACTCTGCGACTGATTCATAGGCTTCTGCATACGTTT
>NZ_NAZB01000073.1:0-7141 GCF_003055045.1 Heyndrickxia sporothermodurans
ACCAACCTATCTGGCACACCTGCATTACCAGGTGATTCGAATTTATAGGCTCTCCCTTTTATTTTTTTCACTTCATCCCTCAAATAAATTTCAATATCTCTTTCTCTCATTTCGGTAGCCTCCAAAACCATTCTGTGGATCCGCCCTCACTCCAATTTGCGTTGTTGATGGTTTCAATTCTTAGACTCTTTCTAGCTGCTTTGAATTCAGATTTTTTAAATCCTTGTTTTTTAAAGTCCTCTCTCACCTCATCGCAAAGGACAAAATCTCTATCTTTCAAAAAATTAAAAAGCCATTTTTCACAGTCGTTCAATTCTGCTCCTCCTAACATCCCTGTCTACTTTAAGACCCCCTATATGCATATATACTAAAAATAGGCATTAGGTATATATATAACCCCCTATATTACCTATTTATTTATATTCTTATACTTAAGGTAGACAAGGTAGACATATAGTAATAAATATAGTTATATCAAGGGATTAGGCGTCTACTTTCCCGTCTACTTTCTCAAAATTTAAAGTAGACAAGGTAGACATTACCAATATTTACAAGGTAGACAAGGTAGACACTTTTTAGATAGAAGGTAGACACTTTTTAGGCTCTTACATATCCACCTTTTACCTTTCCATATGGACCGTATCGGTAGGGATTTTTTTGTTTTTTCCATCCCTCGATTTGCTCCAATATGTCATTGATGGCAATCGTATCCGCTCGTTTCATAAAACGGATTTCTCCGCCTAAACACTCGACCCATATCTCTGCTGCACATACTCGGTCTCTTGGTTCGGTAGGCGTGTCTACCTTTCCAAACTCACCGGACCAATACATTTTCCTCGCGCCAATGTCTTTCTTCTGCCAATCTAACGGCACTTTTCTTTCGATAAATTCTCGAATAAGACTCTCTCGTGGATCTTGCTCCGAATGGCTTTCCTGCTGCCGTTTCGCCTCTTCTGCAAGTTCCCCAGTTAAAAACGTGCTCTCGCCCAACCGCCAATGCATCACTGCCTCCGCCCATAACTGATCCACTTCTGAATCTAAATGGTGAAACACGCTTTTTGTCGGTTGCTGTACTCCAACATCGATCGGAAGAAAACGCCGACCACCTGTTGGATCCTTTAAATAATCACTCCTGTTTGATGTACCAAAGAACACACACCGTCTAGGATGCTTTTCTGTTTTCCGTGCATAGGCAGCCCGATATTGGTCTTCTGTACGGCTTAAAAATCCTTTAATAGTATTTACATCACTCTTGTTATAAGCGCTCATTTCGCCTATTTCCACAAGCCACACACCTTGTAAAAGTTCAGCTGCCTCTTTACCCTCAAAGGATTCAATGCTATTGGTAAACCAAGATTTTCCCATCTTTTGAATTAACGTGGTTTTCCCCATTCCTTGTGCGCCGGTTAAAACGGGCATAGTATCATGTTTGCATCCCGGACTCATTGCTCTTGCAACGGCAGCGATAAACGATTTACGGGTAACAGCCCTTGTATAGGGTGTGTCAGCTGCCCCAAGATAATCAATAAAAAGGGTTTCTAGGCGCTTTACTCCGTCCCAATGCAAACTATTAAGATAGTCAACAACAGGGTTGAACCGGTTCTTGGCTGCGCACAAAACCAAAGCATCATTAATAAGGTCACGAACACGGAAACCTAATATCTTTTCAAGATAACTCCTAAGACCTGCATCATCCGATTCCGTCCACAAAAAAGGTCCTTCTTCTTGATCTCTCGGTGCCCAGGGAAACGGTGCGATGCCAATAACGGCATCCGCAAAGGAATCCATACGAATGCGCCCTCTTAAATTAGGATCGCCTTCAAGCGCAATCTGTGCATTTTCTATAGATTTCAACGGTTGCCCGGTTGTTGGACTAATCTTTAACTTTTGAATCCAATTGAAATCCTGTTCGGTTGCTGGGGATCCCGATTGTCCCACTGGAGAACCGAAGTCTTGCATCGCCTGCTCATACCGTTCTTGGTTTAACGCTGCCCCTACTCCTGTATCATTTAACGCAAAAGCGCTCATTTGGACGAAAGAAGGTAACTTATTGACAGGTGTATCGGGCTTTGCTTCATCGTCTAATTCTCCAAACTTATGCAAACGGACCAAGTCAAAGGCATTAACAAGACGACCACTACACGGATCCGTAGCATGGTGGGAATAAAGAAAAAGCCCATCTTCATAGATAACCGCACCGCCAACCGTAGAGCCTCCTACAAAGGTATATCTTCCGGATCCATCATCAGTTGGAGTGTAGACGCCCGGTAAAAAGGTTTCTATGGCAGAATGAATATCGTATTGCCGGCAGAACGCGCCCACGACTCCGCGCTTTTCAAGAGGATTCCCTTGCTTTGCTGCCAATCGTACATGCGTTTGATTCGCTCCAGGTACTTCTGGCCACTCTTGTATGTTGCGCCAATCTCCATAAGTAGCGAGTAAACCGTCTGTGTCTAAGAAAGGTTTATCTCCGTAGTTAAAAACGTACTGGCTGTCAGAACAACAAGATGGCCAATACATTAAGCGCGAAGCTTCGAACGTGGTAGGATCCGCAAGAGACATTCCAATGAAAGATGCCAGCTTACGTGCTAAAGGCTCGTATTCATCAGCTGTAGCCGTGCGACTTAAAGGAACTAATACACGTAAACGAGGCTTGTTTTCCTCATGCTTTCGGGTAGAGTAGGTAACATAAGCGCACCCTAATCCCTCGAGTCTTTTAAGTACGTCAGCTGTGCCACCGGCAGGGATATTGTCCAGGTCAAGCGTGATAATATCTCTACCGGTTACATTGGATGCCTTACGCCGATTCCCTGCTAGTGTACCCCCCACAAATCCGCCAACGTCCTTTAGTTCGTCTTGTTGGGATTTTGGTAGTTTGAGATATTCCGCAAGTGTTTCCGTTCCTCTTGCAGCTGTACGAAGTCTTTCCACCATGTCGGACCAATATAAAGTTTGAGGAGGCCACTGGGTAGCCTTACGACTCCCAGCAGCTGATATAATAATTTGTCTGTCGAATTGCATATTGATCACCTAAGTTCTGGTTATTTTCCTTTCTGTTAATACGCCTTTCCTCCGTGCTTATATGATCTGTGTTTATTTCTTTCCATTTTCATTAAGATAGCTTTCTCAAGGTCAATATCCTTAGCCCCGCATAGATCAAAAATACGAATGCAAACATCTGCTAACTCTTCTGCAAAATTTTCTTCGTCACCTTTCCGATCTGCCTCAAGTGCTTCACTAACTTCACTATGGATTAACGCTAAGAAAGTTCCTGTTTCTCTTGGTTCATCATGCCATCCTTTTGAGATTGCCGTAGCAAAAGCTTCCTCACATAATTTATTAATCATAATCTTTCCTCCTGTTTCCTTCGTCGTACTTTTTGCACCTTTATCCCGAAACGTTTTTTGAAGCGTGTTAGCGTAGAGTTATTGCAAAAGAAATGTTTCTCTACGATTTCCTTATCCGTCTTTCGTTGCTTCTTTAGTTCCAGATACGGTTCTATATGATTTTCATTTAATAACGGTACATTGCCCAAACTGATCACTCCTTTTGTGCGTCCTCCAAATCTATTAATTTATTTAAATAAAACAAACCCTTTTTCAAATCCTCGACTCCGTTTTTCTTATCGAACCGCGTTAAATATTTAAGACAATTTATCCGATAGAAGCCTTTTAACTCAACCTTACTAAACTGCAATTCTGCAAAGGCTATGACATCGATTCCGTTCCGATGATAATGAGATGGACGGTTAATAACATCTTCTTTCGGTTCATTTTCATAATTGATGTTGCGTGGAATAAATGGACCGTATGACAAGTGACTCTCTCCTTCTAAAACCATTTATTTTTATCCGATTGGACATCGATTTCACGAAAAGACTGTAGAACTAACTCATACTTCAATTCCTCATAATCTAATTCGTGAAGGTCTTGCCCAAGTTGGCTTTTTGTTACGCCTGCTTCTAGCAACCGTTCAAGAACAAAATTTCTTTTCATTTCCGTTGTTGGTTGTACAGAGTTGTAGTTTCTCATGGCTATCAACTCCTTTAATTAATAGGTTTCCATCCGTTTCGAATACGTGCTTTTAATTCGTATTTCTTTAAAGGCTCGTACAGGTAAACCTTTTGTTCACCTTCTACACGAAACAACAGTGTCCACTTTGGCTGACGTTTACGCTTTCGAGCCATCATCAATTACCGCACTTGGAATGTGCTTAAAATCGTGAAAATACTTTGACATATCGTACAGCTCGATATATCCTTTTTGGTCTTGTTTGTATGTTAGAGTCAGACGATCGTCACTAACAGCAATTTTCAGATTAAATTTTTTCAACTTTTTCAAATAGGCTTGAAGGACTTTATAGTTGATAATAATTCCGCCAACCTTTACTGGAACAACCCATGATGCAGAATATATTTTTTGCAAACGTACAAGATTATCAAGCTTGGTTTGAACATGGGCGGGAATAAGCTTATCCTTCTTGTGCAGCTTTCTTAATGCCTTTTCCGCATTTTTATAGCCCTGGGCTTTTTGTTTCATTTCCGCTTTAGCTTTTTCTAAATCTCCACTAACAACAGTAATCACTTGACAAACCTCCCTTTAATGCCTTTTGATCGGTAGAATAAGAGTTTTTAAGTCACCTGTTTCATCTTCGATCAATAAAGGCTGATGTCTACCGTAAAAATTCACTTTAACCGTTTCACATTTTGCTGCCTTAAACAGTTTCATAGTTTCCAAGAGATATAGAGCATTAAGGGAAAAAGGCTCCTTAAATGATTTAGATAAAGTGTAGGAACCCATCATGACTCCAGCAAAGGTAAAAGCAACGGTCTTATCTCTAAAATCGATATCCACTCTCTCTCCTTAGCAACCATTCCTGTGTGATAAAGAATATCTGCAGCTTGTAATAGTTCACCCACTTCAAAAACGATTTCTTGTTGCGGATCGTTGTATGGCATAAGTCTATCTACTGGAGGATAATTTCCTTCAATCTTTTTTCCTTTAGGAGTAATAACGGACCCTAAGTCTTTATCATGATGTGTACCAAACGCTTTATATAATCTGTGCGAATCAGTGACAACCAACGAACCGTCCTCATGATGAAAAACACCTGCTAACACCGGACGTGTCGGATTGATTTTAGTTGCGTTCTTGGTCACTTTTTCAGCATGTCTCATGAAAACTTCGTAAGAGATAGGCATATCTTGTCCTCCTTTTGCATAAATTCTAGTAACAATCAATCTTTTTTGTAATATTCAGAAACAAAACCAGCTGCGTTTAGTGGAAGTCCAGGCGCCCAGCTGATTTCTTGACTCATGATCTTTTCAACTTTTTCTAAATCCGCTTTTTCTTTCGGTACGTCCAGCACGGCTTCATCGTGGATATGCATGACAGTTTGATATCCTGCCCTTTCTAACCGGTCAAGCGTGACAGCCAAACAATCTCTTGCGATGGCTTGTACCACATTCTCGACCAATTTCCCGCCGTAAGTGCTCGTCTGTTCCCACTTCTTCGTTGTTTGGTTTAAGCCGTAATAATAAATCGCTTCTTTGCCGAAATCGTTCTCGGATAAGAAAGGTTTTACATAAAACAACTTTCTACCACTTGGAAGGGTAATAGTAAGAAAATCTAACCCATTTTGAATGTCACTTTCACGCGCAATGATTAACCCTCTTACTCCCGCAGGTTGCCCGGTTCTCATAACAGACAAGGCAGCGTTTTCAAGCGAATACCATAAGTCTTGTATTCGTTTATTTGATGATCGCCAACGTCTTACAATGTCGGGTAATTCTTCTTCCGTTAATCCCATATTCAAGGCACCCATAGAGATCAACGCTCCGGATCCACCTTGATAACCTAAAGCCAATTCAGCGACTTTTCCTTTTTGACGCAATTCATATTCGGGATTGCCTTTCTTGATTAATTCGATCGGAACACCAAACATTTGGGATGCAGATGCTTCATATATTTTTCCATGAGTGTTGAAAACATCTAACCGCCATTGTTCTCCTGCAAGCCAAGCAATCACCCTTGCTTCAATCGCTGAAAAGTCGGATATAACTAGTAGATTCCCTTCACTTGGAACGAAAGCCGTTCTGATCAATTGGGAAAGGGTGTCCGGCACATTTCCGTAAATCAGCTTCAAGGCATCCACTTTCTTTTCTCTTACTAATTCACGCGCATGGCCAAGTGTTTCAAGATAATTTCGAGGGAGGTTTTGTACCTGGACTAATCGCCCCGCCCATCGTCCGGTACGATTCGCACCGTAAAACTGTAAAAGACCTCTTACCCTGCCATCATCGCAAACAGCGCTTACCATCGCCTCGTACTTTTTGACGCTTGTTTTTGAGAGTTCCTGCCGTATTTCTAGCGCTCTCTTAACCTCGCCTTCGGTTGACTTTACAAGATTGGAGACAGTCTCTTTTTGCAGGTTATCCACTTCCACACCCTTTTCTAATAACCATTTGGTTAATTGGGCGGCACTGTTAGGATTATTTAATCCTGTAATTTGTTTAGCTTCTTCCGTCAGCGTTGCTGTTGTCACATCATTTATGTAAAGAGCCCCATCGATTAGCTGACGATCCACTGCTACACCATAAGCATTAATCCGTTGATCCAATTCCCACATTTTTTGTTCTTGTAAAGGCACAGGAAACTTAGATAACTTATTTTCAATCTCTTTTTCTACTTCAACGTCTTGAATATTGTATTCTTTAAACAGTTCCCACTTTTCCGGTTCATGATGAGGGAGTGTTCGGGTGCGGTTGCCATTTTTCTTTGTTGGTTTGGTTGGCGTACAAAACAATTTAATGAGAGAGTTACCTACCGTCATTTTTTGCTTTTCTTGCGGCAAACCCAGTGCTTTTGCTGTTGGTCCTAATCCTGCTGTGTACCCACAATACAAGCCGTGGAACATCGTGCATCGCCAATGTGATAGCCAAGATAACGGATCCCAACCAAGATACTTACTTAAGCAATACCATTCAAAAGCTGCATTGTAAGCGTGCTTTGTAATCTGTGCATCAGCCATTGCTATAATGATTTCTCCCGGCAATCGCTCACCTTGTGCTAAATCTACGATCTTGGTAGGTTCGCCATTGATTGAGTAAGCGAATAATAAAATTTCAAAGTCGGGAGACTGT
>NZ_NAZB01000074.1:0-2995 GCF_003055045.1 Heyndrickxia sporothermodurans
TTACCCTTGAAGGAATGGAAGCAATGGCTATGATCTCAAAAGGACAAAAGGAAACGAAAAAGAATGTAGTTTTAAGATAAAGTGAGATTAAGAGAAATACTGTCCAAAATTCGGGGGTTAATCCGCAATCTTGCTTTAAATTTAAGTAATCGATAGTATTCACAAATATCCCTCCATAGACTAAAACCGCCCATAAGGACGGTTATTTTTTTATATAGATGGACTTTTATTTTGATTTCTTGTAACCATTAATATTCCTGAAATAAACAATAGGACACCTGGTATGAAATATACTGAAAAAGTATAAATGACCCCCATTACAAGAGTGAAAATTCCCCACTTTTGATTATCTTCTTTTATTTTAAATGTAGAAACCCATAGTAAAACTAATAATGGAATAGACAAAAGAGAATAAATAAAGAAATAAAAAAACCAAAAACCACTTACCTGATCTGTAACAGGTGTTTGTCCTAGAAAAAACGTAATAATACCACCGATAATCCAAGCTATCGTAAGAAATATTACAGCAATTAATGATAAAGTAAACTCTGCTGCTCGAATCATGTTGTCACCCCCCTTAATACTATTCTTCAAGTTCCTCATCAGACCATTCGTATAGATCGTCAACCTTCGCATTTATCAATTTAGCTAATTTAAACAATTTTTTAGTACGAAGAAATGAACGACCAGCAATTACATTGGACAACTGAGTTGATGATATTTTGAGTTTATCAGCTATATAACCTTTTCTCAATCCACTATTTTTAATATATGTTTCAATATTAACTTTCATGTCCAACACCTCTATAACTGTATTCTTCAAATTCTTGTAAAATCCTTTCAAAATATAAGTTAAAAAAAATCGAAATTTAATTTTGAAAGACAGGCAAGTTTCTAGGCTAGTGACCATACAATGAACTATACAAAGAAGGGAGAGTGATAGTATATGGACCCTTTTACTTTTGGAATAGTGTCTGTAGGTGCTGTCGGTGGAAGTTTAGTAGGTGTAGCATTACTTGATAAATCAGGGATTGCAATTAATGATTCGGTTCTTACTATTGTGATGGAGGTAATAAAGTACGGAGGAATTTTCTACTTGATGAAAGAAGTTAGCAAACTATTTATTTAGGTATATGTATATATGTCGGACTTACAATGAACAACATGATATTAGCCTTAAACTTTTAATAATCTAACTGTGCATACTTCAATGAACAATACATCGAGTGAATTATTCAATGAAGACTTCAATGAGAAGGGGAATGAACATGTCTGTGAATGGTGTGTTAAGGACAATGTTTCAAAACGTAGCTGATAGCAAATGGAATAAAGACAGATTAAGAAGAAATCATTTTGAAGAATTAAACGAACCCTTTTTATTTTCATCAAGCCATTTGAACAATCTCTTTGATGAGTGTAAGAACAAAGAGGAATATGAATCCATCTTGGATCACTTGTATAAATTCGATGCTTGTGAGGTTGATAGTTATAAAGAAATCGAAAATAAAATTATTGAAAAATTATGGTGGGGTGGTTTAAATGTTAGAATGGTTAGCACTTCCTGCAATTATTACTGGAGCTGCACTCATACCAAAGAAAGCAATGAGTGATGAAAAGAAAATCCAAACAATATTTGAAAATAGAAGAGTGGGAATTAAAAAGGATGATACATTTTTATATCCAAAGTTGCACAAGAAATATGAGAATGAGCAGTATACTACCTATTTATACACCTTACCCTTAGGAATACCTTCGGAAGCATTTGAAAGCATAAAAACAGCTATTGTGGATGGCTTAAATAAGGACATTGAGTTTGAATATGATGGACTGTTGAAAATCAAAGTATATAAAAGTCAGTTGCCTGAAAAATGGTCATTTACAGATGATCTCCTTACACAAAATAAATGGGAAGTACCGATAGGAAAGAATCATGAAGGAATCCTTTATCATGACTTTGATAAATATCCTCATATGCTTGTTGGAGGAGTAACACGTTTTGGTAAAACCGTTTTAATTAAAGAAATGTTTTATTCTCTGCTTATGAATCAAATGAAAAATGTAGATTTTTATATTCTTGATCTAAAAGGCGGCATGGAATTTGGTCATTATCTTGGCATTCCACAAGTAGAGGACGTAGCCAGTGATTTGTACGAATCCACAGAATTGCTTTCCACAATACTCGAGGATTTGAAACAGCGTCAAAAGTTTATGAAATCAAAGCAATACACCAATATTGTTGACACTCCTATTAGAAAACGAACATTTATAATTGTGGACGAAGGAGCAGAACTGTCCCCAGATATTGTTACAGGTGAAGCTAAAAAATATGCGAAATATTGTCAGTCAGCTCTATCAGAAATTGCTCGTATTGGTGGAGCATTAGGATATAGACTTATCTTTTGTACCCAATATCCGACTAAAGAGGCGGTCCCTATGCAGGTAAAAATGAATATTGTGGCCCGATTATCGTTTATAGCTGCAGCACAAATTGCTAGTCGAGTGATTCTTGATGATATTGGAGCAGAGGACCTTCCATCTATTCCTGGTAGAGCGATATATAAGATTGAAAAAAACCGAACTATACAGGTCCCATACATTGATGATAAGTATATGTTCAAGAGATTGGAGGAAGAGCAAGATGCTGTTATCAACTCAGGCCAGGATAGAAAGTCTGTTAATGACAATGGACCAACTTGGCATGGTGACAATCAAACAATTAAGACGAAAGCATGATTTAAAAAGTTATCGCAATGCTTGTAGGATTGTTAAGCAACTTGAACCATTCATTCACACAACATTTTTCAATAAAGAAAAGGTACTTTACTTGAATAAAGATGGACGCGAATTTATTGGGTCTACAAAAGAAGTGAAACGGAATGCTCTTATAGAACACACATTGCTATCCAATGAAGTATATTTTCACTTCAATTGTCCATTGGATTGGCGAAGAGAACACGTCATTGAATTAAAATCCGATATGAAAAAGCACGAAATA
>NZ_NAZB01000075.1:0-3159 GCF_003055045.1 Heyndrickxia sporothermodurans
ATCCTCTCCTTGCAACGTGTCGACATGCTGCATGTAATTGTTTTTAGGAGTAGGTTTCTTCACATCGTCCAATACAATGGCTAATAGCACCGTGAATAAAATAAGAAGGCTTAGAATTAATACTGCGCTTATTAGCAACTCGAACCACTTCACGATTTTCCTCACCCCTTATCCTTAATCACTCCGTAAATCATGATGGCGAAAAACACGATGAACAATGTTATTAGATACAGTGGAAAAAAGTCCATTTGGTCATCACCTTTCAATTTTGTTGTTCACTTATCCATGAAAGTAAAAATTCTTCTGCGGCTACAGCCGGAAAATACCATTTCCCTCCTACTTTCCTTTTTGGGAATCGTTCATCATAAAAGAATTTTTCTTTGATTGTATTTTCACTCATACAAGTTTGACGGCAGAGTTCTTTCATATCCCATAAAGTGCGCCTGTGTTCAATTTGTTCCAGACGTTTTTTTAACTCTTCGTTAAACCGTTTCTCGATTTCTCTTTCATCCAGCTGAATCGAGATCATGAAATCCTACTCTCCTTTTTTTTTATGCTTTGTTCATCATTTTCGAAAAGATATTCAATATTAAGATTCGGGAAAAAGTGTCTTTTAATTTTCAAAGCTTCGGTATAAGAAAAATCATATTTCCCATTTACCTTGTCATTGATCGTTGCGTACCGAACTTTTAAATAGTCCGCAATGTCAACCATCGTGATGCCTTCTCTTGCCATTTCTGCACGCAAATTTCTATGCATTAATGCTCACACCTCCTATTCACGAACGCAATTGCGTTCTGTTGTTATTTACAAATATAAACGCAATTTCGTTCACTGTCAACAATAAATCATAAATAAAAAACGACATTTCGTTTATTTTTATGTTTACAGACTCAATTTCATAGTATATTATTAATTTATAAACGAAATATCGTATATAATGGTAATAAAAGGAGAAAAGAAAAAGTGGATAAAAGAACAGAAGTAATTGAGCAGTTAATAGATAAAACAGGTTTGAGTAAAAAAGCATTTGCTGAACAAATCGGATTACCTCCAACTACTTTGAGATCCATGTTACAAAGAGGTGTTGGAAATGCTTCTGTAGATAATGTCATAAAAGTTTGTAAGGGATTAGGAATTACAACCGAAGAATTAGAGAAAATGGCTAATGGGGATGTAGTACGTGAAAGCGCTGCTCCTTACTTACCTGAATTAAATGCTAAAGATGAAAAAGACATACAAACTGAACTTCAAAAAATGATTGATGGTTTATCTGGTGATAGTAGTTATGCTGCATTCGATGGAGAAACATTAGAAGATATGGATGAGGAGGACAGGGAATTATTAAAAGCATCATTGGAAAATTCCTTGCGCTTAGCAAAAAGATTAGCAAAACAAAAATTCACTCCAAAAAAATATCGTAAATAAAGAGAGGTACTAACGGATGGGGTCAATTTTATCAACTATAGATCAACTTTATAAGAAGTATGAAACGAACTGCCCTTTTAAATTGGCTAAGTTCTTAGGAATACATATTGTATATGAAAATTTGGGGAAGACGTTAGGTTATTTTAATCAATTTTGCAGAATTAAGATCATCCACATCAATGAAAACACTACCGAACACCAAAGAATGTTTATCTGCGCTCATGAATTAGGACATGCTATATTCCACCCTAATGCCAATACTCCCTTTCTAAAGAAAAACACTTTATTTTCTACTGACAGAATAGAATTGGAAGCTAATTTATTCGCAGTGCGATTGCTATTTTCTGAACAGTTTTATAACGATCATCTGAATTTGAAAGATGCAGTTGAATTATATGGGATTCCTGAAAAATTAATTTTAAATAATTTGTGAGAAAGGAGAAATAAAAGTGGCAACGTTTAGACAATTAAAAAGTGGAAATTGGCAAGCGAGAGTATCTAAAGACGGGGAAGAATTTAGTATTGGTACTTTCCGAACAAAGAAAGAAGCCCAAATAGAAGCTGCCAAAGTTGAAGAGCGTATATATTATGGACAAGTCCTAAATGATAGAAACATGCTATTTGAAGAAGTTTCAAAGGAATGGTTAGAGCAAAAGAAATCTAATGTGAAAGAGACCACATTTAAACAAATAGAAGTTGTTGTTCGTTTGCACATCCTCCCTTATTTCGGAAACAAAAGAATTATAAGGATACGAAGATCAGAAATAAAAAAGTGGATTGAAAAGTTTGGAGAAGACGAATATTCATATGGATCCAGATTGAAGTATCTTTCTGTTTTAAAAAGTATTTTTCATTATGCGGTTTACGAGTTAGAAGTTTTAGAGAAAAACCCAGCTGACAAATTAAAAGTTCCAATCCAAGACAGTGTAGAAATAAATAAAGAAAAAGTAAAATACTACAATCTGGATGAACTTACCCAACTTCTCAACTTTATGAAATCTTACAAGCATCAAAGATTTAAAGAGTATCAACTTTATTATATGCTTATGTATTTTTTAAGTCAGACAGGTTTGCGAATCAGTGAAGCATTGGCATTGCGTTGGGATGATCTAAGAGAAGATAAATTAAGAGTTGAGAGACAAACAAGTAGAGATGACAATAATAACTTGAAGCTAACGACTTTAAAAAACTCGTCATCTTACCGAACAATTAGTTTAAACGAATTACAGGTTAATGGCCATGACGAATTGTTAAAAGCTTTAAAAAAGTTCAAAGTAAAACAAAATGAATTGATCCTAGGCGATGCTAGCTTTCGCAAAAACGAAGATGGTATCATCTTTCAAAATTACAACGGAAATTATTTAACACCTTCAATAGTTCGAGATTCGATCCGCGATTATTGTAAAAAAGCAGGTGTGGACTACAAAGGAACTCACGGATTTAGACATACACATGCTGTTCTATTATTGGAATCAGGAGCTAGTATAAAATTCGTTTCCAAACGTCTAGGTCATAAAACAATAAAAACAACTGCCGATACTTATTTGGATATTACCGAAAAAATAGAAGAAGACGAACTCAAAAAGTTCGCCTCCTACACAGCAAAGAAAATCTGAATCGGCACGAAATCGGCACAACTGATTTTCTTTGCTGTTATAATATCCTTCAAACCATTGATACTACTGCATTTATATAGGATTAACCTATACTTCCTTCCATCTCGAACTTGAT
>NZ_NAZB01000076.1:0-2050 GCF_003055045.1 Heyndrickxia sporothermodurans
AATTTATTATTGACAAAAACATTATCTTTACTATCTGAATAAAGAGTAGTGTATTCGGCACTCCGTATCGTAAAAAACCATGGGATAGCGTCCCATGGTTTTAAAAAAGTTATAGTTTATGAATTTTCAAATCACATTTATCTTCTTCTGCCACATCCATCGCTGTGTATATCACTTCAAAGAATGTTTTCCCATCAGTTGTTGCAAAATAATTCGCAAGGTTAGTTACTTTGGAACTTATTTTATCCCCCCACGGAGGTTTTTGTGATAAATCATCAATATCCCATATAACATGTTCTGGCGAGTGTTTTGATAATTCCTGTTCAATTTCAATTAAATTAGCTTTTGCCACAGAAACATCATCCGAATTTAGTTTGTCATTATATAACTCATTCATAATTAAAGGGTATTTTGTCCCCCATCCTTCTTTTTCTAAATGGTATGAGATTGTTGAAAAGAATGAATGTACAAAATCGCTATGACCTAATTCGTAATAAAAACAATCTACTAATATTCCTACTGTCATCTAAATTTCACCTCTAATCCATCTTAAAAATTATTTCTGCTACTCCGTTTGTTCTTCCATTTATTTTTTGTTTAATGTCCCTTAAAACATCCCTTGTGACATTTTGACCTCTAACATCAATAATAACAGACTGCTTAGTTTTATAAGGTAAATCACTTATCCGTTTATTAATTTGTTTTGACACGTTTCTTATTAAGTTACTTCTACCAGAAGACGTAGTCACTTTATAATTTTTAACTTCTATGCTATGACCGTTAATATAAAAATCTGGTCTTGAACTATTTTTAGTGCCATGACTTACTTCATTCCTATCCTTGAATGATACTTGGTCACGATATCCAGGATATTCTTTTCCTACATCAATTTCAGATTGTCTCCATGATGGTCTAGTTTTATCTATACCCTTAGTACCATCCCCGAACGCCTTCCTAGCCGCCAGCTGAATCTGATCCTCCAGACGATTCATCACATTATAAGGAATGGGGCCAGCGGTAACAGTTCCTAAAGATGGACTCAGTCCCTCAACCTTGGCAGTTATCTCACCAAATTTACCAACTTTCGTACCTAGATTGCCAATTTTGCTGATCCCTTTATCACCTAAAACACCAATTCCTAAAGTCGTAAAGAGGTAAGTAAAATATTTACTCCTACTTTCCGCATCTCCGTTGATGACATCCCAAACAAATCCATCTTTCACAGCTTTCACCATATATTTACCCGTATCAACAACTCTTCCGAAAACAGCTTTTGAATCAAGGTAAAGTTCGGTTCCGATTAATCCAGTTTTCAATAGTAAGTCAGGACTTGAGGTGGGACCCAGATATTTTTCAGCCAATTTGTAAAGGCCTTTCCAGCCCTCAATGGTATCTCCTACAGCTTCCCCAGAACCTACATATATTCCTTTCAAAATGTTATCAATGGTTGGTTCGATAATTCCTACCTTTGCACCATCTTGGACTTCCTTAGGGATATCTGTGACGACTTCATAATAAATATTTGAGTCCTTTCCAATCTTCTGGTATTCCATAACGATAAGCCCGTCTGGATAGACCAGGTATTTAATACTTTTGTAGTTTCCGTAAGCTTCCCTTTTAATCGTTTGAATGGGAGTCATGTTTCCTTTTTGTACAAATTCACCTAGTAGACTCCGATAGGCTTCTTCCCTCATTAATTTCTGAGGTGTAAAGTTGGTGATGATTTGCTTGTTTCCCTTAAGATTCGAATCCATTTGTTCGATAAATCGGGACATCGTTTGAATATCTTTACGAACAGAATCCAGTGATCGTGTTGCTTGTTGGTCAAAGGAATGCAGCTGATGAAGAGTCGTCTTCACCTTTTCTTTTGCTCGCTTGATTTGATGCATTGTTTCGTCATCTTGTAATTTTGGCAAGTGTACAATATCACTGACTTTTTGGATGATGCGATTGCCTTCGTCCGTTAGTGAACTTGTTACACTTTCAACCTTTTTTAGGCCATATTCTAAATTGTAATCTAAAAATACTTCATTTATAAACCCATTTTCAT
>NZ_NAZB01000077.1:0-2483 GCF_003055045.1 Heyndrickxia sporothermodurans
TCATTTAGGGGCTATAGAGTAATTGATTCATAAGTATCCCCTAGATTAACCTCATTGTTTTTTACCAGTTATCAATTCCTTCTTGAAATATGTCTATTACATAGTCATCAAATGTATTATATCTTGGGTGTAAATCTGTCCCCCCCCTTTCCCAACTAAATACTCTGTCATCATTCATATCTGCACAATACATACATCTAGCAAATTCTCCCGAATCCTCTAAAACAATTAAATTCATACCCAATCCTAATTTTCTCCATCTCTCTGTTGCATCAACTACAGATGCTCCTAAATTCCCCTGAACACCTTCAAGCTCAACTCCACATATTCCTCCCGAACCATATTTTTTTATAAAGTTACGATAACTTTGAGGAAATTTAACTCTAAGTTTTTCTTCAGCCTTATTAATATATTCATCTGATACTTCTCCAAAAAAATCATCTTCTTCACCATAATTTTCGATCATCTTAATAATTCTTTCATCCATAAATTAAACTCACT
The DNA here is from genome assembly GCF_003055045.1 of Heyndrickxia sporothermodurans. Lineage (NCBI taxonomy): Bacteria > Bacillati > Bacillota > Bacilli > Caryophanales > Bacillaceae > Heyndrickxia > Heyndrickxia sporothermodurans. The sequence continues at coordinate 502 of NZ_NAZB01000077.1, forward strand.
CCTATTATTCACTAGCTCGCATTTTCCAATAGTTACTTCTAAAGTTATTATACATTTTTTCAAGTTCTGGATTATTTCTAAAACTTTTTCCATTTTCAACCAAACCATGTAGCGCCAAATCGTATTTATCATGAGTTAACTCCGCAATTTCAACCATTCCACCAGGTTCTTTTTGAATTAAATGGTGTAATTCAACTTTACTTTCCACCCCATCCTTTACAATATATGGAGATTTCCCTTTTTTCATTAATTCTCCATTTGACTTTCCTAGTGCCTTCGGATTATTAGGTACATAATTTTTATCAATCTTAATTTGGTACACTCTTCTGGATACATCTACTTCCTTTCCACCAACTTTAACTGTTCCTTTTACTTCTACAGCAGTATACTTATCAGCTAGCCAATCTAATTCAATTTGTTCAGAAGATAATTTTCTGGATTTAAGCCCCGCAACTTTACCGGTACCCTTAGTACCATTCCCGAACGCTTTCCTCGCCGCCAGCTGAATCTGATCCTCCAATCGATTCAACACATTATAAGGAATAGGTCCAGCATTTACAGTTGCCAAAGATGGGCTCAGTCCCTCAACTTTTGTTGTTATCCCGCCAAATCCGCCAACTTTTGTACCTATTTTACCAATTTTGCTGATCCCTTTATCACTTAAAACACCGATTCCTAAAGTCGTAAAAAGATAAGTAAAATATTTACTTCTACTTTCTGCATCTCCTTCGATGACATCCCGAACAAATCCATCTTTTATAGCCTTCACCATGTATTTGCCTGTATCAACAGCTCTACCGAAAACAGCTTTTGCATCAAGGTAAAGTTCGGATCCAATTAATCCAGCTTTCAATAGTAAGTCAGGGCTCGGGGTTGGGCCTAAGTACTTTTCAGCCAATTTATAAAGGCCTTTCCAGCCCTCAATGGTATCTCCTACTGCTTTGCCTGACCCTACATATATTCCTTTCAGGATTTTATCAATGGTTGGCTCGATAATTCCTACCGTTGCGCCGTCTTCCACTTCCTTGGGAATATCGGTGACTACCTCATAATAAACAGTTGAGTCTTTCCCGATTTTCTGATATTCCATAACGATAAGTCCATCTGGATATACTTGGTATTTGATGCTTTTGTAATTTCCGTAAGGTTCCCTTTTAATCGTTTGGATGGGAGTCAAGTTTCCTTTTTGGACGAATTCTCCTAGTAAACTCCGATACGCTTCGTCATCCATTAATTTCTTAGGTGTAAAGTTGGTGATGATTTGCTTGTTTCCCTTAAGATTCGAATCCATTTGTTCGATAAATCGGGACATCGTTATAATGTCTTTACGAACAGAATCCAGTGATCGTGTTGCTTGTTTGTCAAAAGAATGCAGCTGATGAAGGGTCGTCTTCACCTTTTCTTTTGCTCGCTTGATTTGATGCATTGTTCCGTCATCTTGTAATTTCGGCAAGTGGACAATATCACTGACTTTCTGCATGATGCGATTGCCTTCGTCCGTTAGTGAACGTGTTACACTTTCAACCTTTTTTAGGCCATATTCTAAATTGTAATCTAAAAATACTTCATTTATAAACCCATTTTCATGCGGTTCCAGTCCATGCAAGGAATGTTTCATATTTTCTATCATCGTATCATAATTTGCGAGAAAGGATTGAAAAAAGAGTAGAAATGTTTGATGAATTTCCTGATAGTAGGAGCGGATGGCCTCGCCGCTGTTCCCTTTTAACGAATCTTCCAGCGTAATGATTCCGTCAATGGCATGCTGTAATTGTTCAATTTGTTCATTCAATGCTTCCAGTCGTTCTTGAATTTGATCCATATCAGCACGAAACCCATGAACATCAAGTACTTTCATTCTCTCACCAGCTTTCTACTTCATCGGCTGAAATTGCCCGGATGCTCGTTCGTCCAATTCTTTCATACTTTTAATTGCTTCCTTTGTGGCATTTTCACTTTTTAGTAAAAAAGATTGATAGCTT
>NZ_NAZB01000078.1:0-47406 GCF_003055045.1 Heyndrickxia sporothermodurans
TACTTCATCGGCTGAAATTGCCCGGATACTCGTTCGTCCAATTCTTTCATACTTTTAATTGCTTCCTTTGTAGCATTTTCACTTTTTAGTAAAAAAGATTGATAGCTATGTAAAATTTTTTGAACGTCAGCCCCTATTTCATTAAGCCTTGAAATAACATCCATATGATTTTTACCGCCAATATCTGTTGGAAATGATGTTTTTAGGGATTTGGCTTTGGATTGAAGATTGGCTAGTTTTTGTGCTATTTCTGTATACTGAACCTTAATTTCTGTACTCATTTCTCCTTTTCCTCCTCCCTCAGTCTTTCGATTTCGGATTGAATAGCTCTTCTAAAACTATTTATTTCGCGGGTTATTGTTTGAATTTCTTGATGTAAAACGGTTAGAGATTTATCTATTTGATTATTTTTAATATCTTTATAGTTTTGAAGAATGCCATCGCGACGGATCCGTTCAAAATCCTTTGCAAGCTTACCACGCCAAGTTGTGGGACTTAACTCAGGAGATAAACAAAATCGTTGATTGGCTTTAAACTCAATCCGACATTCTTTTAATTCACGTTCGCATGTATGTAGTCGTTCTAATTGATCCTGCTTGTTACTTAAATGTCTATTTAGATAAGAAAGTGTACTCATACGTTCACCACTTTTATTGTTAATGAGATTTTATGGGTATATTATCCAACTAAGGGAGGATAGAGTCAATCTTATTTTGGTTGTTTGCATAAGGGTCTTTATTCCTATTGAGGTATAATCAATTATAGATTGTTGGAAAAATTTGATCATATTAACTTCTTATTTCATAGTTAATTACCAAATATTGTTATTATATAGGCCGAATTAGCGGTTTTTGTTGCAACTAAAAACTTAATCACTTTCATTTTAAAATTCAGTATATTATGCTTAATATAAGAATAGCTAAAAGAACGCCGATGCTGTAACATCAGCGTTCAGGTAGCTACTCCGCAAGAAGTGCGGTGGCTAAATCGTAAAGAGTAACCCTTCACCTATTAGCGCACAGGGAGGGTTACTTTTCTATGTTCTTATCATAATCTATCAATTATAAAATATTTTTATTGGCCCTTGGTACCAAATACGAAGGCATTTCCTCTCTCAATCTCCATATAAAACTCACCGGCTTATTGCCTGTATGTTTCACATAATCGGCGGTTCCTAAAAATACAAATGGGGAGGTATATCCATTTTCTTTCTTATACTCTCTGACGAATAAAGCAATTTGATGATTTCTTTTGCGATGCTGGATATATCGTTTAGCTGTTTCACTAGTTTCCGACACTCGACTTTGTGTTTGCCAGTGAAATAATCGCTCATTTATCGCGTAATCATCATAGAGAGTTGATGGAGAAAATTCTTTGTCTGATTTATTCAATGTTATAAAGAAAATATCGACATTTTTATCCTTGAAATGCTTTACTCCTTCTCGAGAAGCTGGTGATTTCGTCTCATTATAATAATCAAATGCAGCCATTATCTGTGAAGTTGTATACTTACAATGTACTTGTAATGGGCAAGAAAATGAAAAATCATTTTGGATCTCCATCGTCTCAATGGACTGATATAAATATTCGAATATCGCAATAATCTCCGTTTTAAACGCAGGAAAAGAAATTATTTTATGAATTCCCTCCTTAATAGATGATAGCCCTTCTTTTTCAGGAAACCTCTTATAAAACGTATAATAAAACATTGATAACATTAATTTTTCTTTATCATTACTAACTTTGCCTTCCTTCACATAAGAAAGCATAAAACGAATAAATGTAGGCGAATTGATATGGAATAAGGAAGGAAGTCGACTTGTAATCAATTTTTCATTTTCACAATCGAAATCGTTGCTAATCCCAGCCTCTACCAACATTCTACTAAAACTCCGATCACCATTTTTACCATAAAAGTCATATAATGATAGATGAAAATGCTGAAGAAAATTTGCAAGAGTAAGCGGTTTACCGGTGTCCTCCTCAAAATACTTCATCTTCGCGATAAGATTTCCTTTTGTATTCGCACTGCTTTTAATATTCCGCAAAATATAATCACTTGCTTGCTTTTCTAATTGGATAAAACAGCCTTTAGGCAAATTGAAAAACCCATTCTCTACATAATACTGAACAGAATGTTTTGTTTTTCCGAGTAGAGCTTTAAATTTTTCCTCGAAATTATAGTTTTTATGGGCTTGGCCAACAAAATCTAATACGGTTAAACATTCCTTCCCTTCATGAAGCCTCAACCCCCGTCCAAGCTGCTGTAAAAAGACCGTTAAGCTTTCGGTTGGTCGAAGGAATAGTATTGTATTTATTTCGGGAATATCAATCCCTTCATTGTAAAGATCTACTACAAATATAAATTTGATTTCTCCGATAACTAGTCTGTCTTGTGCTTCTTCTCTAATTTTCGGATTGACATTTCCATACAATGCAACAGATGGAATACCCGCTGCATTAAAAAAATCGGCCATATACTTCGCATGCTCAATCGAAACGCAAAATCCAAGTCCTTTTACTTGGTCAATATCTGTTACATATTTATATACACTTTTTACGATATTGTTGCTTCTTAGCGAATTAGAAGTGTATACATTTTCCAATTCTTTAATTTCATATCCCTTTCTGCTCCACTTTAATTTAGATAAATCAACAACATCACTAACGCAAAAATATTGAAATGGACTTAATAGTTTTTGATTAATGGCCTCTGTTAATCTCATTTCCGCCGCAATCGTTTCATCAAAATACGATAAAATATTTTTACCATCCATTCGTTCCGGTGTTGCGGTAAGCCCTAATAATATTTTTGGTTGATAGTAATCTAATAATTTTTGATAAGAATCCGCTGCAGCATGATGAAACTCATCAATAATGATAAAATCATAAAAATCACTCGTTGTATGCTCATATAATCTTTTACTATTAAAGCTTTGGATACTAACGAATAAATGATCCAATGAACTAGGCTCATGATTCCCCACGAACAGATCGCCGAAATTAAAATCCTTTAAAATCGCACGAAAAGTATCTAAACTTTGTTTTAAAATCTCTTCACGATGAGCAACAAATAGAAGCTTTGCATGTTGACGATGTTCCCTTTGAAAACGACGGTAATCAAAGGCGGAAATAACCGTTTTACCGACTCCTGTAGCAGCAACTAATAAGTTTTTCATCCTACCATAAATATCCCGCTCCACTTGCAGTTTCTCTAATATCTCCTTCTGATAAAAATAAGGCTGAATATCAAAGGCAAAATGAATCAGGTTTTCATTTTGAGATTTGGATTTTGACAACGCTTTTTTTAACTGTTGGTGGTCTTCTTCACTAGAAGGATCAAATGTTCTAAACTCACGATCATTCCAATAGCTCTCGAAAGTAGCTTCAAACTTTTTGATAATATCAAATGAATCTTTCTCGGTTACTTTTAAGTTCCATTCCAATCCAGAGGTTAAAGCCGGGTTTGACAGGTTGGATGAACCTATATAAGCCGTGGTAAAACCAGTTTCTCTTTTAAAAAGGTAAGCTTTTGCATGAAGCCGTGTTCTTTCAACATCATAGGAAATTTTCACTTTCGTGTTTGGTAGACTGCTAAGCTCTTGAATCGCTTTAAGATCGGTAGCTTCCATATAGGATGTGGTAATAACCCGAAGCTTTCCACCTTTTTCAGTAAAATTTTTTAACTCTTCAATAATACATCTCAAACCGCTCCATTTTATAAAAGAAACAAGCATATCAATAGAATCGGAACTAACGATCTCCTTCTTCAATTCGCCAAGCATATTCGGCTCATAATTAGATCCAGTAAATAAGGAACTTTGAGATATTGGTGTAACCGGGCGAATCACAGGAGTATTTTGAATACTTGTTGTCGTATTGATTCGGGAGTAAATAGAAGTTAATACTTCTGCCTCTTCTTCAATTTTCAATGCATTGAATTCTTGATCACCTAGATTCTCACTTAAAATGGCGATAATTTCATTGCAAAGATTGATCTGATTTAACAATGCAACTTTGTCATCATTTTCATTATCTCTTACGAATTTCAAAGCTCTTCTCGTTACATGAGAAATATAGCTTGAAAGCATTTTCCTAGCCTCTTCAACATCCAACTTTTCCTTACCTATCCCGAATGTTTGATTAGGAATTTGTTCTAGTTCTGTTTTTAATTTGTGCGTGATAATTTCTTCGTATATGCCTTGTTTTAGCACCTTGTGGGTCACCTCTTAAATTATGAAAGTATCATTTCATCCCGTTTTTTTGTATATATTTAAAATAACGGAAAATATTGTAAAACAGAAGAATTGAATGATAGATTATTGTTAGTTATGCATTATAATTCCGAAATTATTTCCATCTCGATGATACACAATTTTCATACTTTCATTTTGAAATTCAGTATATTATACTTAATACTAGAATAAACTAAAAAGAACGCCGATGCTGTAACATCAGCGTTCCAATAGCTACTCCGCAGTAGATCGGTGGCTAATTAGTAAGGAGTAACCCTTCGCCCAATAGCCAGTCAGGGAGGGTTACTTTTCTCGTATAATCATGACAATCAAAGTCGCAAAACTGATCATTAAGACCAGTGCCTCGAAGATCGTCATCGGCAACACCTCCTTTCTTGCTGTGACATGGTCACGTGACAAGAAACGAAAAAACGGTGCCACCGCCCTCCCTGCTTATGTAGCTAAATTAATAATATCACACCGCCCACATCAAAAACATATGTTCTTATACAATTTTTTCATCGTTTCCAAAGACAACATTTAGGTAATGAATTGACAACTATCGAACAATTGTAAAGATCAGAAGCAGAACCGTTTTATGTTGATTCTTCAAATAGATTTGTAGTAACAAGTTATTCTAATACTTTCTTTTTCCGATCGAGTATATTACAATTACTATAAGCATATTTTAAAAAGTGAAAGAGTAACCCTCACCCTATTTAGCCGTCAGGGAGGGTTACTTTTCTTTCATAATCAAGACAATCAAAGATGCAAAACTGATCATCAAAACCAGTGCCTCGAAGATCGTCATCGGCAACACCTCCTTTCTTGCTGTGACATGGTCACATAGCAAGAAACGGGAAACAGTTGCCACCGCCCTCCCTGCTTATGTAGCTACAATTATCATATCATAAATCACCAAAAAGAAACATATGTTCCTAGTTATTCATTCAATTATAATGGTTATTTTATTATCGCTTTAGAGACAATTAACCTTTTTCAGTATTTTTCTTCTCTTTTAATTGCTCAAACAACTTTTCTACCGTACCGACCCCAACGTTTACATATTTTGCGAGAATAACCAGTTCTTTCGGTAACTGAACAACCGTTTCAATTTGATCTTCATTAAATTGTCTCAGAAGACTAGGAATTCCAATAAATTCAGATGCCGATAAAGGGATTCGAGATAACTCCTCGGTAACGACAATATACTTATCTTTATAGAATAAGAACAGTTCACCAGGACGTTTTAAAATTAATTTTCTTCGGATCTTCTCTTCTTCTATGAAAATCTTTAATTCCTTATAAAAGGTCTCATCATTCTTATCATTATAGCGTTTCACATGCAAATGGAGCCCTTCTAAATTTTTGGGTAATTCGCTCATAATTCTTGCTTGTTGCTCTGCACCTAATCTAATTAAAAACGTTTCAGATTTATCAAAGCGTTGAGGAAGTAAAAATGCATCGCGTAAAAAATATGGAACTTCTGGTGAGTCTCCATTATAAAAAAGAGTTCGAATAGTTCGAATAGTAGTGAATCCTGGAAAATCTGTTGCCACCGCCGTGTCTTCTATTGTAGGCACAACTTCTTCAGTTACAGGCCCGCTTCCAAGTTTTTGAAATGAATCCGTGAGAAGTTTTCCATAGTCTTTAAACGTACTTCAATTTCACTAATATAATATTGATCTGTTTTTGGAGAAGGATCTTGATATTCGGTACTTCATAATCGATCGGACAATAAACTTCAACATACCATTTTACAATTTTATATACCGATTCCTATGATAGTAATGCTTCGGAGTAGCGAAATACCCGAGTATCATGTGCTGCTTGATTACCAACCTTACGAACATAATGAAGGGCATTACATATATCTGGCGACAAATAACCATTTTCATTCAGCAAATCGATTCGACCCGCGACAAAATCCAGCTTTCTCCTGTTATTGGCACACGCTATTTCCATGGGTTTTACAATCATACTTAAGTTACTCTGATGCTAAAATGTTTTTCACAAAGAGAATGGGAAATATGTTATATTTACCTTGAAACAAATTAACTTTAGGGTGTGTATTGAATGCCAGCAAATTCAGGGTTAACAAAAAGGGATCCGATCATCATGACACCAGCAGAAGTAAATGACATTGTCTCAAAAAAACTCCAAAGACATGGATTTTATGTTAAAAATGGTAGTAAACATCAAGAAGTAGATGTTAGAGCCATTAAAGATAGATTTGAATTAATTATTGAGTCTAGAGGGAACCAAGCAAAAACTGGGTAAATGAGCTTGATGAAATTATTATTGAAGGACCAGAAGAAATAAATACTATTTTAATCTAATACATTAGAAATCCCGCTCATCTTTATGAACGGGATTCTAGATTAAAGTGTTATCCCCTTAATCAACAAAACTAAGCAAACGCTCGGATAAAGAATCACCGAGTAGTTTCAATTATTTCTTTAATAGGTAGTTCTCTTTATCAACTATTCCTGCCAGTAAATGTAAACTTCTTGTTATTCCCCTGTTGCAATATTACAAACCCACAACAACTAATTAAATGGCAAAACTCAGAAAAAGTATTTTTATGAATTGAGGTACAAAATGGAAGTAATTATAGCAAGTATTTTTTCATCTATAATAATATTTATTACTGTGTTTTATATGATAAAGGCTTTCATTTTCGCTTATAAAAGGGATGAAATACCGCTTCGGAAATTTATTGTTTTTTCAATTTCATCAACTATCATTGGTATTTTAATTGCTTTGGTTTTTCCTCTAGGTTATCAAAAAATAATTAATTACATCTATAGACTAATTTTTTTATAGTTCACATATCCTATTTCTTTTGAGGATTCTCGATAAATGGACCATCTTTATGTGGAAAGCCCACTTCTTCTAAATATTCCCCTATTACTTCACCAAGCACGGTATTGGGAATATAATTCAAAGTGGCTTTGTCGAATCGAACCTCTACTTTAATTTCGCTCATTAACGCTGCAACTTTTGTAATTTTAATGGCCTGATCAAAACTAGACTTCTTACTCCCTCTCTTTATCCAATTGCCAATCAATCCAATGTTCGATATCCTTATGGTCTTTAGTTGTAAGAATTTTTTCCGAAAGATTCTCAAGGAACGACAAATCCTTTATCTTATCGACCTTTACTTGGATTTCATGAAAATCATTGGGGAATTGGAGCTGTCATGAACTGATCTGCTTCCTCTTTCTTCCACTATGGTACCCAATTATTAATATGAAAAATGTAAAAAAGTTAGAAACAATGACCTCGCGGGTATATTAATAAACCTTCCATTAGCTGAAAATGAAATATTTATTTTGTTCCAAAAACCCAATTTCCAACTAGTATGTTTTACAAACTAGTTATTACATGATACAATATCTTTAACTAATATGCTTAACAAACTAGTGAGGTGAGTAAATGAAGGAGACACAATTATTAAAGGGTGTCCTCGAAGGATGTGTGCTTGCCATTATTAAGGAACAACAAGTATACGGTTATGAACTTGTACAGATGATGCGTAATTATGGGTTTACCAATATCGTAGGTGGAACGATTTATCCTTTAATGCAAAAGTTAGAAAAACAAGGACTTATTAAGATTACGGAGCTTCCTTCACCAGATGGACCGAATCGAAAATACTTCTTCATTACTCCTGAAGGAGAACAACAATTAAAAGATTTTAAAGAACATTGGAATTCGTTAGTTGTAAAAGTAGATCGGATTTTAGAAAAGGATGGAGAGTGAATGAATTGGAAAATATTGCGGCTAAACAATTAGTGGAGCAAAATAACAAGCTTAGAGAACAACTAACTCCGGAAAATAAAAAGTATTATGAAGACATCCTCCTGTATATGCGAACATTTGGATTTTTTCATGAAGAATTAGAAACAGAACAACATTTAATGACAATCTTGCAAGATATTTTAGAAGCGCAAAAGCATGGGGAATCAGCAGAAGAATATTTTGGTAAAAATCCGAAAGAAATCGTCAATCAACTGACAAAGCAATTTGAGAAACCCTCATGGAAATCAATTTTTAAAATAAGTGGTTTGATTTTTTTAATAAGCTCATTCTTCTCTATATGCGGAGGCTTTATTGCACCAACTTTACAAGTAAATGTATTTGTTCTATTAATGGATGGAATTCTATCCATTGCATTGGTTTATGGCGCTTTTAAGTTGTTACATTGGAGTATTTATATAAAAAAACAATTTCCAAAAATAATTAAATTTTTCTTTGTATGGATCTTACTCATGATTCCATTAGGCTTATTTATCTTAATTAATTTGTGTGCACCAAAACAAGGCATTGTGAAAATAGGTTCTCCATTTGATTGGATGGCCATTCTTATTATTCTCATCATGGCAATTGTTTATGTTTTATTCAAGAAGAAACGAGACTTCTATGGAGGCGTTGTTTATATTGTCAGTTTAGGTTTTTTTGGTTTATTATTAAGGATTCCACAAACGAAGGAATTGTTCCAAGGGGGTAAAAATCCAACTTTTCTTGTTCTGGTTATTATTTTGCCCCTTGCACTTTTTGGACTAGTCAATTGGTTGGTTTTTCGAAAAATGAAAGATGAAAATTAATTGTGGATAGAACATATCCTATTATTTTCCCAAACATAGAATAGGCGCGTTATCTTTTAATAATCGCGCCCGTTTTGCTTAATAACTTCCCTCGTATTTATTACTATACTTTCTTTAAGCTTTGGTAATTTTAAAAATAAAATGAGCGTTGGTAACATAATCACGGCTATATAGCCTAAAACCCTATAATCAAAGTTAATCAAATCAAACCCAAACATAGTTACTGGGTACATTATGGAAATCATTAATAAATACGGAAAAACCATTATAGAATATAAGCCTTTTCCATTTCTATATTTAAAAAATGCGCTCCACTTTTCTTCATTCATATTAAAAACTTTTTTCATTGTTATAAAAAGCAGCAACAATAATCCAACATAAATCAATGAACTAATTACATCTAACACAATGTAAGAAACAATTAATAAGAATATTTTCAAAGACTATCACCTCTGTTCTATAATCTGATCCGTTTTGCCTCCCATCTCTATATTTTAATTTTAACATATTTTCGCAATTTTCCATTTAGTTTTATTTAGTTCACTCCATATTGTCTCTATCATTTCAGAGTAAAAAATTAACAACCTATTTAACATACAAATTAGCAAAGGTTTTATTCTCCAATTTGAAAATGCGACTAGCTCCTGTCACTTCTATAAATGGTGTGTTAATTACTTTGAATTTTCAAAAGCAATGTACCGTGAAACAAATGCATATCTAATGCTATTTTATAATTCAATCGCCATAGTACATGTTTTACTTCATGCTAGATTGCTAATCTCACTTTCAATTTCGTCTATTAATTCTTCCTCCGTATTTTCCCCACTTACACAATCGCGATAAAAGGAGCGACCAGTCGTGATATGCATAGCCCAGGCTTCTAATAATGCTTGGTAAGTTGTCTCTAGGTGATTTAAATCGCTTATTGAACCTACATATCCATTCCCAGCTGCAAAAGTTTCAAATCTAACTGGATATTCTTCGATTGCGCTTGGTGTTCTATTTACTAATTGAATTAGTTTAGGCATCCCTTCATAATCAATCACCAATGAATTGGAAACGTTATCGTCACCGTTGATTAATACATTTTTTAATTGTTGTCTTGTGATAACTGGATTTTTCGGTTTTGTTGTACGATGTGCAACTATCTCAAAAGAATAACCATCATCGAATAATTTTCCTTCTACTTTCGGTATCGTACTTGTTTCTACTCCATTAATTATTACTCTGCCAGTTGAATCAAGCCAAAACTTAGCATCTTCATAAGATTTAAACAACATGTCCCTAGTATCATCAAACGATGTGAACTTTTCTAATGTTATCCAAATACCATCTTTACAAAGTCGATATGTGTTATCGAAACCTAATAGATATTTATAAGCGTTTATTGAAAAATACAAATTTCCCACTCCTTTTGGTTAAGCTAGATTTTACTAGATAATGAGTTTTTGAAGGATTTTAAATTTCCGTTTTTTGTAGATATAGACTACCCCGTAACATTCACTTACTGTCCATAACACTCATCCATCTTCACCTGCCGATAAATCGAATTCAATTTCCCTCGGAATCGCTCTTCCAGCAGGAAATGAATCGGTTGATGGTCTGTATTGCTTTTGTTTCTCATCATACGACTCAACTTCTTCTACGGTTAGTAAAGATTCATTTTCCCAGTTTTTCAGAATCCCCACGATATAATTCAGCTTTCGCTTGTTATTGGCACACGCTATTTTCATGGCTTTTAAGATCATTTCTTTCGGTTGTAAAAAACTTGAATTATTCAACCACGACAACAACTGTACTTTTGCATTTACGTTCGTAAAACCAAATCCGTTTGCATCCCAAAACTCCATAATTTCCATCACATCATCATTTTTTGGATTACTTAGTGACGGATTCTCTATGTGTAGATTATTCTCTATACTTGGGTAGAGATCTTTTTGTTGTTGTTTTTGTTTTTCTTTTTGTTTTTCTTTTTGCCCACGTGTCGTAAAACGAGTCTTTGACGTATCGTCAAATTGTATGTAGGAGTCTTTTTCGTCCTCTTCATTTTGTTCCCCTGTCGTATAGCGAGTCGTTAGCGCATCGTTAAATTCTATACATACATCTTTTACATCCGTCTCCATGTGCGTTGCATTTTGTTGATAAAAAGATTCATATAACTCCCTAATCTCTTGCTTATGTATGGATTCCGACACATATTGGATAAGTGAAGGATCCACGACCTCTTTCAATTCGGAAACAATACAATCCATGACCGGTTTTCCACCTTTTTGGAGGTTCTCTTTTCCCCAGTCCTTAATTGCCAATTCCCTAGTTTTCGGATTGTAACGAATTAACTGATGATGCTTTTCGAATCGCTCCATTAACGATTGAACACTTTCAATCGAATAGCCCAAATCAAACGCCATTTGTTTCTTCGTAATTCGATAGATTCCAATTTGAGTAGTATGCGGATTCGTAAGTAGGTAAAGGTAAAAATACTTATCTTCCGGGGTCATTTCCTCTAGCACAATTGGACTCTTCCAAAATTCTGTACGCACCATTCTATACTTTGCCATCTTCATCCACTCCCTTTTCTTCATCAAAAATTGCTTTCATATTTTATATAGGGTTTTGCGTATAAAAAAGGCACCTCATATTCAGTTAGATTGTGAATATTTTGTGACAAAATACATGTGGTCGTGATTTATTAATATTCGTCATCAATTTTTCATTTTGACAATACAAATGACTAATATATTCTGGTACTGATTCATTTGAAAACATCCTTTGATTTGTATATACTTAAAATATACAGAATATAATAAAAAGGAACATTGGTTGCAGCCAATGTTGCTACGTACATCATACGGCAAGAGTTGCAGTAGCTCGAGGCTAGGAATAACTCACCCAAACCAAGGCAGAGGCAGGGTGGGTTATTTCCGTTTTACAGGAGAAATAACAATTGCAATCACAGTCACGATAAATGATCCAAAAATGATCATATGATAATGGTCCATATAAGGGTAATAATTTCAAAAGCTAACCACTATCACGGTAAGTAGTTAGCTTCTTTCACTTCTTATTTCAAAGCTGATGGCTTTACATCTTTCGGAATCGGTGGGATATATTCATTGCCTTCTTTTTCCCTAGCAAGTTCTTGTTTGGCCTTGTCGATAAGCTCTGGGTGTTCGAAGAGATGCAAGGTTGTTCCGGCAAGAACTTTTGCTGCTTGGATCATTCCTTTCGTGCCAATGGTTGATCCCCCTTGGGAGACTACTTGCCATGTGTGTAACGGGGTTCCAAAGACGAAGGTTCTTCCCCAGAATTGTGCAGTTGGAATATTCCAGCTGACATCTCCTACATCAGTCGAGCCGAACATAATACCGTCTGTTTTGTGAAACGGAATGACCTTCTCGATAAATGGACTATCTTTAAGAAAACTCTCAATTTTTTTAACGGAGTATCCCGTTATATTTTTGATATCATTGATTTTATTCTCAACATCTCCAGGCGTAATGGTGGCTTTTACATTGCGTGCAAATGCCAATTCCTCTTCCGTGTATTGCGGAAAGCCGACTTCTTCTAAATATTCCCCCATGACTTCACCAAGCACCGCGTTGGGAATATAATTCGAACATGCTTTATCAAAACGGACTTCTACTTCTGTTTCGGTCATTAATGCTGCCCCTTTGGCAATATTGATGACTCGATTATAAATGTCAATGACTTGGCTAATTTTCGGTGCACGAATAAGATAAAGTACTTCCGCATCAGCTTGAACAACGTTAGGTGAAATTCCACCTGTATTGGTAACGGCATAATGAATTCTCGCTTCCGGAATCACGTGCTCTCGTAAATAGTTGACACCAACATTCATGAGCTCCACTGCATCCAATGCACTTCTGCCTAAATGTGGTGAATTTGCCGCATGAGAAGCAATCCCTTTAAAGGAGAAATATACTTGATAGTTTGCAAGAGAGCTTTGGTGGAACACTCCGCTATAAGATTCAGGATGCCAAGTTAGTGCAGCATCGATTCCTTCAAAAACCCCTTCACGAACCATAAAGGTTTTTCCTGATCCTCCTTCTTCACCCGGACAGCCAAAATATTTCACCGTACCTTTTATTTGCGGATTTGCTTCAAGAAAGTCTTTTAATGCAACTGCCGCGGAAATCCCTGCCACTCCAAGCATATTGTGGCCGCAACCGTGACCATTTCCGTTCGGGACAATTGGCTTCGCTTCAGCGACATTTCGTTCTTGGCTCAAACCAGATAAAGCATCGTATTCTCCTAAAATCCCAACAACTGGTCCACCTTGATCAAATGTTGCTATGAAGGCTGTTTCAATCCCTCCAACGCCTTTTTCTACAACAAATCCTGCTTCCTCTAAAACATTCGTTAATAGTTTGGCAGATTCAAATTCTTCGAACCTTGTCTCAGCTAGTTCCCAAATTTTATCAGCTAGTTCCACAAAATTCTTTTGTTTATTATCAACTAATTTTTCGATTTCCTTTAAATGTATTAAAGTCATGCTTTCAAGACGCCTCCTTAAGAATTATTTTGCCACTACTACCTTTTATTCAGTTAAGGTTCTTCGTGCTAATCGTTCTAATAATGAAACCGCATTGAATAATGCTTCTTCCTGTATATCAAATTTCGGATGGTGATGGGGAGCGGGATGATCGACACCGACAACCATATAGGTTGCTTTTCCACCATTCTCTTGAACTCTGCGAATCATGTAAGATGCATCTTCACTTCCTAATGCACTGTCTGATGATCCTTGTGAAATCGTCTTAAATCCGGGAATATGCTGTGCTTCCTGTTGGGCAAGTTCGACAAGTTCCTTATCACAGTTAATTGGAATCGCTCCGCCAATCACCTCTATTTCAGCAGTCACACCTTGCATGTCGGCACTGCTTTTTACGATGCTTTCTACTCGTTTAACCAGTTCTTTATTTACTTTTTCAGATGAGGATCTTGTTTCCAAAATGAGCTTGGCGTGTTCGGGAATGATGTTAGCTGCAGTCCCGGATTGTAGCACTCCCACATTGATCCTTGTATCTGCTTCACTATAACGTGGGATTGCATGAATATTTAATGTTGCTGTTGCAGCTGCTAGAAGGGCATTACGTCCATGCTCGGGCGATGCTCCTGCATGGGCAGCCGTTCCGGTGAAATCAGCTCGTAATTTCGTCGTTGCTAAAAATCCACCCGTTCCACCGTGGAATTCACCAAGCGGTACACCAGTTCCCAAATGATAGCAATAAAGATAATCCACATCGTCGAGAACCCCTTTTTCTACAATGGAATAAGCTCCTCTTACGCCTTCTTCTGCGGGTTGGAAAATCAGTTTTACTTTTCCGGGAAAGTCACCATTTCTTAATTTCTCGGCTAGACCGATTCCGGTTGTAGTATGGCCATCATGACCACATGCATGCATATTTCCTTTGTATTTCGAGCGAAATTTCTTCGCTGCGGGCACATGATCAGCCTCATCGCTTTCTAAAATAGGTAAAGCATCCATGTCAAAACGAAAGGCTACAACAGGACCCGGCTGGTTCCCTTCAATTTCACCAATAACGGCCGTATATCCACCTTTCATTTTTTCAATGATTTCAGGGTTGGCTCCATCTTTTAAAGCTCTCTCATAAGCCTGTTCAAGAATTTCCTCATCTGGAACCCCTCTTCGGGATGGTCCATCCATTACTTCTTTGCCATATTTCACCTTAATATTAAATGATTTCAATAATTCTACGACTTTTCCGGCTGTTCTGAATTCAGTAAAGCCAACTTCCGGATGTTGATGAAAATCTCTTCTTAATTTTATTAAGTCCACCATATGATTCACTCCTTTATATTTTTAATCAACTTATTTCATCAGAGGGTAGATACCCGGGCCAATTGGAAGTCCCAACAAGTACCAAACGACTAAGAATAAAATCCAAACGATTAAAATGATAATCGGATATGGAAGAATTAAAGAGTAATAGGTTCCCAGCTTCGCCTCTGGTCGATATTTTTGAAGAAATCCAAGAAATAACGGAACGAATGGTGAGACGGGTGACAACGGAATAACCGATGAATCCGCCACCCGAAACACTACTTGTGCAAACGCTGGATGATACCCTAGCATCATAAACAATGGGATAAATACAGGTGCAAGCATCGACCAAATCGCTGAACCACTCGCTATAAATAGACTCATTAAAGCAGAAATGAACAACAAGCCGATGATGACAGGCAATCCTGAGACACCCATTTTATTTAAAGCAGAAACAATTGATAAAGCGATAAATTTTCCCATGTCACTATAACTGAAAAGTGCGACAAATTGCGATAATGGAAAAACAAGAACAATAAAGCCAGCCATCCCTTTCATCGGCTTTACCATTAGCTCTGGAATATCATTTTGCTTTTTGATCACACCGGCAACACAGCCGTATGTAATGGATACGACAAAGAATAACCCCATAATTAAGCCGACAATACCGGACATAAATGGTGATGGCAAAACCGTTCCATGCTCTGGATCTCGTAAAATACCGGATCTCGGAATTACCATACATGCAATGATTACAACATAAATAAGAGCCGCTATTCCCGTTGCTTTTAGTGCCTTATTTTGCTGAGGAGTAATCTTCTCTAACTTTGTTTCTACTTTTCCTTTAAACGTTCCTATGCGTGGCTCTACAAATTTATCCGTAATAATTGAAATCACAATCGTGAGGAGAATAACGGATGTTGCCATAAAGAACCAGTTGTCTAGTACTGAGACGGATACAGCTTTATCAATCGTCGTTGAAATTTGGCTGCTGATTCCCGATAATAGAACATCTGTTGTTACGATGAGCATATTCGCGGTAAAACCTGAAGCAACTCCGGCGATGGTAGCTAGAAGCCCTGCAATCGGATGCCTTCCTACTGCCATGAAGATAATCGCTCCTAACGGTGGCATAATAACAATGGCCGCATCAGAAGAAACATGGCTGAAGAAAGCGATAAATACAACAACGTAACTTGCATACTTACCAGAAATGCCAGTGGTCATTTTGCGAATCAATACTTCCAATAGACCTGTTTGCTCAGCTAATCCGAACGCTAAGATTAACGCTAGAATATAGCCCAATGGAAGAAAGCCCGAGAAGTTTTTAATCACATTTGGTAGAAACCATTGTAAGCTTTCCGCGCTAAGTAAATTCTTTACACGAACAACTTCACCACTTGAAGGATCATGAACAGTTAAGCCTAACCAAGAGATAATCGCTGTAACAACGACTAAAATTGCCGTTAAATACACGAACAAAAGAAAAGGATTCGGGATTTTATTTCCTACCTTTTCAATGGAATCAAAAAAACGATAGCTTTTTTTCGTCATGTAAACGCCCCCTTTTACCTACAAAGCTTAAACAGCAGAAAATGTTCGCGTTTTCATTAACCATTTTCGGAATATTTAAGGACTTTGTCTATAAATAATATTAATTGTCTATATTAGAAATAGAAATAATTTTTTAAAAATAGGCAAAAATAAATAAGCATCATCTGGATGCTTACTGTATTTTATATATTTTACTGGGGCGCCCGCGATTTGTAGATAGTTCTTCCCCCACACATTGGAGGAGATCAATATTACATAAATCCGTTACAATCCGTCTTGCATTTCTTTCCGTCATTCGAAGCTGATCCGCTAAATCTTTGACGGTAAAATTGCTCCATCCATTCCGATGGATAATAGCAACAATTTTATTATAGGTCTTCGCACTAACATTTCCCTTTTTTAATTTTTCTACAATTTCTTGATCCTCAGTACGGGATGAATACTCAAACAACTCTTGATTATCCGTTAACTCCGCGATTGTACCATCTTCTTGTATTATCACAATCTCTTGTTTTGTTTTTTCTTTTGATTGTTGAAGGGCCAGTGTCGCATTCACTTCTGCAAAATGAACCGTTTTCCCATATCCAATGCCCACCGCGATCGTTGTATCCGATTCTGACGACAAATAATGAATCGTATTATTAATCGACTCCAATTCCCTTACAATGGCTCCTCGGGTATTAAAAATTACATATCTTCCATTGCCTTTTTCTACGAATGATCCATTTAATTTTTCACACAGTTTAATAATCATTTCTTTAAAACGAAGTTCCAAGTACTGCAAATGATAAGGTGTTTTTGTTTTTTCAATAATTCGATCAAATTGTTCGATTTCAATAATAATGACCCCAATTTGTGTATCTTTGAAATAAGAGGCTCTAATTTTTTCCGTAAGAATATTAAGCGTTTGCCGAATCTGCATACGTGTCGGGGTAGTCCAGTATGCAGGAATCCCCAGTTGCTTCAAGGTTTGATATACACTGGAAAAACAAGTTAAAACACCCTCCGTTTTTCCGGAATTCCACAAGTCCAAATGGAAATCAAGAATTTCGTTCGAATCGATATCAGACCAAAATGGTTTCGTATATACACGTTCAAAGGAAACGGTTAATTGTTCCAGAGCTTCCTCTAATTCGTTTGTTGGCATAATGACGTCTACGCTTACCTGCTTTAGCAATTTTCCTTGTTCGTAGGTCATCTCCAAAAAGGATTTATAAAAACTTGCTTCCATGATTGGAACATAAGCCATATTCGCGTCATTTCCAAGTTCCTTCTTAGCAATCTCATAAGGAATCTGTCCGGAAAATAGCCACGCATTCACCTGCATGCCGTATTTCTTAATAATCTCGGCCGTTTCCTTCGAATCATGATAAGGATAGGGAGTAAATTGCAACTCACCCTCATACTCTTCTACTAAACTTAAAATTCGATCTACCGATGCAGTCGGACCCACTACCCCAATTTTATACATCTTCCCCACCAGCCCCCAAAACATGAATTTCCTTCATCATAACAAAAAGTTGTCCAATAATCATGTGGTTGGTGGAAGATTATGAAATGGTTCGATAGTTCGTGGACTGTGAGTCCGCTATTTCTATTAAAATGTCATATTTTAATAGCGAAGCGGACTCGGGAGGCGTTTATTTACAAACGGAACTGGTGACCGCATATTTATAAAAACAAACTTGTTGCATCGACATTTATCTTTCACTTGTACGCCGATTAAAATCCTTAACAACTTCTTCCTTCCAGCCCCGATCCATCTTCTTCCCGCGACGAATCGTAAGCACCGCTTCATTTATCGCTTCATAACTTACTTGTGTGCCTACCTGATCAGCATGATAATCTACGGCAAAGTCCGCATCAATTCCAAAGCGAGCAGCAGTTGAGATGGCATCAATATTCGCGCCTAGAAAGATAAATTCCCAATCGTATTTCTCTTTTTGATGCTGAATCATTTTTTTGATTTGATCTGTTGTATATTCTTTACTGGCATTTTCCATGCCATCAGTAGTAATAACGAATAGTACCTTTTCAGCACGTTCGTCTCCATTTGTTTTCTTTTGTACATTGACGATTTTTTGAATGGTCAAACCGATAGCATCTAATAATGCGGTGGTGCCACCTACTTCATAATCTTTTTCAGTGATAGGTGCGATGCCTTTTACATTTATCCGATCGTGGAGTAATTCGTATTCATTATTAAATAATACGGTTGTAATGATCGCTTCTCCTTCAGCTTGTTGCTGTTTCTTTAACATTGAGTTGTAACCACCAATGGTGTCAGTTTCAAGCCCCGCCATTGAGCCGCTTCTGTCTAAAATAAACACCAGTTCTGTTGAATTCTTTTTCATCGTTCATCATCCTCCATTCTTTGATGAACTTAGAATAGCAAGAATCGGATAAAAAAAGGTCGCTTTAAAAGCGACAATTCAGGAACCTAGTAATGGCTGGTCAAAAGCAAATAATGCTTCATTGATTTTATGTATATTGTAATTTTCTTGTTCGATGAAATACTTAATAATAATGTCAAATTTACTACTATGTGACAAAGTATAGCCGGCGCTGGTCAACAATTCCTGTGTTTCCTCTAAACCTAATTTTAACGCAATGGCAAATGCAACAGCCGTTCTCTTCTTTGGCGTATAGTCCGTATCTTTCCTAATCTTTGAGAATAATCTGCGGTCAATATTCGCACTTTTATACGTTTCAACATCTGTCATGTTTCTTTCATCAATGAAACGAAGGAGGCGTTGAGAGAAGCTTTCATCCAGCTGATTCAAACGATATTCTAGAGAGGCATTTACTTCTTCAATTAAATCCTTATGGTGAAAATCGACTTCCGTTGGTTCTACACGACTCCGTATAAATTCTTTTTCAACTTCTTCTACATAATGCTCATCAATGTATTGATGGATGGATGAAAATAGCTTCTGACTGATTCCGAAAGATGTATTATCAAAAACTACGAGATAGACAAGCATGTCATGTTTAATTAAAAATGAACTAATGGCGGAGATCGCAATTTGCAATGCCGCTTCTTTCGGAAAGCCATATACACCGGTAGATATCAATGGGAAAGCAATGGATTTACACTGATATTCTTTTGCGAGGTTCAAAGAGTTATTGTAAGAAGACATTAATTGTTCCGCTTCTTGGTTACCTCCCCCTTGCCAAACCGGACCTGGGGTATGTATGATATATTTTGTATCTAAATGAAAGCCCTCTGTAATAACTGCTTCCCCGACTTTGCATCCATCGATTTTATCGCATGCCTTCTGAAGTTCATTGGCACCTGCAGCTCGAAAGATCGCACCACATACACCCCCGCCCATTTTCAAAGCTGTATTGGCTGCATTCACGATCACATCCACTTTCAATTTTGTAATATCATGACGAATGAGTTCTAATGGCATCATTTTCCCCTTTCTAATCTGCGATATGACCTATTATTAATGAGCAAAAAAATTCGCAGGGATGGATATTTTTAATGAGTATAAACAGACAAGAAAACAACAAAACAGGATGTCAAGAATGATTAATTCTTGACTTCCCATTTTGTTCAAGATGTGCTTTGAAATTCCCTTAATTTTTGTCAGTTCTCCACTGCATAAAGTTTCAAGATTATCAAAAATTTTACGAGCGGGCCAATCCCACCATTTAATGGTAAGGAGATGATCGATAAGTTCGTCACGTATCCGCGAACTATCTGTTTTGCGCTTGCATGAGTTCATATATTTTACGAGCGGTGTTGACATTTCTTACCGTAACTTGTTTGTATAACTTTGATCCAATGATCTTTGTCATCCCGCTTTTGGTTACATTTTTCTTGTCAACAGACCATAAAATTGCGCCAGGAACGTATTTCACCGTATCAATATTTGGTTTGATGACCAAAGTCTTAAGTACAGATTCATGATCAATTTCATCCCATAAAAACATGACATCACTTTTCATGTCTTTGTCATTTTTCCAAGTGTCAGGAATAGCGTTAATGATTGCTCTGACATCATTAACGCTACGAACTACAACTTTAATTTGTAATCCGAAATCATTATGTATCGCTTCTTCCAAAATCCGTGATAATTCCATTTTTGATAGTTCGCTGGATGAAAAAATAATATTCCCAGTATTAATGTATGTCAGCACATCATACATCCCGGCTTTTTCAAACGTTTGTTTAAGCATCTTCATGTCAATTTTATTTTTGCCACCCACATTTATCCCACGAAGAAGAGCGATATAGACCATAACTATTCTCCTTTCGACTTTTACCTATCATTGATTATATCTTTTTGACTATATCCGTTATTGATATACTTGTTTAATAAACTCCCGCATAAATCCAGGAAGATCAGGCCATGCGTGACCGGAAACAAGATTTCCTTCTACGTGAAGATGATTTTCGATATAGGTAGCTCCCGTTGCTTCTACGTCCGGCTTACATGCGATATACGCAGTTAGTTCCCTCCCCTTCATATATTCCTTGACTGTTGTTAGGATGAGACTTGCATGACAAATCGCCCCAACTGGTTTGTTCTTTTCAAAGAAATGAGCAACAATTTGTGGGACATGTTCATTTAAGCGAATGTATTCTGGAGCTCTTCCGCCTGGAATAATTAAGCCGTCATACTCTTCAGGATTGACCTCTTCAAAGGATAGTTGCGATTCAATTAAATACCCTTTGCTTTCCGTATATGTGTCCCACCCGATAAAATCATGTATAACGGTTTGCAATTGTTTTTTGGAAGGAGCTGCTATTTGTACATCGAATCCTTCTTCCAGACAACGAAAATATGGATAATAGATTTCGAGTGCTTCAACGGCATCGCCGGCTAGTAATAATACTTTTTTTGACATATTATTAACCTCCTAAATATTTTACTTATTCTAGTATATTCTTTGAAACAATCATATTTTCCTTCAAAATGTTCATTTTTTATTCCTACTTATGTCTCTACTCCTTGGCTTGCCTTCCGATTGGATATTCAAGTGAATAAATAATGAAAAAGTCAATCCAAAAGGCAACAGACGCTCCCCTCAGTCAAAATGAATGTTGACCGTTCGTAGCGCCTGTGCTATAACTGGATATTAAATATTGTCTTGAAAAATATCTTTCAAATCAACGTGAAAACCCTTCAAAAAATGCGATGTGATCTTTCCTATTTCAGTTTTCATATCGTGTTGTATATAAAGCTTTTCCTCATTTAAGGCATAAACCGATACTGAATTTAACATAGGATTCACAATCCAATATTCTTGGACACCATAGTTCATATAAAGATTTAATTTTGTGATTAAATCATGGGTTTGATTAGACGGACTTAGGATTTCTACGATAAGATTAGGTACCCCAATATATTTTGAGTCAGTGAATCCATTTTTATCACAAATGATACATAAATCGGGAATCACAATTTTTGTCCCATCTATTTTTTCATTTTTTAATTCGATATCAACGGGAGCATGAAATACTTCACAAGTTTTTTCTTCAAGAAATTCCCTAAATTTAATATATAGATTTCCCGATATTCTTTGATGCTTAATCGATGGTGATGGCGACATATAGATATATCCGTCAATATACTCTAATATCTGCTCACAATTCTCTCTAATTTCAAAATAATCCTGTACGGACATACGGTCATTTCGATAGAGATTCATCTCACCACTCCTAAGCTTTTTACTTTATTTTATCACACTTACTCACGGGTTCTAGCTGCATGTTCATCAATGAAGGAATTGCTGCATTGGATTTCACCTAATCAATTCTCCCAATGTCTCAACGGAATAATGAAACATTTCTACTAAATCATCGATCATTTCTTCTGTTATCACCCGTGAAAAATTGATGATGATTTCTTCTTTAACCCCTTCTAAGGAGGAGTTAATTTTTCGTTCATCATAAATATAATCCGGTCCCCAACGATGCTTTATTGTTTCCATATAGTTTGAATTTTCCTGATTCCACGAAAAAGAGAGATATACAAAGGCCCCAACCTGCTTTTGATTTCCCCCTTGTAAAAGCTCGGTTGCTAACTGATTTAGTTTTGCTTCTAATGTAAATTTCGCACGTATATCTGGTGTGTGATTTAAACAATAGGTGATTTCATACCACCTTGAAAGCGTCGCTAAATCGATAATATCCTTGCGGTCAATAACTTTAATCTGGCCTTCTAAATCCGAATCATAGGCCGCACCCTCGATAACAACCTTCATATTTTCATATGCTGTTGGATCGAACATAGAATTCACTCCTAAACCTTACACGCCTGCAATTTGAAATCGTTTTTTCTCCGTTTTCTTAATCGCCCTTTGCAAATCGTCAGAAAGACTTGTATTTTCTCTCTCATCCAGCCATTTTGCCAATGTTTTCAGTGTACTTAAAAAGTCCTTTACTTGTGTCTTACTAACTGAGTAGAACAAATCGAAATAATCATTTAAAACAATTCGCTCCCAGTTAGTTTGATCCAGTTGGTCCCAACTATTTAATGGTGTGGATTCTAGAATCAATCTTAAGTCATATAAACTATTTTTATATTTTCTTACTGTATTTTCACTTTTACCTTCAGTTTTTTCTTTAAAAAATCTTACTAATGACTTTGCATAAAAGTTGTCAATTGTGTCTGGCGTAAATCCTAGACTTTCGTAAAACGGGATATCTTCATTATTTACAAGGGGTGTTTTATTCGACGCTTTGATTGGCATAACCCCTGAAATTCGACTTTCTCCGCCTGTGACAAAAGGAGACAATGGTAGCCCTAATACTTTTCGGATCGTATTAAAATCCGCAGTTTTTTCTACCTTTCCAAAATCGTTTTTCACAAGTTGATATAGGTTATATTCGTGGTGTCTTAACCACGTTTCTGCTTCCTCTGTCCGTCCGCTTTCGACCAATTCCCGAATTGAAAACCCACCATACATTGGGATTTTTTGATCCATTTCGGATTGCAAATTGTTCTGTGCATAAAGCGCAAAATATTTCGGTATATTCTCGCTGAATTGTACCGCCATATTTTTAACTTCAACTTGAAACGGAATGAAGTGTGATTGAATCTTTTCATTGATTAAAACTACGAAATTGTTTAACTTTTCGACCTTTTGTTTAAATCGTTCAAGAATTTTTTTATCATAACAATAAAATTGAAGGAGATTTTTTTCTAATGAAATCGTTCCTAAATTTTCAGCAATTTGAGCTTTACCATTCATTTCGCTATCAAAAAATTCCATCCTGTTGGAAAGCCAGCTAAGTTTTTTATCATCTTGCTCCCAGAAATCTATAACAAATTCTGGTTCTTCTTGTAAGAAATCTGTAACGGCTGCCATATCCTTAACCTGATATTGAATTGTGCATTCGTGAATTTCCTTGCGATCAATCTCAAGATCTTTTGATTCGGCGAGAAATTCTCCAATTATTTCAGGATAATATTCAAAAAGAACGTGATCACGACTTGATTTTGTTTCTTCCACTAACTTTTGAATAAAGGCTTTGACCCTGCTAATGTTTTGTGGTCCCAAAAACACCCTGACACCATTGAAATAGTACTGGTTTCCGTAATTTTCAATTAAACTAATCGTGCCAACCCATGGTGCAAAGAAAGATTCTTTATTATCTGCAATCGTGTACTGTTCCTTTGTCTCTACCTCTTCAAAAAGAATATCGTTGCCAGATTTCCCGATAGCTTGAACGACTTTTGGTGTTAATTTAACCCAATTCTCAGCTAATTTTCTCTCCTCATTAGTTAGTTTGGAATTATTTTCCTGAAAAAACCATTCAATTCCACGAAGCCCATTATCAAAGAAACGAAAGTAATTGAGCCAGTATTGAAAGAATCCTTGTATATTGGACTCTGCCAATTTTCCCTGTGTTCTTCTTCGGAACTCCGAATGTAATTGATACATTTGGTTTATTGAAATTTTCCTTTCCAAAAATCTATTCAATTTCAAAACAAGTTCATGACGTTCTTGAAGGAACCGCTCTTCTCTTGCTTCACCTATTTGCACAATATTTTCCTTTAATAAACAACATTTTTTATATTTCTTCCCACTTCCACATGGACATGGATCATTTCGATTGATTTTCATTTTTTCACCTACATTTTTAAATCGACTCTATTCAAGGTTAATAATAATAAATTTGATAGGTTTTGGTCAAATAAGGTGAATTCTTGCACTCTTTTATCACGGGAAAAATTTATACTTGAAAAATAAAAAAAGGCGTAGTAAAATGTTCAAGGTGAACATTAGAAACTAAATATAACCTGTATAACCTCTAGAATATGGCTAGAGGGTCTCTACCAGGAACCATAAAATCCTGATTACAGAAAATGAATTATTCGTTTTTTGTAATCAGGATTTTTTTGTTTTCGTAAAAAAATCCGCTAACTATCAATCTATGAGAAAGGATGCAAAACAACGATGAATTTTAAAGTTTTTATACTCGCATTATCGACGATCGCTGTAGGATTAGTTGAATTAATTGTCGGCGGGATATTACCTACGATCGCTGACGATTTTAACATTTCATTAAGTACTGCTGGACAGCTGATTACAGTATTTGCACTTATTTATGCTATTGCTGGGCCTGTTCTGCTTGTATTAACTAATAAAATTGAACGTAAGAAACTGTATCTTGTTTCCTTATTCGTTTTTTTTCTAGGTAATATCATGACCTATTTCAGTCCGAATTTTACCTTTATGATGGTTGCAAGGGTATTGACGGGAACGAGCACCGCCCTTATCGTCGTACTTTCCTTAACTATTGCAGCAAAGGTTGTCGATCCGGCTCACCGAGCGAAGGCTTTAGGTCTCATTTTCATGGGCATTAGTTCGTCACTAGTGTTAGGCGTACCGCTAGGAATTTTGATTTCTAATACATTTGGCTGGCGCATCATTTTTCTTGGAATCGCAGTGTTATCAATCGGCTCGATGGTGCTTATTTCACTATTTTTGGAGCGCATTCCCGGGGAAAAGACGATTCCACTTGTCCAACAATTAAAAGCTGTAGGCAGTGCGAAAATAGGTAGCGCTCATCTTGCGACCATGTTTATGCTTGCAGGTCACTATACGCTTTATGCCTATTTCACTCCATTTTTAGAAAAGAATCTTCATTTAAATTCCTATTGGATTAGTGTCTGCTATTTTGCATTTGGGATTGCAGCGGTATTTGGAGGAGCATTGGGTGGAACACTTTCGGATTGGATTGGTCCGAAAAAAAGTATCATAATCGTTATCAGTGCATTTGCGATTGTCCTCGGCTTGCTGCCATTCACGACTTTTTCTCTTGTCTTATTCATACCGATGATGATGATTTGGGGCGCATTAAGTTGGAGCTTGGCACCGCCGCAGCAAAGCTATTTGATTCAAACCGACCCTGTAACGTCTGAAATCCAGCAAAGCTTTAATAATTCAGCCTTGCAGGTAGGTATTTCACTCGGATCAGCAATTGGCGGAATCGTCTTAAACAAAACTGACTCCGTAACAAGTACGGCTTGGTTCGGGAGTGCCGTTGTCATTATTGCTTTGCTATGTGCCGTCTTTTCTTTGACTAGACCGGCGATAAAAAGAGAAAAAACAACAGCCACATCTTCTTTTCAAAGTTAAGGAACTGAAAAACGGCTATGTTTTAAAATAGTGTTGAAAATCAATCGATTTTCAACACTATTTTTTTGTTATACAAGTGAATAAAAACTTCTTTGAGCACTAGCTGGATCCAATTCCATTCAAACAACCATTCTGAGAAATTTCTTCTTTACTTGGACTTTTTTCTCCTTTGAAATTCATTTTACATAATAATCCATGTGCAATTAATATTAGAAAACCTAGTACATGTGGAGTATTTTCTGGGTTTAGTAATAGGTCCCTTCGCGTATAGATAAGCAAAATATTATAGGCACTCTTATTCATTTTTTAAATTTTTAGCATTTTGTCTATCAGATTATTTTGAATAGTTGTATGATTTAGTAGTACGAAATAGAAAACTAGTAAAGGGGTGGGTGTTCTGAAGTTTTTAAAAAGATTAATAGTTGGTGCCATTAGTGTTGGTTTTATTACCGTTTCTACCACAGCGTATGCGGCAAAGCCTGGGCTGGAGTCTTTTCCTGAACCTGTTGATCCACTGTCGTGGGTTCTCCCGCGAGATATGACATGGGATGATTATCGACCAGTTCCCGGGGTTGACTGGAAAACTGCAGATGTGAAGCCTGAACGAGTCATCAAGGGTGCATTAATCATTGTTGATTTTCCTGATCGAGAATTTATGTTGAGTCAGCCTGAAGGATCTGAAATAGCAGGAAATCCAGTTGGAATTGGAAATATTCCGCGTGATCAATTAGGGAAGTTCTGGGTGGACTTTTTAAGTAAGCCACAGCCACTAAACAATTATAGTACTGTTAATGATTATTGGAGAGAAAATTCATATGGTAAATGGAAAATAGAGCTAGATTCATTCGGTCCATACCGTATGGATTCGAATGAATTCCAATATGGACTAAAGGAATTTGGACAGAATGTAAATATGCCTGAAGGGTTCAGCGGAAAGAACTTGCGGACAGAAGCGGTGAATAAAGCTCAGGCTGACATGGATGCGTCGGGTGAAACATATGATTTCAAATTCATCGTTCATGCTGGGTATGATGAATCTGGTGTTTGGCAGGAATTTGGTGAAATGATGTTCTTAAATCCGGACGCGATTCCTGATTCATTCGGTCCGCAAATCAATGGCATGAAGAACTCAGCGGTAACCCGTTATGTTCCTTGGACTTCTTGGTATGCGGCTAAAGGAATTTGGTCAAGTGCTGGTGGAGGTACGTCCATTCAAGGGGAAAATGATGGCATGGGTACCTTTGCACATGAATTTGGTCACATTATGAGTCTCGGCGATAATTATAATAATCCATATGGAGTACCGGTTTCTCGTTCCTATTCTGGCCCTTGGGAACTCATGAGCCGCGGAAGCTTTAATGGACCAGGCGGACCGCACACACGTTGGATGGTTCCATCCGTTCTAGGTGCTTCAGCTCCTTCCCATCATATGTTGCGGAACAAGATTAAACAAGGATTCCTAGAAGATGATGAATACCTTCGTTTAGATCGAGATCAATTGGCTGAAACTGGTCCTGTATTCGCTGATATTCTTGCAAGAGAAGTACCTATCGGGAAAGAATTTGGTCGTACTGGATTACACGGAATCAATATCAGCATGGTCGATCACACGCCGAAAAATTCATTAGAAGATGATTGGCGTGCAGATATGCAGCGCGGGGAAAAATGGTATAACAATTATACCGTTGAAGTCGTTGATAGAGTTGGTTACGACTCCTTCGCTCCTGATTCAGGTGTCTTATTAGCGAAAACGAAAAATACCGAATCTGCCCCTAATATTTGGGTCGTCGATTCCCATAAAGAAGATATTAATCAAGAGGACTTCAAGAGACCAGATGGAACAACAGCTATGCTATCAAAAGGCGATTATCAACAGTTAGCAGATTCATTGTTTAAAGCTGGGACAGGTGATGGCGTAGTAAGCGAGTATGAGGACAAATACAACCGTCTACATTTCTATGTGTTAGGAAAAAAATACGACAAAAAAGGAGCCTTATCTTATCGTGTGGCCGTACGTCATATGGATGGATCCGGAAACTACAAACGCGGTGTATCGGTAAAATCAAGTTCCACTAAAACGATACCGGCAGTACCCGGTCGTGTAGCAGTCTATTACTTTAACGTAAAAAATACCGGTAAAGCTACAGATCTCATTCGACTGAATGTAAAAACACAAGCGAATTGGGAAACAATGCTAGAAAATAATGTCATTGAAGTAAAAGCTGGTGAAAGTGTGGATATTCCTGTATATGTTAAAATCCCGCTGGGTGGAAAAAATAATCAAAAACCTACACCAAACAAGCTCACACTTACAACTACATCTGAAACAGATTCTAGCAAACAAGCAAAAGTGGAGCGTTGGGTAGGTCCTGGCCAAGTTAAATAACAATGAGAAAAAGGAGGTGGATTTTCGTTAATCCCCTCCTTCTCTATGAAAATAGTAACCTTTGATTAAGAATCAAAAACTTTTATACACTCATATTTGAAACCAACGTATTGATAGTTTTGCTTTAGATACATTTCCCTCGGTGTATCATTTCCATCTGCAACAAGAATAACCGTTTTTTGAGAAAAGTGATCCATCACAAACTTTTGCAATTGTCCGCCAATCCCCTTTCTTTGCATCGATTCTAAAACAGACAGCTGATCGATTTCCGCAGTATCTTCAGAAATAATGATATCTACTGAACCAGCTGGAAGGCCTTTGTAATATGCAAGGAGCTGCATTATTTTTTCATCTTTAAAATTTCGTTGATGCAGTGCTACCTTTTGTTTTGCGAATTCATCCCCAAATTCTTCATCAAATGTATATTGCAACGTTAAAAACGCATCAAGGTTCTCGGAAGTGACTGGAGTTATGTTTATATCTGGGTCATCCTTCAAACGAGGAAATTGGTTCGGTTGAATCACATATAACTCATTATATCCATACAGAAAATCGTTATCGTTGAGATATTCAAGAAATTCCTCTGGCGGCTTTTGATTTTCCGGAAAAGTGAATTTTACATGAGATTGACCATGCCTTTTATGATAATCACGTAAATAGGTGAAAGCTGCCTTAAATTCATCAATGGAAGGCATTGTTTTAAACTCTATAAAATTACTATCATAGCGAACTAACATTTCCGGATAATGAAAATGTTTATATAATTCATTTTCAAAAACGATATTGCCAAGCGTATAAATGTGGTTAAACGTTATATTTTCCATTTATTTGTTCCTTTCAATCAGTAGTGAATGCAGTCCATTATATTTCGAGTACTCATAGTATAACAGAAATTAGGGTTGATTTATAAATTGTAGTTGACTTTATTTTGTTTTCATTTTAGTATTTAAGTAAATAACTAAATACTTAAAAGGAGATGTAATGTTGAACGAGGTTTTTAAAGCATTATCAGATCCAACCCGTCGCAAAATTTTAGACTTATTAAAGGAGGAAGATTTAACAGCCGGCGAAATTTCTGACCATTTTAATATGAGTAAACCAAGTATTTCGCAACATTTAAAATTACTTAAAAATGCCGGATTAGTTCAAGATGAAAAAAAAGGTCAGTACGTATTTTATTCATTAAATACGACAGTATTTCAAGATATTATAAATTGGGCTTTTAATTTTTATGGAAAATAATAGGAGTTGAGATTATGAAAAAGCATTTTTTCCCACTTCTTATCATTGTCCTATCCGTGATTGTTTGGTTGATTGCTTTTCCACACCTGCCATCGCAAATAGCCACACATTGGGATTTTAGCGGCAATGTTAATGGATATTCTACAAAATTAGGCGCAATGATGACCATGGTAGGCTTGTTGATATTTCTTTATATTATGTTTTTATTTTTGCCAAAAGTAGATCCTAAAAAAGAAAATTATCAGTTTTTTTCGAGAAGCTATGGAATTATTGTCAATTCATTATTGTTCATTCTTTTCATTTTAAACCTACTTATCATCTTATACAGTCTTGGTTATCCAATACCGATGTCAAGTTTGGGATCATTTATAGTAGGTGCAATTTTTATCATCTTAGGGAACTTTCTTCAAACAGTAAGGACAAATTTCTTCATTGGGATTCGAACTCCGTGGACGTTGTCTAATGATACGGTATGGAGAAAAACACATCGTTTTGGCGGAAAAATTATGTTTATCGCAGGAATCATTATGATGTTATCTACATTTATTCCTGCTGGTTGGAGAGAAGCTATCGTTATAATTAGTATTATTGTATCTGTCGTGCTTCCTATTTACTATTCCTATCGGGTGTTTAAACAAGAAAATCGGTAATCCCATGATGAGCGTGAACTAGAGGATTTATTTTTAACTCACCATCTTACTTGAAATCCATTGATTTTATCCATCAAAGTATATTATACTAATTATAGGAATATTATAAAAGGAACGCTGATGTATATACATCAGCGTTCGAATAGCTAATCCGCAGGAAGTGCGGTAGCTTATTCGGGAAAGGAGTAACCCTTCACCTACTCGCTAAAGCTGGGAGGGTTACTTTTCCTTTATAATGATGACAATCAAAGTGGCAAAACTGATCATTAAAACCAGCGCCTCAAAGATAGTCATTGGCAACACCTCCTGTCTCGTTGTGACATAATCACATAACAAGGAACAGTTTTAAGGTGCTACCGCCCTCCCCCGCTCATAGCTACTCCAATAATAACATATATAAGGATTCCAGAACATACATTCTGTAAATTTTTTTAGTTTTTACAAACAATCCAACTCCCATTGACCCATTATGGTTTAAATATATATCGCTTTGGTGTTATCATATTTTCCTTACCTGGTATGTATAAAGAGATGGTCGGTCCAATGATTTCTGTAGTCATGGATGAAGGAATGCTTATCTTTCCGTTTTCACCAATAAAATGAATCCCGGTTGTGTTGTACCCCCAGCTTCTTATTCCCTTATACATAACTGCAAGATTGTCTTCGTTCCATTGTTTTACTTCATCTTCTACCGGAATTGAGTTAAGCATGTTGATGACGATTGATAAATCGTTGTCTGGTTCATATTTGGTTGTTCCTTCCCCATTCCAATGCTGTTTGTGAACAGTTATTTTATTGCTTTTGGTTTTATCGTAATAGACTAAATATCCCGATTGTAATTTTTTGTTTTTGTCGTATCCGTAAATATACGTTTCAATGCTAGTGATGGTCCCATCTTTTGCAAATCTAATTTCTAAATCATTGGTCATTAAATACGGTTCTAGTTTTATTTTTGATTTTACGGAATCAATGATTCCAGTTAGCTTTGTTGAGTAAAAATTGTCATTTTTCAACTTAACTTTTGTATCTGTTTTCCATTCATTGATTTTCCATGCTAGTGCCCCGTTAAAATTAACGGCATTGTTACCTACAAAATACATTCCAGCAATTGTAACTAAAGCAAAGAGCGTCACTGTTGGTTTCCAAACTAACGGTTTCGTTTTTGTCCCTTTTATGGACTGTCTGAAGAGCTCAATTTCGACGGCATCTTTTGAAACCGGAATGAATGTATTTTCTTGAAAAAATAAGAAAAACCACTTTTTATTCTCTTTTATCTTTATTAATTTTTCTAGTGGGAGAACAATTTTGCTTCCGGTTTGTTTTGTTATCGTTAATTGATTATCATTCATTTCGATTTGACTGCCCATTTCAAATAATTCTTTTTTCATACGCCGTTTATAAACGATAAATTTATAGATTAGTAGGGTTAGAATTAGAAAAATAATTATCAAAAATAATGGAATTGTCGTTTTTAACTGCCCTATTTTTGTTATCGTATACGTGACTCGCCACAATATTACATACAGAACAAGGATTGTTAAGCTAGTTTTACTCCCGAACAATTCATTTCGCAAAACCATTCTTCTGTATATTTTTTTAGTCAGTTTATTTTCAATGATCATCATCTCACACCTTTGTTGATTTGCATTGCAACTTACTACTTCTTCAAATAATTTGCTATTCCTCTTTAAAACACAATTTCCGTAAAGTAAAGCGGTCGCTTTTGTTAAAATTCATTCCCTTTTAAATAAGCATCCTAAGTCGGTAACCAGAAAAGTATAATAGGCGGAAATTTTCCGATTAAATGCTGAATGGTGGTCGTTTCGG
This sequence comes from Heyndrickxia sporothermodurans, assembly GCF_003055045.1. Lineage (NCBI taxonomy): Bacteria > Bacillati > Bacillota > Bacilli > Caryophanales > Bacillaceae > Heyndrickxia > Heyndrickxia sporothermodurans. The sequence goes on from NZ_NAZB01000078.1 coordinate 31,914, forward strand.
GCATATATAGGCGGAGGTTTTCCGACTATGCAAAGCAAAATCTCCAATTTTCGCATTTTTCGAGTCAATAGACGGAATTTGTCCGACTATTTAAGCCCTTTTTAATAAAATTCACTAATTAAGCGGAATTTTTACGCCTATTTGGAAGTTGCTACACACGTTCCTTGTTTGCTACTTTTTATAAAGGATTGAAACCAATATAAAATAAAAGCCCCCTCCCATTCACAAGGAGCAAGGCTTTAAGGCTTTCTATTCTGTATAATTTTGTTGACTCTCTTCTTCACTTTCAAGCATACCATACAAGCCATTCATTGCTTGTTCTTCGATACTACTGTCGACAGTGCTACTAGCCGTTTCACTTTGATTAACATTTTCTACGTTGTTATCTACGTTTTGCTTTTTCATTAATTTCACCTCGATTTTAGAATTCCTTTATTGACGTGAAATATGCGCAAATAACAATTTATCTACCTTCAACTACCTCTTTAAATATTTCATACGATCTTTTTTGTTTTTCAGGGTCATAAATATAAGAAACGGCCATGATTTCATCAACATTATATTTATCCTGGAAATCTGTTATTTGTTTTGTAACTGTATCTTTACTTCCCATAAACGTCATGTTTGACATCGATTCAATCATTTCTCTTTCCATCGGATTCCAAAGCTTATCCATATTATCAACCGGTGGCTGCATCGGAATTTTAGTGCCTCTAACGACATTTAAGAAAAATTGCTGCATCGATGTAGATAATAATGCTGCTTCTTCATCTGTTTCAGCCGCAATTACGTTTAAACAAACCATCATATACGGCTTATCCAAGTACTCTGAAGGCTGGAATCGTTTCCGATAAATTGAAATCGCTGCTTCCATTTGTTTCGGTGCAAAATGGGATGCAAACACATAAGGTAAACCCATGCTTGCCGCTAAATGAGCAGAATCTGTGGAAGAGCCTAAAATATATAGTGGGATATTTGTATCTACCCCAGGATACGCCCTTACATAACTTTGTTGATCTTCCGGACCGAAATAAGTAAGTATTTCCTTAATATCTTCTGGGAAAGTATAGACCGTATCGTTTTTTGACCTTCTTAAAGCGCTTGCGGTTAACATATCTGTTCCCGGTGCACGTCCCAGACCAAGGTCCAGACGGTTGGGATAGATTGTTTCCATCGTACCAAATTGTTCAGCAACAACTAATGGAGAATGATTCGGAAGCATCACTCCCCCAGATCCAACACGAATACTTTCTGTATGTTCAAGTGTATGTTTGATTAAAATCGAAGTTGCAGAGCTAACTAATGTCGGGCTGTTGTGGTGTTCTGCAATCCAATATCGTTTGTATCCCAATTTTTCTACAGCTTGGGCAAGATCCACCATAGAATCAATTGCCTGTTTCGTCGTCTGTCCATCTCTTATTGGTGCAAGATTTAATACAGAAACGGGTATATTTATAGTAGTCATGATTTATATTTCCTTTCATTGTCAAGAGTATTATTATAGTAACAATTTGATGGCAAAAAACAAACTTATATGCTTATATAAAATCATCACAGAACACTTGTTCCTTATTAGTGTTATGTTATAATTGCATTAAGATTAGGAGGTGTGACTAGTGGATCAAGAATTAAAAGATATTTTAGAAAGACTTGAAACAAGCGTTGGAAAACTAGAAAATGGACAGGCTCAAACGAATACAAAATTGGATCGTATCGACAAAAGATTCGACGCAGTTGATCAGAAGTTTGTTGAAGTCGATAAACGATTTGATGCCATTGACCAGAAATTTGTTGAAGTTGATAAACGGCTTGATACTGTCGACAGTAGATTAGAAAACCTAGAAACCGGACAAATTGAACTAAAAGATATGCTCAAGCAAAGCACAACCCTTTTAATAGAAAATTTTACGAGCATTAGGCAGGACCTAAGACAAAGAGATACTGAAATGAATGCGGATATTAATTTACTTTTTAGAAAAACTGAAAAAAATGAGCGAGATATTGAAAAAATAAAAAGCAAACTTAAAATTTAAGCTTTCTAAATATAAATTAAACTGTATCTTAAGTCTTTATTCAAAATAAAGACTTCTTATTTTTCGTTATTCCAAAAACGGACTCCCTCACCCTTATACTTCTCTCAATTAACATCCTTAAATTTAGAAATATTTTACACGATAAACATAATTGAATAGGAAATAATAGAAACGAGCAAATAAATTTTTTGCTCAAAACTTCGTCGGGAGTGATGTATCATGGCTAGAAACAAACTTTTGGTTCCTGGTGCGGATAATGTTCTGGATCAAATGAAACAAGAAATCGCCAATGAGTTTGGAGTTCAACTTGGTGCTGATACGACCGCACGTGCTAACGGTTCAGTAGGTGGCGAAATGACAAAACGTTTGATCGCATACGCTGAACAATCATTACAAAATCAACAGGGCCAATAACAGGAATGGTTGATTTCGCAAAAAATGGGTGTCCAACCGGACACCCATTAATTGAAAACCTTTTAAACGATAAATACAAAATAAGCTAAAAATGCAAGACTTAAAATATATATTAACGGATGAACGGCTTTCCATTTACCTAACGCAATCATTGTTACTGGATATAAAATAAAACCAAGCGCAATTCCCGTCGCAACACTAGATGTGAGAGGCATCATAATAATCGTTACAAATGCAGGAAAAACTATTTCGATTCGATTCCAATTGATCTGTTTTATTTCGGAGGCCATTAAGGCTCCAACAATAATTAAAGCCGGTGCGGTAACTTCCGAAGTTACGATTGACAATAATGGTGAAAAGAATAAGGCAATGAAGAAACCACAGGATATAATGACAGACGTGAATCCTGTACGCCCCCCTGCTGCAATACCCGCACTAGATTCAACCATCGATGCGGTTGTAGATGTTCCTAGTACTGAACCAACAACAATTGAAGTAGAATCAGCAAGAAGAGCTCTCCCGATATTTGGAATTTTATTATCTTTTATGAGTCCCGCTTGACTGGCAATTGCAATTAACGCGCCAGCCGTATCGAAAAAAGCAACAAATAAAAAGGTAAAAATAACCGCTAATACATCCGGAGAAAAAATTTGATCTAAATGCTTAAACACGACCCCAAAAGTTGGAGTTAAACTTGGAATTTTTCCGACAATATGTGTTGGTTTATCAATCACATGACATACAATCCCTATAATAGTGGTAATAACCATTCCATAAAATATAGCTCCCCCAATACGTCTCACCATCATTATTACAGTAATGACTAGTCCAATAATAGCTAAGATTGTTGTTGTTTTCGATAAATCTCCTAATGACACGACTGTATCTTTATTTGAAATAATAAAGCCTGCATTTTTTAAACCGACAAACGCGACAAAGAAGCCAAGTCCGCCTGAGATTGCGTATTTCAAATCCTCGGGAATAATATTAATGATCATTTCGCGAATTTTAAATAAGCTTAATAAAATAAAAAGAATACCCGCAATAAATACACCTGTTAACGTGGTTTGCCACGGAATGCCCATGCCGATACATACTGAAAAGGTAAAAAAGGAGTTTAACCCCATACTCGGCGCAATACCAATTGGGAAATTCGCTAATAGTCCGATTAATAATGAACCGATAATAGCCGAAATGGCTGTCGCCGTAAAAACAGCTCCTTTATCCATACCGGATTGACTTAATATGATTGGATTGACTACTAATATATAAGCCATCGACAGAAACGTAGTAATCCCCGCCATCGTTTCTTGCTTATAGGACGTTTGACGCTGTGCAAACTGAAAAAAATGTTTCACAATATTTATCCTCCAATTCCAAAAAACCAAACATTTGCATCTACCTATTAGAGTGGCTTCAAATGAAATAAATATAAAAAAACTTCCACTAAAAGTGGAAGCTGCCATTAAATTCAAGAAGAAATTGATTACTAACGATTCATTGTAGTAGAACAACAACTTCTTGTAGTCAAGCTATTTACGGCAGCTTGGTAGAAACGATTAGGCCCTATTCCTAACCATATACAAGACATGTTGTTAATTATACTCAAAGTCAAATGGATTTCAATAGAACTGAAAAAAGCGTAATTAATCTAATTATTCTTCCTTTTTATATTTAAAGTTTTTTAATTAACTTTAAATATTATCGATATATCCTTCATATTCCTTCTCCATATCATATGATCACTACCCTCGCCCCAATAATCCTTCAATAAATAATTGGGTTCTCCAAATTTTTTCTTCCATATTTTCTGTGCATTTTTATAACCGCTATCCAAACAAAATTCTTCAACCCCCTTATGATGCAAAGTAAAAAAGATACTATTTAAAAGAATATTTCCTATTCCTTTTCTTTGATAATCAGGATGCACAAATACGGTGCCTATCTCAAATATATTTTTATAAGCGCCCTCTGTACAACGATTAATTAGCTCATTCGAAGGGCCGTATGCAATCGATCCAACGATTCTATTTCTTTCTAACGCAATTAAAAAATAATGATTCTTCCCATTACTTTCAAGGTCACCTTTTAAAATGGTATTCTTTTCTTCTATTTCATGTTCAATCTCCTCAACTAACTCCGATAACCCTTCCCTAGCAAATGTATCCTTAATAACTAAACGAAAAAATTCATTCAACTCTTCAATATCCTCTAGCCTCGGCCGTCGTATCTCAACCTTATACAATATAATCCCCCCATGAGAAAGTTGCCATCCCTACCGTTTTAAATACTCCCTCATTTTAACCATATATTCCGGTGCGTCAAGTGGATTATTAATAATCATTTCAATGATACAAAGCTTATTTGCCCCTTCGGCTTGTTTAATTGCATCATCGAGCTCTTTATTCGTTTTTACGACCGCTGTGAATGCACTTTCACCAAATGCTTCCGGAAGCTTCGTATATTCCCAATTAGGTATTTGATTATATAACTGATTTTCCGTTTTGACATTTAAATACTTCTCGATCGTGTACCCACAATTATTCAAAACAAAAATAATTGGCTTACAGTCGTTGGCAAGCATCGAACTGATTTCTTGCGCAGTTAACTGCAATGATCCGTCCCCCGTAAATAACAATACTCTCCGCTCCGGTGCTGCAATACATGCACCAAAAGTGGACGGTGTTGCATATCCAATGGATTGCCAGCCACCTTGTGTAATATATGTCACACCGCGTGGCAGTCTTATTTGTGATAAACCGTAAAAAAAGCTCCCGGTTTCACCGATAACAATGTCATTTACTTTTAACATTTGCTGAATACGTGGATAATAGCTTTGAGCAGACAACAGTCCTTCCGGATTTTGCTTTTCCTCAGTATAAGGTAAAGGGAATTTTGGAATCGGTTCTTCTTGTTTAAATCCTAAGCTTTTTAACGCTTTTATCATATCTTGAGCTAGCACATTCGGATACTCAGCTTGTCCAATCTTCACTTTATCTGGTTGAATGTCAACCAATTTCAGTGGATCAAGCATCGCTGAAAATTTTGCAGTATTTGAATCTGCCCAAACAAGTCCAATAGAAATAACGCATTGTGCAGATTCTACGAAACTGCGCACAGCATCACTGCCAAATTGTCCGGCATACATCCCAATGAAATTTGGATGACTTTCATCAAAACCTCCCTTGCCGAACATCATACTCGCTACCGGTAAGTTCATCGCCTCAGCAAGTGCAAGTGCATCTTGTTGAAGATGAAATCGCATCATTTTCACATCAACAAGGAAGACGGATTGCTCGCTGCTTTCTAACAATTGTTTAGCATGAGCAAGTGCCGCTTGCAATGTTTTTGGATTGGTCACAGGGGATTTTGGCAGCATGGGCTTACGCATCACTATTGGCTTCATTACTAAATCATCAGCAATTACCAAATATACCGGCTTCTTCTTTTCTTTTGCTATATGAATCGCTGTTGGAATTTCCAGCATTGCATTTTCGGGGGTAACTTTAGCAGTATACGCTGTAATGGGTTCATATACTTTACGAAACGTATCAAAATTTCCATCCATTAATGTATGGTGCATTAATTTATGCTCCTGTTGATCCATCGATGGTGGAGCCCCCACAATATGAATAACAGGTACATGTTCACTATTGGAACCAGCAATCGCATTACAAGCACTCAATTCGCCTACGCCAAAAGTAGTTATCAGCGCTGCTATTCCCTTAACCCTCGCATAACCATCAGCTGCATATCCTGAATTAAGTTCATTACGACCGTTCACAAAATTGATTCCCTCATATTTCTCCAAATGATCAAGCAATGAAAAATTAAAGTCTCCAGGAACACCGAATATTTCAGTAATCCCTTCATTTTTCAAACAATCAAACAAATATTCACCTAGCACTACCTGTACTTCATTTCCTACTACTGAACTCTCACGATTGTTAGACATTATACATCCTCTCCTCATACAACTAGTAGCGGTAAACTCCTTACAAAATTCCTCTTATTAACATACACACCTCGATCTTTTGGTTAATTTACCCAACTTATTGCCAAATTATAAATACTTAAATTATTAATTTTAATCCTGGATCTTTCTACCAAAAATTGTTGTTCGTTTTATTAAAATGAGATATTTAATCTTATAACCCCAAAAAATATGAATAAACTTTTACATTCGACAATTTCATGTTCGATTCCAATAAAAAAGTAAAAACGATCCTTTTATGAAGAATCGTTTCTGATAAAGAATAGAAAGAAAAAACCCCTATTTAATATTAACTAAATAATCCGCCGAATAGTCACTTATTGGGTAATAGGTTTATTTGAATATATGGGTCTTCTTTCTTTACAATATATAAGTTTTCATAAGGTGGCATCCACTTACTCCACTTCTATCAAAACTGCTGCTCCTTGACCTCCACCACCGCATAAGGAGGCAATACCTTTTCCTCCTCCACGACGTTTAAGTTCAAAGGCAAGAGTTAATAATGTCCTAAACCCACTAGCACCTAAAGGATGACCTAGGGCAATCGCACCACCATTCACATTAACTATATCACTTGGTAACCCTAATTTGCGTTGAGAAGCGATCACAACGCTCGCAAAAGCTTCGTTAATTTCAAACAGATCAATATCTGATAATCTTAATTTTGTACGCTCCAGCAACGACTTGATTGCATTTGCGGGTTGCAAATGTAGTGTAGGATCCGGTCCGGCTACGAAAGCCCAATCGATGATCGTGGCAAGTGGTGCTTTGCCAATTTTTTCACAAGTATCTACATTTGAAATTAGACCGGCACTAGCACCATCTGACATTTGACTGGCATTTCCAGCAGTAATCGTTCCACTTTCTTCAAATGCAGGTCTTAGCATTTGTAATTTTTGAAGGGTGGTTTGAGGGCGTATACATTCATCTTCAGTGATAAGTTGATCAGAAATGGGAACCCCCACAATCTCTTCCTTAAATATCCCGGAGACCTGAGCTCTGGCTGCCCTTAGTTGTGATTGTTTTGCATATTCGTCCTGCTCTTGGCGATTAATATTAAATTGGCGATTCGCCTTTTCAGATATTCCGCCCATCGATTCATTGGAGAGTGCACACCATAATCCATCGTCTAGCGAATCTTTAAATTCTACTGATCCCATTTTGACATCTTTACGTAGGGTAGAAAAATGCGGTGCATTCGTCATCGATTCAAAACCACCAACAACGAATAGATCCCCTTCGCTCCTTTTTATTCGACGAGCAGCATCAGCTACAGCTGCTAAACTAGCAAGGCAAACATTGTTTAATGTGATGGCTGGTGTATTAATATCCATCCCAGCATTAAACACAACTTGACGTGCCGGATTTTGGCCCTGTCCGGCTTGAATAACGTGACCAAAAATAGCACCGTCGGCTTGTGCTGCTATAGGATAACGACGAATCAACTCAGAAACTGTATTAACACCTAGTTCAATCGCTGATTTAGAGTGGAACACTCCTTTAAACCTACCAATCGGTGTACGAACACCATCTATCAAAACAGCCTTTTTCAATTGAATCACCCTTATATTTGAAATTTTATCACTAAAAATTCATGTCAATGAATTTAATAAGTCATGTCAATGAGTTCCGATACGTTTCGCGTGCATATAAAGTAGCAATAATACTAAGCACCCCAAGTGCAATTAGATAGATTGCAATCGGCCAGTACTGACCATCGAATTTTGCTAGCAAAGCAGTAGCAATAATCGGTGAAAATCCTCCCGCGAGAATCGCTCCAATTTGATAACCGATTGATGCACCACTCAACCGTGTCTTTGTAGAAAAGAGTTCGGAATAATACACAGCCTGCGGTCCGTAAACAGCATCATGTAAAACATTCAAGCCTAGGATAATTCCAATTGTTATCAAAAAAACGGAGCCCGAATTCATAAACCAGAAAAAAGGAAAAACAAATAATGTTGAAGCAACCGTTCCAAATAAATATACTGGCTTTCGTCCGATCTTATCGGATAAGTAAGACCATAGTGGCATCGTAACAAATCCAATAGCTGAAGAGATCATCACGGCATTGAGTCCAACCGAGCGATCAATTCCATGTGTACTTACAAGATAAGTCAGAATAAATACGGAGTAAACGTAAAACACAGCATTTTGTACTAATTTCATTCCAATCGTTAAAAACAATGGTTTCTTCTGATTACGCAGAACAGTTATAACAGGTCGTTTCTCTTGTTGCTTTTTTTCTGCAACGTCTAGGAATACTGGCGATTCACTCACCTTTAAACGAATATAGAGGCCAATCATAACAAGCACGATGCTTAATAAAAATGGAATTCTCCAGCCCCAATTGAGGAAGGTTTCATTTGACATGTTTGTTGATACGAATGAAAATACACCCGTGGATAGAAGGAGCCCTGCAGGAACTCCCATTTGTGGAAAGCTTCCGAAAAGTCCCCGTTTCCCCTTCGGTGCATGTTCCACAGCCATTACTACAGCTGATCCCCATTCGCCACCGATGGCAAATCCCTGTATAACACGTAAGAGACTAATTAATAGTGGTGCAAGTACTCCAACTGAATGGTACGATGGGAGTAATCCCATGAAGAATGTAGATATTCCCATAAGCAAAAGAGAAATCGTTAGTACTTTCTTTCGTCCTAGCTTATCTCCATAATGCCCGAATACCATACTTCCAAGCGGTCGAGCGATGAATCCTGCCGCATAAGAGCCAAATGCAGCTAATGTCCCATATAGTGGATCAAAATTAGGAAAAAATAATGCTGGAAAAACAAGTGCAGCCGCCGTTCCATATAGATAGAAATCATACCATTCTATCGTCGTTCCTATAAAACTAGCGAGAGCAACTTTTCGATGCTCCTTGGAAAAGTCCTTTTCCTTTTCTATTATTTCCTTTTCAATCAATAGACTTTGAGCCAAAACAAACCCCTCCTCTATTTACATTTAACTATTTTAAAAAACTTGTTGAACTTACATAAAGGTAAAAGTTAATTTAGTTATCTGACAACCTAGTGAAAAAAGGCATCCAGACTTGATTACATTTTGTAAAACTTACTTGTAATGGTAAACCTATTTGTAAATCTTGATCTGAGTCGAGCAACAGATGGGTCATCATCGTTGGTCCTTCTTCTAACTTAACCACTCCAAGCATATAAGGAGTCACATCTTGCCAAGCAGGATGTCCTGGCCTATGTACAACACCCCATGTTTTCAACCGCGCTTTCCCGGAAGCCTTTTTCCACTCTAATTGATTGCCCCAGCAATATGGACATAACGTTCGTGGGTAAAAAATCCATTGATCGCAATCTGTACATTTTTGTAAATAAAATTCATGTCTCGCTATTGCATCCCAGAATGGTTTTGAAACAGTGGTTATCGTAGGACCGGGAACGACGAGATGTTCATACTTCTCACTCATGACTCCACCCCCAGTACCAAAGCTGTAGCTTCACTTAACGTCGCACCATTTCCGGTAACGAGTGCGAGCTCTGCATTTCGAATTTGTCGAGAAGTTGCTTCGTGCCTTAGCTGACGCACAGCTTCGATTATATGGGACATACCTCCAGCAAGATCTGCTTGCCCAACCCCAAGTTGACCTCCATGAGTATTGAGTGGCCAATCCCCATCGTGTCCAAATGAATGGTCTTTCATCCAATCACCAAACTTTCCAAGTGCGCACAAACCAGCATTTTCAATCGTGACACCTACTACGCTCGTGTAGCAATCATATAAAGAAAGTAAATCGATATCTTGTACACTTACTTTCGCTTGACCAAGTGCAGCTGAAATGGCATATGATAATGGTGCCGATTCTAAAGCCGGAGCATGACTGACAGCCCGGTGAGTGATTTTTTCCCCTGCGCCAAGTAAAAAAACCGGTGGATGGTCTCCACTAGGTAGATTATCTTTAGAAGTGATAACGAATGCTGCACCACCACCAACCGGCATTACAATTTCAAATAAATGCATCGGATCGATAATCAGTGGTGAATTTAAAACTTCCTCGACGGAAAGTGGTTTCCCATAGAAAATTGCATTCGGATTGAGTTGAGCATTTTTTCTTGCCCAATGTGCAATAAGAGCAAATTGTTCCTGAGTTGATCCATATTCCTCCATGTGTTGCCGTTTCAATAAGGCATATGAAGTATTGGCACCCGATGCTCCGAATGGTACATCGAATTCCCGAATGGGGTTTCGATTAGGTGAACGTGGATTTCCATTTCTTTCATTCGTATTCGCCAGTACACATACAACTGTTTCACACATCCCAGCTTCAATGGCTGCTGCAGCTCGCCACAACATTCCTGCAGCGGTTGCTCCTCCAAGATCGACCACATTTGAAACTTTCGGTTCAAGACCAAGATACTCCGCTACTGTTGCAGGTACATGTTGTGGAGTTTCACCCACTTGTGGACCGACTAAAAGACCATCAATCCCCTCTTTATCTAGCCCAGCATCTTGGACCGCTAATCGAACCGACTCTGCAATTAATCCTAAAGTCGTTGCTCCATCTGTATAACGAACCGGAGTAAGTTCCGCAATACCGATGATGGCGCAATTTGGAACACGTCGCTTGATCATCATACGAAGCTCCTTTCTAATAAGGAAATATACTCTAGAAGACTATTTGGATTATGAAGGGATCCCTTGTTTTTCACCTGCTGTCCTAACACCGTTGAACGTGCAGCGCCTTCCACTTTCTTACCGTTAATTGTATAAGGAACCTCATTTACACTGTAAATACGACGAGGTACATGCCGTGGAGAAGCTTTTTTACGAACATTGTTACGAATAACATCAGCTAAATCACTATCTAATTCTCTATCCTTCAAAACCACGCACAATACTATTTCTTCATCTCCCGCATTTGGTAAACCAAACACCAATGAATCTTCTATTTCCGGAATTTGCTCCAGAACACGGTAAATTTCAGCAGTACCTATACGTACACCGCCAGGATTAAGAGTTGTATCGGCGCGCCCGTAAATAATGATTGATTGTTCATTAGTTTGTTCTGCTAAATCTCCGTGCGTCCAAATTCCAGGACGTTTAGTAAAATAGGATGAATAATACCGTTCGTCACCGTCCTCTCCCCAAAACGTAAGTGGCATGCTTGGAAACGGCTTCGTGCACACTAAGTCACCTTTTTGATGAAGAACCGATACATCCTTTTCATCGAACACATCGACTGCCATACCCAGTGCTTTACAAGTAATCTCCCCTCGGCGTACAGGATGTACCGGAGATCCCATTACGAAACAGCCAATAATTTCGGTTCCACCGGAAATCGATGCTAGTAAAATGTCTTTTTTAATATAATCATAGACCCAATCATATTGTTCGGCTGAAAGTGGTGCACCGCAAGAAATAACACTACGAAGCTGCGACAAATTATGCTCCTGACCAACCGAATAACCGGCTTTTTGCAAAGTTTCCAAATACTTTGGACTCGTACCAAAATGTGTGACGCCAACTTTTTCAGCAATCTCCCATAGAACTCCAATATTGTCCTTAGGTAATGGTGATCCGTCATAAAGGAGAATTACGGCACCGCTCGCAAGTCCCGAAATTAACCAGGGATACATCATCCATGCGGTATTTGTATACCAAAACAAAATATCGCCATGCTTTATATCACAATGCAACTGATGTTCTTTCACGTGTTGAATTAAAGTACCGCCAACCGAGTGGACAATCGCTTTTGGAAGCCCTGTCGTTCCCGACGTATAGAGTATGTATAAAGGGTGATTAAAAGGAACTCTCGTATATTCTGGAATGAACGGGCCGCTTTTACACAGTTCATTCCAATTTAATACATGCTTTGACTGGTTCTTTAATAAATCATCGCCTTCAGTTAACGTTACTATGGCTGACACCTCGTCAAGGACCTCGGAAATCGCACGGATATTATCACGGATATCAAAATGTTTACCGTTATATTGATACTCCAAAACTGTAATCAATACCTTTGGTTGAACTTGGCCAAGCCGATCAATAATACCTTGAGAGCCAAAATCTGGGGAACACGAAGTCCATACCGCTCCTAATGAGGCAGTTGCCAATAAAGCTACTAATGATTCGATTCCGTTTGTCACAATTCCAGCAACACGATCTCCACTTCTTACACCTAAATTCCGTAAACCTTCTTGCGCTTTCGCCACCTTGCTACGTAATTCTCGTAGTGAAAAATGTGAAGTAGTACCATCCTCTCCAGCAACAATTACAGCTATTTCTTCTTCCTCTCCCATCAAAACATTTTCTGCAAAATTCAATTGGGCCCCCGGGAACCATTGGGCTCCTAATATTCCATCAACGGTGGGTGGAATGAATACCTTCTTCCCCTTTTCTCCGATGATTTTTGCAAAGTCCCAAACGCCAGACCAGAACTCTTCCGGATGAGCTATTGACCAACGATGTAGGCGCTCATAGGGAAAGAGAGGAAATCCAACCTGCTCTGAAAATCCTTTCAAGTTAGACTGTGAAATCCAATTTTCGTTTGGCTGCCATAAAATGTTAGGATCTAATACATTGTTTTGTTTTTTCATCATTTATCCCTCCACTAAACTAATCAAATATAACTTATAATATTGGTTTACTTGGATTAACGAATGAAGACGACTATTGTCCTTCTCTTCATCCAAAATATTTAAATAAAAAACCCCTCATCACAATAAGAAGAGGGGTCCTCATCTTATCTTTCAGATACATACGTATCTGCAGGAATTAGCACCGTTCCATATAGGGGGTTGCTGGACGTCATTGGGCCTGGTCCCTCAGTCGCTCTTGATAAGAATATATTTAATTGGTTTAAATTTCTTAATAAATTGAATTTTATAATCAATCAATCTGATTGTCAATTATTTTTTTACTCTTAGGCTGTGTGAAAACACTTACATTCATGTGGCTGTTAGAAATATTTTTATTATTCATGATCGTGATACTGGTTAAAGTCCTGTATCCCAGTTCTAATCCCATATTAACGGTCTTTCCAAACCGATCATACGTAAATATTGTAAAAATTGTCCGGCATGAACTCCATCATGATAGGCAATTCGCAGAAGCATGTCCCCTAAGTATCGCTGATAGCCTACATCACTGCGATCGATAAGTCTATTTTTTAATTCATCGGTTGAAAGAGATTGAACATATGAAATGAAATTGTCAAAGTAGGGTTTCGATAGTTCAATTTCTTTTTCTATTGATATAATCGGTTCCTCATCAAATGAAGCTGGTGCCTCCTCTTTAATTGAACCATTTTTCTCTAACATTAAATGATAATAATAGCTAGATGTCCAAACGTGACGGATCATTTCTCCAAAAGACATTGCATCTTTATCCGGTTGCCATTCAATCCAGCTATCAGGCAATGACCTCCATAATTTAATGGAACGACGACGTGTTTCTTGCAAATTTAAAATACTTAACTCAATCGAATTCATTCAAATTCCTCCCGTAAATTCTTTACTAGATTATTGTAGTATAAAAACATTTAGGGTATCATCGAAATATGAATGTATATCCGAATATTTCATATATTGCAAAACTCATAGCCGAACCAACGCGTGCCATCATTTTAGATCGTTTAATGGATGGGAGAGCACTGCCAGCCAGTGAACTAGCTTATATGGCGAAAGTATCCCATTCAACAATTAGCTCCCACCTTGCAAAGCTTGTTGAAGGAAATCTACTAGTAATGGAGCAGCACGGAAGACATCGTTACTACCGGCTAGCCAATGAGGAAGTCGCCGAGGTCATTGAAAAATTAGGAACGATCGCACCGCAAGCTGAAATTCGCACATTACGACAATCAAGTCAAATGAAACAAGTCCGTCATGGTCGAACTTGCTACGACCATTTAGCTGGAGAACTTGGTGTAAAAGTGACTCAATCTTTGCTTGATAAAAAAATCATCATTTTAGACAAGGAGGCATTTGTTGTTACTGAACAAGGGAAAAACTGGTTTCTTCAATTAAGAATTAATATTGAAGAGGCTACGATTAAAAGGAGGATTTTTGCTAAACCATGCCTTGATTGGAGTGAAAGACGCTATCATATGTCAGGCTGGTTAGGTGCCGCGATTGCTACTCATTTTTTTACACAAAAATGGATCATAAAAGCTGAGTCGATCCGTGCGGTTCACCTTACACCAAAGGGAAAACAAGCATTGCAACAGTATTTTGGAATTGAAATGTAGGTTACAGCAATTGCATTAAAATGCATACAAATGCTGGAAAAGAACGATCGATTTCTTTAAAGAAAGTTATCATAATACTAGAATATAATTAGAAAGATTGACCATTCATTGATCAATCTTTCCAATTCCTGTATATAAAGATTTATCAATTTTTTCGCTAAATACCCCGAATTACAATATACGATTAAAGTAAGTAAGCTCCCGGGTCTAAGTTACATTTAGACAACTTATCAAAAATCATATTGAGCATCTCTATCTTCTTGCACATTTTTATAAGTTTCTGTTAATAAAACCGTATCCTCAACTAAACGTTCAAGGCGAAAGAGTATATCATCATTGACAATTTTTTCCGGTGAAAATCCTTTTCCTCGATGAAGACATAAGTTTGGACAATCTGAGCTTTCATATACGCTAAGATTGGCTTTAATTGTAGTTCTACCATTAAATAATGCTTTGCTGATCCGGCTGTCACGACTGCACTCACTACTTTGTCACGAAAAGCGTTAACTGGAAGTAAGTCAAAAATGTTTTTTAGTGTTGCTGGAATCGATGCTTGAAATGTTGGTGTCCCAATAATAATTGCATCCGCAGCCATAATGGTTTCTGTCACATATTTTGTATCACCTTCGTATTCAAAGTAATTGCGACCATCGCTAAATTCCAATGTATAGTCGGCTAAATCTAGCAGGGTAACTTCATGCTGCGGATATTTTCGCGAAAAAATTTCCACTGTTTTGAGCATAGCTGTTTTTGTTTTTGAACCTACGATCGAACCTGAAAGTGCGACGATTTTCATGTTTTTCTCTCCTCGTATAATAACGTTTTGTCAAAACTTTT
>NZ_NAZB01000008.1:0-347154 GCF_003055045.1 Heyndrickxia sporothermodurans
CCGCATTATAAGTAATTAAGTCGCGGAAGTAGTTCAGTGGTAGAACACCACCTTGCCAAGGTGGGGGTCGCGGGTTCGAATCCCGTCTTCCGCTCCAGACAACCCTTGCCGGGGTGGCGGAACTGGCAGACGCACAGGACTTAAAATCCTGCGGTAGGTGACTACCGTACCGGTTCGATTCCGGTCCTCGGCACCATAATTTTTTTGCAAAGCAAAATAATTTTCTTAATATGCGCCCGTAGCTCAATTGGATAGAGCGTT
Source organism: Heyndrickxia sporothermodurans (assembly GCF_003055045.1). Taxonomy (NCBI): domain Bacteria; kingdom Bacillati; phylum Bacillota; class Bacilli; order Caryophanales; family Bacillaceae; genus Heyndrickxia; species Heyndrickxia sporothermodurans. The sequence continues at coordinate 262 of NZ_NAZB01000008.1, forward strand.
TGACTACGGATCAAAAGGTTAGGGGTTCGACTCCTCTCGGGCGCGCCATTACTAGAAGTGAAAAGTTGGAAATTAGAAGTTAGAATGTAAGTTTTATCTTCGAAGCAACACTAGAGATACTCTAACCTCGATCATCCAATCTCTAACATCTAAATCGGGAAGTAGCTCAGCTTGGTAGAGCACATGGTTTGGGACCATGGGGTCGCAGGTTCGAATCCTGTCTTCCCGACCATTCAAAATATACAAATAGTATTATGGGGCCTTAGCTCAGCTGGGAGAGCGCCTGCTTTGCACGCAGGAGGTCAGCGGTTCGATCCCGCTAGGCTCCACCAAAAAATATTAAATATAACTATATGGCGGCGTAGCTCAGCTGGCTAGAGCGTACGGTTCATACCCGTGAGGTCGTGGGTTCGATCCCCTCCGCCGCTACCATATAGGACCTTTAGCTCAGCTGGTTAGAGCAGACGGCTCATAACCGTCCGGTCGTAGGTTCGAGTCCTACAAGGTCCACCATAGAATTTCGGAGGAATACCCAAGTCTGGCTGAAGGGATCGGTCTTGAAAACCGACAGGCGGGTTACACCGCGCGGGGGTTCGAATCCCTCTTCCTCCGCCATATAAACGTATAATATTGCCGCGGGGTGGAGCAGTCTGGTAGCTCGTCGGGCTCATAACCCGAAGGTCGCAGGTTCAAATCCTGCCTCCGCAATCATTTAAGTAAAATTTATACTTGATTAAAAAAATGGTCCGGTAGTTCAGCTGGTTAGAATGCCTGCCTGTCACGCAGGAGGTCGCGGGTTCGAGTCCCGTCCGGACCGCCATTTTACAACATACATTACATAATTGGCTCGGTAGCTCAGTCGGTAGAGCACGATCGAATAAGCTACAAAGCGACGCTTCAGCGTACCAATCGAGCTGCATCTTGTATAACTTCCCGAGATTGGGACGATGGCGAACTTCATGCTAGATAAGGAAAATAAATTAAAAATGGCTCGGTAGCTCAGTCGGTAGAGCAATGGACTGAAAATCCATGTGTCGGCGGTTCGATTCCGTCCCGAGCCACCATTTAAAGTAACTAAGAAACGTATTTAACAAATATGGCGGCTATGGCGAAGTGGTTAACGCATCGGATTGTGGTTCCGACATGCGTGGGTTCGATTCCCACTAGCCGCCCCATATATTGCGGGTGTAGTTTAGTGGTAAAACTACAGCCTTCCAAGCTGTTGTCGTGGGTTCGATTCCCATCACCCGCTCCATATTTTTTTTATGGGCCTATAGCTCAGCTGGTTAGAGCGCACGCCTGATAAGCGTGAGGTCGATGGTTCGAGTCCATTTAGGCCCATTTTATTCCGCAGTAGCTCAGTGGTAGAGCTATCGGCTGTTAACCGATCGGTCGTAGGTTCGAATCCTACCTGCGGAGCCATTTTATTTTTAAAAGAAATATTGGAGAAGTACTCAAGTGGCTGAAGAGGCGCCCCTGCTAAGGGTGTAGGTCGGGTAACCGGCGCGAGGGTTCAAATCCCTCCTTCTCCGCCAGTAGGCCCGTTGGTCAAGCGGTTAAGACACCGCCCTTTCACGGCGGTAACACGGGTTCGAATCCCGTACGGGTCATAATATATTCGATTTTATAAGTTAGGAGTTTAAAAGATATTTCTTTTAAACTCCTTTTTCTTTTTAAAAAATTTCCTAATCAAAAGATATAGGTCACCAATTCTATATTTAATATTTAACGTATAAAATGGGGAAGATAAGATGTGTTCATTGACTCTATTCTATTAGAGGTGTATCTTAAAGATTGGACATAAAAATTAAAAAAGATTCGTCATTTGCACGGTTGTTTTTAGGGGAGATAATTTTGATGAAAATGGAACAGATGGACATAGTAGATGAATACAAGATTGCTTTAACAAAAGCTAAAAACAAGAACAAAACACTATTATTTAGTTATACTGAACAATTAAATAATATTGACCCCCTATCATTTTATTCATCTGCAAAAGCGATATTTCAAGTAGAACGATTTTTCTGGAAGGTTCCAAATGATGAGATGATTATAGTCGGTTTAGGCAGTGCACATACCTTTCAAACGGAAGTGGGAGAAGGTCGATTTGAGTATATTGAACGAGAATGGAATCAATTCATACATGATGCTCATGTATATAATCCTTTTGATGTTCAAGGAACCGGTCCAGTTATATTTGGCGGTTTCTCATTCGATCCATTAAGTATGAAAGAGTCGGAGTGGACTCCGTTTTACAATGCATTATTTCATTTGCCAAAACTAATGCTTATTATAAATAAACAAGAGGTTTTTCTTACGACTAATATATTATGCCATTCAAATGATAATTTAGATAAACTAAATCATCATCTAAAACTAAAAAGGGAAATTTTTGAAGGCAAAGTTTCTAAGAGTATAGAAAATATCAATATAAAACAAGAACATGAATTGAATCAACAAGCTTGGATAGACTCGGTCGCAGAAGTGGTTGATCTTCTTAAAAAAGAAAAAAAATTAAATAAAGTCGTTATGGCGAGAAAAATGAATATTGAATTTAATGATAAAGTAGCCGCTGAAAAGGTACTAGAGAATTTATGGGAAGAGCAACATGAAAGCTATATTTTTGCGTTAGAGACCGAGAATAGCTGTTTTACAGGTGCATCGCCTGAAAGATTGGTTAAGAAGAATGGGAACACTATTGTATCCGCATGCCTTGCCGGATCAATAAAGCGAGGGAACTCGATAAGTGAGGATGAGGCGTTAGCTGAGGCACTATTTAATGATGAAAAAAATCGCCATGAACATCAGCTCGTCGTGTCAATGATCGCAGAGGTCATTCGTAAATATTGCTTAAATGTTGACATTCCAGAACTACCTTCAGTCATGAAAATGAGAGATATCCAGCATTTGTTTACACCAGTTAACGGAATAATTAAGGATGATCACATTTCTATTTTCCCATTAGTAAAAGATCTTCATCCAACACCTGCTATGGGGGGAGTTCCAACTATTGAAGCTTTACAAATCATTCGCGAAAAGGAAAAAATGGATCGTGGATTCTATGCATCTCCGATTGGTTGGGTCGATTACCGGGGAAATGGAGAGTTCGCTGTAGCTATTCGATCCGGATTAATTAAAGAGAATGAAGCATTTTTGTATGCTGGGTGTGGTGTAGTATCAGACTCAAACCCAGAGGATGAATATTTTGAAACAAAAATTAAATTTCGTCCGATGCTTCGTGCATTAGGAGGAAAAAAATTATGAATCATCAAGAAACACTAACAACATATTTAGCTAGTTTTATTCAGGAATTATCAAATTCAGGTGTTCGGGATGTTGTCATAAGTCCCGGCTCACGCTCAACACCTTTAGCTTTGTTAATTGCTGAGCATCCTACACTAAAATATCATATAAATATTGATGAGCGTTCAGCTGCTTTTTTTGCATTGGGGATTGCCAAACAAACGAGGAAGCCAGTTGCACTGTTATGTACTTCCGGAACTGCAGCTGCTAACTATTATCCTGCAATCGTAGAGGCAAAGCTTTCAAGAATTCCATTAATCGTATTAACAGCTGATCGCCCACATGAATTACGAGATATTGGGGCACCACAAGCAATCGATCAAATTCATTTATATGGAAAGCATGTAAAATGGTTTGTTGAAATGGCACTTCCTGAAATAGGAGAAGAGATGACATATTATGCGAGAACAACAGCTACAAGAGCAATTAGTACGTCTTTACAACAACCGGCAGGACCGGTACATTTAAATTTCCCCATTCGAGAGCCATTACTACCAAGATTGGACCCTTCTCCCTTTGAAGAATTGGAGAATCGACCGGCAATTACAGTAAAGCAAGGTGATACTCTTCTTGAATCGGGGGAAATGAAAAAGATTTCCGAACGACTGCAAAGGATCGAAAAGGGCGTTATTGTATGTGGGGTCATTGATTACCCACAATTTTCAACAGCGGTTTTAGCATTAGCTGATGCATTAGGCTATCCAATTATTGCAGATCCACTTTCACAGCTTCGAAGTGGGTCATTCTCAGAGGAATATATCATTGATAGTTATGATGCAATATTAAAAGAAATTGTTTCGGATGAAATGTTATATCCCGATGTTATTATACGATTTGGCGGCATGCCAGTATCCAAGCCTTTAACGAAATTTATGAAACGTCTAGCTGGAACGGAACAATATATAATTGAAGCAGGAAATAGCTGGCGTGATCCGATCAATGCTGCTACTCAAATGATCTATTGCGATGAAACATTATTTTGTGAGGGATTATTAAAACAATTAGATGAAAAAAGGCATTCAAATTGGTTGGAAATGTGGCAAAATTTGAATCGGATTGCTCGAAATACAATTATTAACGAAATAAGTGATATTACTGAATTAGATGAAGGAAAGCTTGTCTTAGAACTAGTAAAACGATTGCCGCAAAACAGCCATTTATTTGTAGGTAATAGTATGCCAATTCGTGATGTGGATACATTTTTCCATTTTAACCAACAAAATATACGGGTATTAGCGAATCGCGGTGCGAATGGTATTGACGGTGTCGTTTCAAGTGCATTAGGAGCAAGTTTATATGGAGAACCGTTATTTTTATTAATCGGCGATTTATCTTTTTTCCATGATTTAAATGGGTTATTAGCGGCAAAAATGCATCAATTAAATATCACGATTATCGTCATTAATAATAATGGGGGAGGAATTTTTTCTTTCTTGCCACAATCGAATGAACCAAAGCATTTCGAAGCACTTTTTGGTACGCCTACAGATATTGATTTTGAATATGCTGTAAAAATGTATAATGGCAGATACAGCAAAGTGCGTAATTGGGATGAATTTCATCATTCAATGAATGAAGCGATTACATTGAAAGGTTTAAATGTGATAGAAGTTCCTACTAATCGTAATGCGAATGTAGACATTCATCGTAAAATGTGGAAACGAGTTTCTGCGGAAATTGACCAATATGTTCATGGTGAAATGGAATGATGATTGAAGTAAATGATGTAAATTATCATGTGAATATTGTTGGAAAAGGTGAACCAATCGTCATGTTCCATGGTTTTACCGGTGATATGTCTAGTTGGGATGCGATTAATCCATATTTAGAGGAAGAATATCAATTAATACTGATTGATATTCTTGGGCATGGTAAGACAGAGATTCCACTAAATTATGAGCGATATCATATTGAAAAAGTTGCTAAAGATATTAGGGAAATACTCATTCATTTAAAAATAAAAAAGACGAATCTTTTAGGTTATTCAATGGGTGGAAGACTCGCTCTAACATTTACTATTTTATATCCTAACATGGTCAATAAGCTTATTTTAGAAAGTGCCTCTCCGGGTATAGAAACTGAAGAGGGAAGAAAATTACGGCGTGAAAATGATGAAAAATTGGCTAATAAAATCGTGAATGAAGGGGTAGAATCATTTGTTCAATATTGGACAAATATTCCCCTGTTTAAATCCCAAAAAAGACTTGATTATTCAATGCAAGAAAAAGTTAGACAGCAAAGATTACGAAATGATCCAATTGGACTTGCTAATAGTTTAAAAGGGATGGGAACAGGGAGCATGCCTTCATTATGGGGTAGGCTTCATGAACTGGAAATACCAGTGCTTATTTTGTCCGGTAGTTTAGATGAAAAGTATTGTGAGATCGGAAAAAAGATGGAAAATAACCTTTCACAGGCAATGCATTATATTATTGAAGACATCGGACATGCAATTCATGTGGAAGATTCTCAAAAGTTTGGTACAATAATAAAGGAGTTTTTGTCGAATAAATGATTGACTCGACATGAATTTAATTTTTAAAGGGAGGATATTACATGGCTGTAGAATGGCAAACAGAAAGAGAATATGATGAAATTCTTTATGAATCTTATAATGGAATTGCCAAAATAACAATTAATCGTCCACATGTACATAATGCATTTACCCCAAAAACAGTTAACGAAATGATTGATGCATTTTCTCGTGCACGTGATGATTCAAAGATAGGTGTTATTATCTTAACTGGTATGGGTGAGAAAGCTTTTTGCTCTGGAGGAGATCAAAAGGTTCGCGGTCACGGTGGATATGTAGGTGAAGACAATATTCCACGACTAAATGTTCTCGATTTACAAAGATTAATTCGTTTTACCCCAAAACCGGTCATTGCTATGGTAGCAGGTTATGCAATTGGTGGTGGTCATGTATTACATATTGTTTGTGATCTTACAATTGCTGCTGACAACGCTATTTTTGGACAAACTGGCCCTAAAGTAGGCAGCTTTGATGCCGGATATGGCGCAGGCTATTTAGCTCGTATCGTTGGACATAAGAAAGCAAGAGAAATTTGGTACCTATGCCGTCAATACAATGCACAGGAAGCATTAGACATGGGGCTTGTTAATACAGTTGTACCTCTTGAAAAACTTGAGGAAGAAACGATTAAATGGTGTGAAGAAATTCTTGAGAAGAGTTCAACTGCGCTTCGTTTCTTAAAAGCTTCGTTTAATGCTGATACAGATGGTTTAGCTGGCCTTCAGCAATTTGGTGGGGATGCTACATTATTGTATTATACAACCGACGAAGCAAAAGAAGGACGCGATGCATTTAAGGAAAAACGTAAGCCTGATTTCGGAAAATTTCCTCGTTTCCCTTGATTTAAATTGTAAAGTTTAAAAAAGCTTGATGGTATACTCCATCAAGCTTTTTTATAGAAATTCTACAAAAAGGTGATATGTATGAACAATATAATACCAAACTTTTTAAAGCAAAGAGCGTTTTTAACACCGAAACGAAAGGCCCTTCTATTTGACAATAAAGAGTGGAGCTTTTCAGAACTGTATAAAGAAGTTGAAGTATATGCAAAGAAAATTGCATCACTAGGTGTGAAAAGAAAAGATTCAGTTGCGCTTCTTTTGGCGAATCGTCCGCATACAGTAATAATTATTCATGCATTACAGCAATTAGGTATTACCACCGTATTCTTGAATCATCGACTAACCGCAAGTGAAATGGTTTTTCAATTAAAAGATAGTCAAACAGCTTTAGTAATTGGTGAAAAAGATTTAGAAAATAAACTAGCAGAAATCCATGACATATATCCAACTCTAGTAATAAAGACAGTTGAAGAAGTTAAAGAACAAAAGGAAGAAAACTATCCAATTGTTAATGAATATTTAATGGATGATGTATGTTCAATCATGTACACCTCAGGAACGACTGGCAACCCTAAAGGAGTACTTCAAACATACGGGAATCATTGGTGGAGTGCGATAGGCTCAGCCTTAAATCTTGGATTAGGGGAAGATGACGGTTGGCTATGTGCGGTCCCTTTGTTTCATATAAGCGGATTATCCATTTTAATGAGAAGTGTTATTTATGGAATGCCGGTTTATTTATATGAACAATTTAATGAGAAAATCATTAATGAGAGGTTGCAATCAGGCAGTGTAACGATTATGTCAGTAGTAAGTACAATGCTTCATCGATTGCTTGAAGATTTGAAAGAAAATCGTTACCATGAACGTTTCCGCTGCATGCTTTTAGGAGGCGGCCCTGCACCTAAATCATTGCTTGAGGCATGTTTAGAGAAAAATATTCCTGTCTTTCAATCGTACGGTATGACTGAAACTTCCTCTCAAATTGTCACTTTATCTCCCGAAGATAGTTTATTAAAGATTGGTTCAGCGGGTAAACCGTTATTCCCTTCACAGCTAAAAATAATGTTAGATGGAAAACAATTAGCTGCTCATCAACCGGGCGAAATCGTTGTGAAAGGCCCCAATATTACGATTGGATATTTAAATCGAATGGAAGCCAATCGTGAACATTTTAAAAACGGCTGGTTTTTCACGGGTGATATAGGTTATGTAGATGAAGAGGGGTATTTATTTGTTCTTGATCGACGTTCAGATTTAATTATTTCTGGTGGGGAGAATATTTATCCTGCTGAAATTGAAGATGTATTGTTATCACATCCAAACGTTGTGGAAGCGGGTATAACAGGTATCGACCATTCACTATGGGGCCAGGTTCCAATTGGGTTTGTTGTTTGTAAACAATTCATTGAGGAAGCTGAATTAATTACGTATTGTCAAAAAAGACTTGCTAAATATAAAATTCCGAGCAAAATTTATTTTGTCAATGAACTGCCTAGAAATGCATCGAATAAACTACTCCGTCGAAAATTAATAGAGTTAATTCCAAAAGGATGATCATATGCGAATTCACGAAGTAAATATTTTCATTATTAAAATGCCTTTAAAACAGCCGTTTACTACAGCATTAGAAACGGTCAACGAACGAGAAGGAATCATTTTGGAAGTAATTGATGAACAAGGGGAAAAAGGCTATGGAGAAGTTGTCGCATTTTCCACGCCATGGTACACAGAAGAAACGGTTAAAACTTGTTATCACATGTTAAAGGATCTTTTAATCCCATTAGTTTTGGATAAACAAATAAATCATCCAAATGATCTCCAAATGATTTTTAACCATATTAGAGGAAACCATATGGCAAAGGCGGGGCTTGAAACAGCTATATGGGACTTATATTCAAAACTTGTATCAAAACCGCTTTGGACAGTGGTTAATGGTGTTCGAGATGAAGTGCTTGCTGGAGTAGTTGTTGGAACAGCTAATATAAATGATGCGATTGAACAAATACACGTTTATTTAGAAGATGGATATGAACGAGTTAAAGTAAAAATTAAACCTGGGAAAGATTATCAGCTTATTAAAGAAATTCGCACATATTTCCCTGATCTCGCTTTAATGGCAGATGCTAATTCTTCTTACACATTAAATGATATAGATGTATTAAAATCGCTTGACGAGTTTAATTTGTTAATGATTGAGCAGCCATTAGCCGTTGATGATATTGTTGAACATTCGATTTTACAAAAAGAATTGAAAACTCCAATTTGCCTTGATGAAAGTATCATTACTTATCATGATGCCGAAAGTGCAATTCGGCTTAATAGTTGCGGTGTCATTAATATTAAAATTGGCCGTGTTGGCGGTTTACACAATGCAATTGCTATACATGATTTATGTCAAAAAAACAATATTCAAGTCTGGTGCGGAGGAATGATTGAGTTTGGAGTGTCCAGAGCACATAATATAGCTCTTTCTACAAAAGAGGGTTTTACCATTCCAGGAGATCTTTCTGCATCCAATCGCTTTTGGGAAGAGGATATCATATATCCTCAAGTAGAAGTAGCTAATGGAAAAGTAAAAGTTCCGAATCAGCCAGGAATTGGTTTTGATATAAATTTTAATCGGCTTCATCAAGTGACTACCTATCACGAAAATATAAACTGCAAGCACTAAAGTAGTACTTGCAGTTTTATATTACCAGTTACCTTCAGGTTTAAATGTTTTGCAATCAGTTTCTTCTGTATTTTTTGCTTGATCCCCTTTATGGCTAACTACGTATATTTCATCTGCAGAACAGCGATTTCCCTTTGCCCAATAATGACAATTATTCACTTCACATAATACATCTTTTGCCATTGTACCTCACCCCTTAAAAGGTTTTTATGATACAAAATTAGTTTCTGTATTAGTGGGAAGATCTATGATTGGAAAGTAACGCCATTGATTACTAATCATTTCGGGGATGTTTCTTTTTTTCAGGAACAGGATCAAAACCGCCCGGATGTAAGGGGTGGCATTTAAGTATTCTTTTAATGGTTAAAAAACCCCCATGAAATGCACCAAATCGTTTTACCGCCTCGAGTCCATATTGAGAACATGTCGGGTAAAAGCGACATGTTGGCGGCTTAAGTGGGGATATAACAATTTGATAAAATCGAATTATTTTAATAAAAATAAATTTTATCATAAGAAGTAGGACATCCTTGTAAAAAAATTATTTGTACAATTGAGGAAATAATTAAGAATCGCTCTTTTTGTTTATTTCATCATTATTTGTTTTGATATTAGGATTATTTTCAATAGGATCTATTGTATGCTTGTACGAATACGCTTTTGAAGTTGTTAGAGCGGATGCGAGAATAATCACGATAATAATTAAAATCGATACAATCATAATGAATGTGTACAATGGATTAAACCTCCTAATTAAATATCTAACCTATATTTTAGCATGTAAATTCATTTTTTGTGAAAGATATAACTATATGTTTAAACAAATTTGTGAAAGGGTATATACATTTTAGGAGGAGATACATATGGAAAAACAATTACAAGAAGTCCAAGAGGTATTAAATAAACAAGTAGCAAACTGGACAGTACTTTATACAAAGCTCCATCATTTTCATTGGTATGTAAAAGGTCATCATTTCTTTTCACTTCATGAAAAATTAGAGGAGTTATACAATAAAGCAGACTCCGTTATTGATGAATTCGCTGAAAGGTTACTTGCTATTAATGGCAAACCAGTATCCACGTTGAAAGGTTCATTGGAATTATCGAGTATAAAAGAAGCCGAAACCATTCCGGCAGCTGATGAAATGGTGAAAGAAGTTGTAAATGATTTTACCATCCTTATTGGTGAATTGAAGGAAGGAATTGCTTTAGCTAATGATGCAAAAGATGAAGTGACAGGAGATATGTTTATTTCGCTTCAAGGCGAATTAGAAAAACATGTTTGGATGTTAAAAGCATATTTAGGATAAAAAATAGAGGAAACTGTTATGGTGAACAGTTTCCTTCTTTAATGCAAAAATTTCGATTTCGTATGGTGGGTTACATCGGTAGTATGACCGGCAAATTTGTTTTTAAGGCTTTCAATTAAATAGAGACTAATAAAGTATTGGAATTCCTCGTCATTCATGTCTTCAACTATTTTCATTAAATCATTTCGATCCGATTCTTCAAGTACTGCATATGCAATGATATCAATATCCTCGTCGTCTCCAGTCAAACGATTTTGATAAAATTCAAATAGCTCATCGACAAGTCTCACACTAATCATCCTTTTTTCATGACTTAAGAATATTTTTGCTTAATTTGTGGGAAACGATACATATAGAATAAATTTATCTTTACGTGAGGAGTGCAGGAATGGATCAGCAAAAAAACACCTATTATATTAATGTCGGCAGTGGAGAAATATCGAGGAGCTCAACTGATTCTCCATGGAATTTTAAAATAGAAGCAACTGATGAGGAGATTACTCGTTTAAGGCAAATTTTTGATGCTAATTATGATGAGGAAATAGACGGATTTTGGCGGGCACATATTCCTTTTAGGGAGTATCATCATGATCGCTCGAATGATGAATATGATAAACACATGCTTAAAGTGTATCAAATGATTTATGAATTAGGGGATCAAGAGGCAAAGCAGCATATTGACAATATTGGTATTTTAAAGGATTTTACGTCGGAATAACGAAAATCCAGCAACTTTAGCAAGTTGCTGGATGATAAATTAATTAATTTTTTTGGCAGTATCTTTTACTTCTTTAGGAACTTTAATTTCATTTACTTTATTGTAATTTGAGTACGTTCCTTTCATTTCTTGCTTTAAATTTATTTTTTGGCCTTCCATAGCCATTTCCATTTCTTGCGTCATGTTTAATGAATTAACATTAAATGTCTTTTTATCAATAAATATTTCATAGTTAACATTTTTAAAGGTAATGTTATTAAGTGCATCGGCATTTTCTTTAAGACCATCTGGCATCATTTGTTTGGCATTTTCCTTTAAAAACTGATCAAACTTCTCTCCGGATGCTTTCAAATTCAAAATATATTGGTTATCATCTTGTTTGAATGAGAAATCATCAGTAAATTGTTGTAATTGTTTAAGTTGTTCAGCAGGGTTTGCTTGTTGTTCAGGCATTTGTAATATTTGCTTTGATAGCTCTTCAGGCATTTGCATCCATTGTTTTGATGCTGGATCATATAAAAAGAAACCTTCCTTCGTCAAATATGACTCCATATCCATAGCTTGGTTTTGAGTGGCGTCATCCCCGCCTTCAACATTCATTTTCATTTTTTGGTACATCGCTAACGGATTCAACACCATATCAATAGACATATTTGAATTAATATTCATTGGTGTTGGTTGACTTGGTGCCGTCATTTCTTGCTTAAGATCCATATCCATATGCACACTTTTTAAATTTTTAGATGCGTCTGTCGTTTTTTCAAATACTTCCTTAAGAGTTAGACTATCCTTCTTCTGAGGTTTGACTTTTGAATCGACTGGATCGGCTGTCTCGCTACAAGCAGCTAAGCTGAATATAAACATAACTGAAACGAGACTAATTAATAATTTTTTCATAAAACGAATATCACTCCTTTTTGTTATCACTTATATGTACGATATCATCCGAAAAAGGTTTCATAAAAAATTCGCCGATTATAAAAAATCGACGAATTTTCATGAATCTTTTTTCACTAATTTTTTTTCTAATATAGCAACTAATTGGTACATAATTGTAGCAATGACAGCAACAATCATTAATGAAAGCATAACTAAGGTGAAATTAAATACTTGGAAGCCGTAGATGATTAAATAACCAAGACCTTTTGATGCAACTAAATACTCACCGACAATAACACCAACCCAAGATAATCCAACATTTACTTTTAAGGTTGAGATAATAGTTGGAAAAGTTGCAGGAAGAATGGCCTCTTTAAACTTTTGTCCCCTCGAAGCACCAAATGTTTGTAATACTTTTATATAGTTTGGGTCGACATCACGAAATGCTGTATAGATAACGATGGTTGTTACGATAACTGAAATAATGATGCCCATCGCAATACTGGAATTTAAACCTGTTCCGAAAATAACAATTAACATTGGACCAAATGCAACTTTTGGCATCGCATTAAAAACAACGAGATAAGGGTCGAGAATTTTTGAGAGTTTTGGAGACCACCAAAGAATACCAGCTAATATAGCACCTAAAAGAGTTCCAAGTATGAATCCGAGCATCGTTTCATATACAGTCACCCCGGTATGCAAATACAAACTGCCATCTTGAAGTTTACTAATGAATAATTTCCATATTTTTGACGGTGAACTAAAGATAAGCGGGTTAATCCAATGGTAACGACTGGCTACTTCCCATAAAGCGAAAAATGCAAATAAGATGATAATTTGATATAGACGAACCAATCTTTTTTCTTTTCTCAAGTGATGAAGATATTGTTGATGAAGGAGTTCGGTATTATCCGTCATTTTCAAGTGACTCCAACTCCTTCCAAATTTCTTGAAATAATATTGAATACGCTTCTTTACTTCTTACATCAAATGGACGGAGATTGCGCAATTCCTCTGGAACGGAGAATACTTTGTGTAATCTTCCCGGCTTAGCATTAAATAATAATATTCGGTCACTCATCGAAATGGCTTCTCCAATGTCATGGGTGACAAGGACTGCTGTTTTTCGATAGGCTTTAAGCGTATCAAAGACTAAATCCTCTAATTTTAATTTTGTTTGGTAATCTAATGCAGAGAAAGGCTCATCTAAAAATAATATTTTCGGATTGATCGCAAGTGTTCGCACTAATGCGGCCCTTTGTCTCATTCCACCTGAAAGCTGTTTAGGATATTGCATTTCAATTCCACTTAAACCGATTTCTTTAAGGAGTCCGAGCGTTTTCTCCTTTTTTTCCGCGGTTAGTTGATTTTGAAGTTTTAACCCTAGTAAAATATTTTCTTCGATTGTTTTCCACGGAAATAAATAATCTTGTTGGAGCATATATCCAATTGAAGTCGTTTGCGAATTAGGTAACCTGCCATCAATCAATACTTTTCCTTCCGTTGGTGAAATTAAACCAGACAGTATGGATAGCATTGTTGTTTTTCCGCAGCCACTAGGTCCTACTAAGGAAATAAACTCCCCTTCCTCTATGTCAAAACTTATATTTTGTAAGGCGTTTGTCACTGATTTCGGTGTGAAGTAACTATGGTGGACATTTTGGACGGTTAGGAAGCTCATAGTATAAGAAAACCTCCTTATTTATTTTGTAAAGCTTTTTCAGCGATGGAAGTATTGACTAGTGTTTTATAGTCGACTCTTTTTGGTAATTCACCAGCTTCTTCCATGATATCTTGTAGGTGATTCCAGCCTTCTTCATTTAATATTAAATCTGTTCCAAATGAACCTTGCTTTTGATATCGTTCAATGGAAGAGGCTAAGATTTCAACATCAACATCTTCAAAGAATGGTTGAACGACTTCGGCCACTTCTTTAGGATCATTTTCTTCTACCCATTTAGCTGCCTTATAAATAGCACGAACAAATTTTTCAAGTGTATCTTTATTTTTTTTAAGAAAACTTTCTTTCGCCATGTAATCGGTGTAGGGCACACTACCGGATTCCTTACCGAAAGAGGCAACAATATGACCTTTCCCTTCTTTTTCAAAAACGGATGCCGTCGGCTCGAATAATTGAACATAGTCCCCGGTTCCGGAAGCAAAAGCGTTTGCGACATTAGCAAAATCAATGTTTTGAATTAATTTCAAATCTTTATGAGGTTCGATTCCCTTATCTTTTAGTACAAATTCGCCAACCATTTGCGGCATACCGCCTTTACGCTGACCGAGGAAAGTGGACCCTTTTAACTGATCCCATGAGAAGTCTTCCTTTTTTTCGCGAGAAACTAAGAAGGTTCCATCTGTTCTCGTTAGTTGGGCAAAATTAATGACCGGATCTTCAGCCCCTTGTGCATAAACGTAAATGGACGTTTCAGAACCAACTAATGCTACATCTGCTCCATCAGATAATAATGTAGTCATCGTTTTATCTCCACCAGCGGTTGTTTTTAAATCAATGTCCAGTCCTTCATCTTTAAAAAAACCTTTTTCAATTGCGACATATTGTGGTGTATAGAAAACCGAACGTGTAACTTCTGCCACTCGAACTTTCTTTAAGGATTCTGTTTTGGAACAGGCACCTAGGGAAAAAATAAGAATGGCGGTCATTAATAGTGAGAAGCTAATTTTAAGCCCTTTTTTCATGACCCATTATCCTCCTTTTTGTTACTAATTCTGATAAAGTATCGTATGATAAACATAAAAATGTGTGAATGCCTATTTTTTAGAGGTTAGAAGTAAAAGGTTGGAGGTTAAAATGTAATGCAAATTAGTATCAGTTCATACGTAATTGAGAAGCAGCCTTTTCCTTCTCCGAATCCAAACGTTCGAATGTGTATGATAACCTATATATCAGATGGGTTGAAGGTTAAGGGGTTATTAGCTGAACCACGAGATGATAAAGAATATGATGGTTTTCTCTATTTAAGAGGGGGAATTAAAAACGTCGGTATGGTAAGACCTGCTCGTATTGGGCAATTTGCAGCGGAGGGATTTATTGTATTTGCCCCTTTTTATCGAGGAAATCGCGGTGGGGAAGGGAATGAAGATTTTGGGGGAGAAGATCGAAAAGATGCATATACTGCTTTTGATCTTTTGAAGCAGTACCGAAGAGTAAAAAGTAATCGAATACATATTTTTGGATTTTCAAGAGGAGGGATAATGGCTCTTCATACTGCGATCAATCGAAATGATGCTAAATCGGTAGTGACATGGGGAGGTGTATCCGATATGTTCCTTACTTATTATGAAAGAAAAGATTTACGTAAAATGTTGAAACGAGTAATTGGAGGGACACCAAAAAAATATCCTGAACTTTATCAAGAGCGAACCCCTTTATATTCGATCGACAGACTTAATCAACCAGTATTAATTATTCACGGAGTAAAAGACAGGAATGTTTCAATTGAACATGCAATAAGATTGGAAGAAAGGTTAAAAGTTTATAAAAAAGAAGTTGAGACATGGTATTTTCCAAATTATACTCATTATTTTCCACCTGCAATAAACCGTCAAATTGTTACTGATTTATGCTCCTGGATGAAAAACAGGTCATAAACATGGTAAACTAAAAGGAATATTATGTTCGAAAGGGGAGGCTGTAACGATGGGGATGCCATTAGAATTAAATACAATGATCATAACTAAAGGAAATGAAAAAAGATTAGAAGAAAACTTATTCATATTGGAAAAGGAAGGATACCGTTTGTATCCAATTGATATTCCAATGGATATACGTAAAACGAAAGAAAGTGAAACAAGAGGAACTGCGGTAATTAGAAAGCTTGAGTGGGAAAGTGAAAAAACGAAAATCACATACCAACTAATTTCATTGAATTCAAGTAATTAATGATAATCGATATAAAGGAAAGGGACTGGANNTCCAGTCCCTTTCCTTTATATTATTTTATAATTGGACCGCCATGCATTTCAATTTCTTGTGAAAGATGACCGAATTTCTTAAAGTTTTCTTTGAACTTTGTGGCAAGCTCTTGTGCTTTTTCATCATATGCCTGTTGGTTTTCCCATGTTTTATTAGGAATCAACACTTCATCAGGCACTCCGGGTACATGTAATGGAATGTGCAATCCGAAAATATCATCCTGTTTTGTTTCGACCGATTGAAGTTCTCCTTCTAATGCAGCCTGAACCATTGCTCTTGTATAACTTAATTTCATCCGGCTTCCTACCCCATATTCTCCGCCAGTCCAACCTGTATTGACTAAGAAGACTTGAACCCCATGCTCATCAATCTTTTTCCCTAGCATTTCAGCGTATACTGTAGCTGGCAAAGGTAAAAATGGTGAACCAAAACAAGTTGAGAAAGTGGCTTCTGGAGAAGTAACTCCACGTTCTGTTCCTGCTAGTTTGGAAGTATACCCACTTAGGAAATGATACATTGCTTGCTCTTTTGTTAATTTGCTGATTGGAGGTAATACCCCGAAAGCATCTGCTGTTAAAAAGACAATTGTTTGTGGGTGTCCAGCAATACTTGGTTCAACGATATTGTCAATTGCTTGGATTTGGTATGCAGCACGTGTATTTTCAGTTAATGTCGCATCATCATATAATGGTTCACGAGTCAATTCGTCGACCATTACATTTTCTAAAACTGCACCGAATCGAATTGCATCATAGATCTGTGGCTCTTTTTCGCGAGTAAGACCGATGCATTTTGCATAGCATCCACCTTCTATATTAAATACACCATTCGATGACCATCCATGTTCATCATCACCAATTAAGCGGCGATTTGGATCCGCAGATAACGTCGTTTTGCCCGTTCCGGATAATCCGAAGAATAAAGCGACATCTCCTTCAGCACCTACATTTGCGGAACAATGCATCGGTAGAATATCATTTTGAGGTAAAAGATAATTCATGATTGAAAAAATACTTTTCTTCATTTCACCGGCATACTCAGTACCGCCTATAAGAATAATCCGACGTTCAAACGAAACAACGACAAACGTTTCCGAATTAGTCCCATCTGTTAATGGATCCGCTTTCACATTGGGAGCAGATAAAATAGTAAATTGTGCTTCATGGGTTTTTAGTTCCTCTTCGGTTGGTCGAATAAATAATTGTTGCGCAAATAGATTATGCCAAGCATATTCATTTACCACTTGGATCGGTAATTGATTTCTTTTGTCAGCACCCGCAAATCCTTTAAAAACAAATACTTCTTCTTGCTCTTGTAAGTAATTAATCACCTTTGTATATAATTTATTAAATGATTCCTCGGAGATTGGTTGATTTACAGAACCCCAATCGATTGCATCTTTTGAAGAAGCTTCTTCAACAATATATTTATCTTTAGGGGAACGGCCAGTATATTTTCCAGTTTCAGCACGGACCGCACCTGTTGATGTTAAGATTCCTTCACCCCGTTCTAATACCTTTTCCACTAATTGAGGTACAGCTAATTGAGTAAGGACGTTTTTTCCGACTAAAACATTTGTTAATGTATTTGAAAAAGTAGCTGATTTCATTTATACTAACCTTCCTTTATAAAAAATTTAAGTATCCTTTTATTCGTTAATTAGTATAACACAATTATATATATAGTCTATACTATATGTGCGCATTTTTTTAAAATATATGAAATTGTTAAATTAAAAGTTTTTTCAATTCCACAATATAATAAGGAAGTCAATTGTACAAGTTTAAAATAGAAAAATTATTTATTGACACCATCCAACAAATTGCGTAATATTTTACCTTGAACGGATACTCTTATCCCGAGCTGGTGGAGGGACAGGCCCAATGAAACCCGGCAACCGACATTCTATAGTTAGTGATTTGGAAGTTAGAAAGAGAAGCAGGTTTTGCTCCTCAAAATTCTAACCTCTTACTTCTAACAGCTAGGACGCACGGTGCTAACCTGAGGCAAGGTAAAATCCTTGAACGATAAGAGTGAAAGGCATGGGTAATGAACCTTTCCTCACATAGTACATATGATGGGGAAGGGTTTTATTCATTTTTGATATTACCCACTTTCGAAACCTATGAACCCGGATTTTTATGTTTAGGATAAAATCTGTGGTTTATTTCATACTATTAGGGAATGAGTACCGTGAGGCGTAAAAATAGATAGTAATTGTATGAGGGAGGAATAAAAATGTCAAATAAGCGTCGTTTATTCACGTCTGAATCCGTGACTGAGGGACATCCAGATAAAATCTGTGACCAAATTTCAGATGCCATTTTAGATGCAATCTTAGAAAAAGATCCGAATGCCCGTGTAGCTTGTGAAACTTCAGTTACGACAGGTCTTGTGTTAGTAGCTGGAGAAATTACAACTAATACATATGTCGACATTCCAAAAATTGTTCGTGGAACAATTAAAGATATCGGATATACACGTGCAAAATATGGCTTTGATTCAGAAACATGTGCAGTCCTAACATCAATCGATGAACAATCAGCGGATATTGCTATGGGTGTCGATAAAGCATTGGAAGCACGCGAAGGTCAAATGTCTGATGATGAAATTGAAGCAATCGGTGCAGGTGACCAAGGCTTAATGTTTGGTTTTGCTTGCAATGAAACGAAAGAACTTATGCCGTTACCGATTTCTCTAGCACATAAATTAGCTCGTCGGATTGCAGAGGTGCGTAAGGAAGAAATATTGCCATATTTACGACCTGATGCAAAAACACAAGTAACAGTAGAATATGATGAAAATGATCGACCAATTCGTATTGATACAATCGTCGTTTCTACCCAACACCATCCTGAAATTAGCTTGGAACAAATTCAACGCAATATTAAAGAACACGTAATTAATCCAGTTGTTCCTAGTGAGTTAATTGACGAGGAAACGAAATACTTTATTAATCCTACAGGCCGTTTCGTTATTGGCGGACCTCAAGGTGATGCTGGGCTAACTGGCCGAAAAATCATTGTTGATACGTATGGCGGTTATGCGCGTCATGGCGGAGGAGCATTCTCCGGAAAAGATCCAACAAAAGTTGACCGCTCTGCTGCTTATGCGGCACGATATGTAGCTAAAAACATTGTTGCAGCGGGATTAGCTGATAAATGTGAAGTCCAACTTGCCTATGCAATTGGGGTTGCTCAACCGGTATCTATTTCCATTGATACATTTGGTACCGGAAAAGCATCTGAAGATGTATTAATTGATGCAGTCCGAAAACATTTTGATTTACGCCCGGCAGGAATTATCAAAATGTTAGATTTACGTCGCCCAATTTATAAACAAACAGCTGCCTACGGTCATTTCGGACGTCACGATCTTGACCTTCCATGGGAAAGAACAGATAAAGCCGAAAACTTACGTAAAGAAACTTTAAATAAATAATACGAAACAAGTGGAGTTACAGTATTTGTAAACTCCACTTGTTTTTGTAAAAATAATTATTCGCAGTTCTTACCAATAAAATATATATATTGTCTACTGCAAAAAGGAAAAAAAAATGATAGTATAATATGGTGTGAAAAATGTTGAATATTGCCCATTGCAGTAGCTCATTGGAATCACGATTAATATTAATATAAAATTGTAATAAATAAGTATGTTAATTTGGAATGGAGTAGGTGACATACATAATGTGTGGATTTGTTGGTTGTATACATGACAACGAGGTCGGATTAAGAGAAACAGACAGACAACTATTTAAAAACATGAATGATATTATCACTCATCGTGGTCCTGATGATGAAGGATTTTTTGAAGATGAACATATTCAATTTGGTTTCCGCAGATTGAGTATTATTGATATAGAAAGCGGACACCAGCCGTTAACATATGAAAATGAGCGATATTGGATTATTTTTAATGGTGAAATTTATAATTATGTGGAATTACGAAATGAATTGATTGAAGCGGGGCTAACTTTTGAAACGGCTTCTGATACGGAAGTTATCATTGCACTGTACAGCTACTATAAAGAAGACGCAGTTTCTAAGCTTCGCGGCATGTTTGCTTTTACTATTTGGGATAAACAGGAGCAAACATTGATTGGTGCTCGCGATCCATTTGGTATTAAGCCATTCTTTTATAAAGAAGAAAAAGGACGTACATTCTTTGCTTCTGAAAAGAAAAGTATTCTGCTCGCAATGGAGCATGAAGAATTAAATTATGAAGCTGCTCAACATTATATGACGTTTCAATTTGTGCCGGAACCGGAAACCATGACAGCAGGAATCAAAAAACTAGAACCAGGCCATTATTTTATTAAAAAATTAGGAAAACCAATGGAGATCAAACGCTATTGGAAAGCGTCCTTCCAGCCTGTACAAAAATCTGAAGATGAATTTATTAAGGAAATTAGAGACGTCTTATTTGATTCTGTCAACGTTCATATGAGAAGTGACGTACCAGTAGGTTCATTCTTATCTGGTGGGATTGATTCTTCGATTATTGCGTCCATTGCGAAGCAATATCATCCAAACATCAAAACATTCTCAGTCGGATTTGAACACAATGGCTTCAGTGAAATTGATGTAGCAAAAGAAACAGCGGATAAACTTGGTGTCGAAAATATTAGTTATATAATTACCCCGGATGAATATATGAAGGAATTGCCAAAAATTATTTGGCATTTAGATGATCCGTTAGCGGACCCTGCATGCGTTCCTTTGTATTTCGTGGCACGTGAAGCAAGAAAGCATGTAACAGTTGTTTTATCTGGTGAAGGTGCGGATGAACTATTCGGTGGTTATAATATTTATAGAGAACCGCAATCACTAGAAGTATTTAATAAAATTCCTGCCGTTGGTAAGTCTTTATTAAAAGCATTAGCGAAAATTTTGCCTGAAGGTGTGAAAGGGAAAAGCTTTATTGAGCGTGGAGTAACACCGATGGAACAAAGATATATTGGAAATGCAAAGATGTACAGTGAATCCGAGAAAAAGGATCTGCTAGCACAATATCGTTCAGGATTAGAATATACAGACATTACAAAACAACTGTATGCTGAAACGAAAAATTACGATCCGGTTGATCGAATGCAGTACATTGATATTCATACATGGATGCGCGGTGATATTTTATTAAAAGCGGATAAAATGACGATGGCACATTCATTAGAATTAAGGGTTCCATTTTTAGATAAAGAAGTCTTTAAAATTGCTTCCCAAATACCGACAAGTTTAAAAACAGCGAATAATACAACGAAATACATCTTAAGAAAAGCGGCTGAAGGCGTCGTTCCGGATCACGTGTTAACTCGAAAGAAACTTGGCTTCCCGGTGCCAATCCGTCATTGGCTAAAAGATGAAATGCATGATTGGGCAAAACAAATTATTCATGAAAGTGGCACCGATCACATCATTAATAAGCATTATGTTTTAAACCTTTTAGAGGAACATTGCCAAGGAAAAATGGATCACAGCCGTAAAATATGGACTGTCCTCATCTTTATGATATGGCATGCAGTATACTTAGAAGAAAAATATGATTTCCAAAAACAATATAAACTCCAAACTGAAGGGGTTAATATTTAAAAAAGCAGCCGCGGTTTACATACCTATTCGTGGTATGTAATCGCTTGGCTGCCCATCTGCACCCAGGCTTCTTTAAAGTCGTTAATGGGTGCTTTTTTATTTTTCTTACCAGTCAGTGGATCGTTGAAATAAATAAAGTTTTTATCGTAACCTGTAATTAATACTGAATGTTCTTTACTAGTGATGCGGATGGCACCTTTTTTTGTATGCCATGTTGTAAAATAGGAATCAGGGAGTTTTTTGTATTGTGTATTAATAATTACCCAGATTGGTTGCCCGTTTGATAAAGGTATTTTTAATTCATCAAATGAGCTTTTCGTTAGGTTAACTATTTTACCAGGCAAATATTTATTCGCTAATTCAATTATTGGTTGAACATAAACACCAAGTCCCGGTTTACTATACGTATATATATCGCCGACAAATCCGTCGTTTGGGTGCCCATAATAAATGTTGTTGTTAATTATTTTGCGTGGTGTCGGATCTTTTTTAATTTGTTTCGCAAGGGTCATTTTATCACTTTTGATTCCTGCTGAATTTAGTAACATAGACAAGCTAGTTACTTCGCATCCACGAGCTAATTCTGGAAATTGTGAAGTGACGGGAATATCTAAAAGAACCTTGTCCTTTATTTTCACAATCGAATATTGTTTTGAATTTTGGTTGTTTAAATCAATTGTTCGGTCCGCCATTTCACTGGCATGTTCAAAATTTTGATAGCCATAAATAAAAATAATAATAAAAAATAGAAATGCTGTAAAACCTGCTATAATAGATTTCATAAAATCACCTTTACATTATCCTTACTATATACATCGGCATTTTTCGTCAATATTAAAGTTTTTATTATAAAGTAAATAAAAAAGAGCGATCCATTTTATTTTTTCATTTATATAAATGGGTACAATATAAAAGGCTCTTTTCCTATTTTGCTTTTTTCTTTTATAATTAGGAAGAGATTACTATGCTTGAATTAAGGAGGTATCAGATATGTGGAAATGGGAAGCGGATCAAGGTCCAAAAGCTATTATCGTAATGGTCCATGGTGCGATGGAGCATCATGGGAGATATAGTTGGCTCATTGAAATGTGGCGTTCATCAGGCTACCATGTAATAATGGGAGATTTGCCAGGACAAGGAATGACAACAAGATCCCAAAGAGGTCATATCGATTCCTTTGATGAATATATTTTCGAAATAAAAGATTGGGTACAAACGGCCTATCAATTTGATGTACCAGTATTTCTATTTGGACATAGTATGGGAGGTTTGGCGGTCATTCGGACCCTTCAAGAAGAAAGATTAAATCTTGCGGGCGTAATTTTATCCGCGCCATGTTTAGATTTAGTTACCTATCCTTCAAAATTTTTAAGTTTTCTATCAGTATTAATGAATAAAGTTGCTCCGAAAGTGAAATTTTCCAGTGGCTTAACGATAGAGGATGTAACAAGAAATGAGGAAGCACGAGAGCTCGCTTTAAATGATTCTTTATATGTAACAAAAATTTCTGTCAGATGGTACAGAGAATTAGTACAGGCAATGAAACTGGCCTTCACAAATATGTCGAAAATACCAGATATTCCTTTTTTGGTTTTACAAGGTGGAAATGATAAAATTGTAAATAAACAAGCTGTAAACGATTGGTTTAATAAAGTAACACTTTCCGAGAAACAATATAAAGTTTGGCCAAATAGCTTTCATGAAATATTTAATGAACCGGAACGGGAAGAAGCTTTCCAATATGCAAAGAATTTTGTCGAAACAAGACTTCGCGCTTTAGGCTATATAATTAATTGAGGTGATTTTTAAAGATGTCCGTCCCTTCGAATCCATTTTCATTGATGAATCAGGTGTACAGGAAAGTTTTTCCGACTGTTCATCGTGAATTAATGTACTGGAAAGAAAAAGCTGCATCAATCCCCAACCAAGAACTTAGAAACCAAGCATTAGCTAGTATTGAGCATAAAACTTTTCATTGTGAAGGTGGTTCCATTCTTGCATTATTAGCTCTTGATCGTAGGGATGAGGCAATAAAGTTTATTGTAGCGTATCAAACAATTAGTGATTACTTGGATAATCTTTGTGACAGAAGCACCTCTTTAGATCCCGCTGATTTTGAAGCGTTACACGAGTCGATGAGAGATTCGTTATCGATTCATGCAAAAACGAAAAATTATTATCGACTTCGGGATGATCAAGATGATGGCGGCTATTTAGAGGAATTGGTCTTAACATGCCAAAAAGTATTATCTTCGTTAACAAAATATGATCTAATAAGAGATTCTTTATTAGAATTATGCCAGTATTACTGTGATTTACAAGTACATAAGCATGTAAAAGTTGAGGAAAGAGAGCCTCGTTTACAATCATGGTTCAAAACATATCAATCATCCTTACCGCAAATGGGATGGCATGAATTTTCCGCATGCTCCGGTTCCACTTTGGGAATATTTTGTCTCGTATCTTATTGTTTCCGAAAAGATTTTATTGAGGACCACGCAAAGAGCATTCGTGAAGGGTATTTTCCTTATATTCAAGGTTTGCACATCCTTCTTGATTATTTTATCGATCAGGATGAAGATCGAGAAGGTGGAGATTTAAACTTCTGTTTCTATTATGATAATAATGAAGAAATGTTTGAACGATTAACACACTTTTTAACAGAGGCAGATATACATACGGAAAAATTGCCTGATCAGAAATTCCATAAATTTATTAATCGAGGGCTTTTAGCTGTTTATTTATCTGATGATAAAGTGAGTAAACAAAAAGATGTTCAAAAAATAGCGAGAGAATTAATTAAACATGGGGGATCAATTAGCTACTTTTTTTATTGGAATGGACGAGCATACCGAAAAATAAAAAGTTTAATCCCAACAGGAGTTTTAAAAGCTTTGTTAAAAACGAAAAAAAGAAGTGCAGAGCTACACTAAGAAAAGCGGAAAGCTAGGCTACTTGCGCTGGACAGCAAAAAAAACGATAACCGATATTGGTTATCGTTTTTCAATAGCGATGATAAATGGCGGGTTATTTATTTGATTAATGAACTCGTATTTTAAAACATGGGCCTTTTTTTGATCGATACTTTTTACAAAATTCATCACTTCATCTTTTTCAATTGCACCTTCCGGATGACCGTGATAAATGACAACAACAATCATTGCTTCGGGACTCATTATTTCTAAAAGCTGTTCGACTGCTGCAATAGTTGTTGAGGAATGTGTAACAATTTGTTTATCCCCGCCAGGCAAGTACCCTAAATTAAAAATAGCGGCGGAAATTTTTCCAAAATGGTGTGAAGGAATGGTATCTTTAATCGTTTCGTGCCCTTTGTTAAAAAGAGTAATATTAGTTAACAGGTTTTCCTTGTCCAAATAGTCTCGCGCATGCATCAATGCCTCTTCCTGAATATCAAAGCCATATACATGCCCATTTTGTCCAACCAATTTTGCTAAAAACTCGGTATCATGCCCGTTGCCTACCGTAGCATCCACGACAATGTCATTGGGGGAAATTGCTTTTTTTAGTAACGTATGGGAAAAGTCTAAAATTTTTTGAAGTTTCACAATTACACCTCTAAATATTTGAATTTCTTTAATGATACAAGTCTAATTTATTTCCTCGAAATTGCCAACATAGTCCGTAAACAAATGAACAAAATAATGTTGAGGCATGCTATGCCTTAAAACTCCGTCATATAAAAGGAGGAGTCATAAATTGGCAACAAGACAATCTGTTAGCGAACATATTCAACGATGTGAAGAAGCGATTAGCTATGCAAAAGAACAGTTTATCGAAGGAAGCAGGCAGGAGCATTATTACGATAATGAATATCAATATGCAATGCAGCAGCTTGAAGGTTCATACAATGAATTAGCCCAGCTTGCAAATAGTGCCAATTCCCAACAAAGAGAACAATTACATCGAATGAGATTACAGATTCAACAGCTGCAAAATCAAATGACTCTATTAAATCATGACCGACCACAATAATTCTTTATTTACGGAGGATATTATGAAAAAACGATCAAAACAAAATAACCCGGAACAAAAAACAAAAAACGGTATAAATAATCAAGATATGGAAGTTGGGCAAGATTACGATCCAGTTAAAGAATTGAAGAAACAAAATTCCAAAAAGAGTCAGCCAATACGCTCTAAACAACATATCGAAAATCCTGATTAAACAAGTGAAAATAATAAAGGAGTGAGCGACAAGCTCGCTCTTTTTTACATTTTTGTCCTGCTCCAACTGCCTAGAAAGGCGCTCTCATCTTTTTAATGATTAACAGAATATTATGTGTATGCTTTTTTGAGATTTGCCACTTGAAGCAAGTTATAAAAAGAAATAAAATGATGTAGGAATGTAAATATTGGGGAGGAAGGGAGCGATTTTCATGCCTAGATCCTTATGGCTTTTAGTGATCGGTATGATGGTGAATGTTACTGGCTCTTCTTTTTTATGGCCGTTAAATGCTATTTATATTCATGATCACTTGGGGAAATCATTATCGGTTGCAGGAATTGTTTTAATGTTAAATTCGGCTGCAAGCGTAATAGGAAATTTAATTGGTGGAAACTTATACGATAAAATCGGCGGTTTTCGTTCGATTTTACTTGGAATAATGATTACAATCTTATCTTTAATCGGAATGACTTTTTGGCATGGATGGCCGCTATATCCAATCTTTTTAACAATTATTGGGCTTGGAGCGGGTATCATTGTACCGGCGATGTTTGCGATGGCAGGTGCAGTCTGGAAAGAAGGGGGAAGAAAAGCTTTTAATGCCGTTTATATTGCGCAAAATTTTGGTGTTGCAGTTGGTTCGGCACTTGGTGGTTTTGTTGCTTCTTTTTCTTTTGATTATATCTTTCTTGCTAACTTAATTATGTTTATTGTCTTTTTCTTGATTGCCTTTTTCGGTTATCGAAAAATTAACATTGATCGAGGAAACTATACTTCAGTCATTCAAGAGAAAAAAGTCGTGAAAAGCGGAACAAAATTAATCGCTCTGTTGATTTTGTGCAGCGGCTACTTATTATGTTGGGTCGGATATGTGCAATGGCAGTCTACGATTTCCACATACACGCAAGAAATAAATATTTCACTTGGACAATATAGTATGCTGTGGACGATTAATGGCGCATTAATTGTTTTGGGGCAGCCATTATTAAATCCAATCGTAAAACGTTTTGGAACCAATTTAAAAGCACCCATCATTACGGGAATTATTATTTTTATGATTTCGTTTGGTATTGCCGGTTATGCATCAAATTTCAAAGGATTTTTAGCTGCAATGATCATTTTAACCATTGGTGAGATGTTTGTATGGCCGACCGTTCCTACTATTGCCGATAGTTTAGCGCCAAAAGGAAAAGAAGGCTTCTTTCAAGGGATTGTTAATAGTACAGCGACTGGCGGACGAATGATTGGTCCATTATTGGGCGGTATTTTAGTCGATTTATATTCGATGTCCATATTATTTAAAGTATTGCTAATTCTATTGGTTATATCCATTGTTCTATCTTTAATCTATGACCGTCCTTTAAAATCAAAAGAGGAAAAACAGTCCATTTCGATGTGAGTGTTAAAAAGGGCTTGAAAGATTGAATAAAATTGGATAGAATGGTAAATACAATTATCAGATAGTTTAACGTTGATAAGGAATAGTAATGATGTCCCCTTGATTAAGAGAGTTGGCGGCCGGTGTAAGCCAACCAAGACCATCATGAACTCACCTTTGAGTTGCAAATGTGAACATCCATCTTTAGGATTAAGTAGTATTTGCCGTTTTCCGCGTTAAGGATGAATGAAGTGAGTGGTGTTTACACTAATTTGGGTGGTACCGCGGGAGAAAATTTTACCTCTCGTCCCTTTATTGGGATGAGGGGTTTTTTGTATGAAAAAATTAGGAGGTCGTGATTCATGAGCTTTAATCATCATGAAATTGAAGAAAAATGGCAAAAGTATTGGGAACAAAACAATACATTTCGAACAACTGAGGATGAGAATAAGAAAAATTTCTATGCACTAGACATGTTTCCTTATCCATCCGGGGCAGGCCTACATGTAGGACACCCTGAAGGCTATACAGCAACAGATATCGTTTCAAGAATGAAACGTATGCAAGGATATAATGTTCTTCATCCAATGGGATGGGATGCATTTGGTTTACCTGCTGAGCAATATGCGATTGATACAGGGAATGATCCTGCGGAATTCACAAAACACAATATTGAAACGTTTCGACGTCAAATAAAAGCACTTGGGTTCTCATATGATTGGGAACGTGAAGTGAATACGACCGATACCGATTATTATAAATGGACGCAATGGATTTTCCTAAAGCTGTATGAAAAAGGTCTTGCCTATATTGATGAAGTAGCAGTGAATTGGTGTCCTGCTCTTGGTACAGTACTGGCAAATGAGGAAGTTATTGATGGGAAAAGTGAACGCGGCGGCCATCCGGTAGAACGCCGTCCGATGAAACAATGGATGCTTAAAATTACTGCCTATGCTGATCGTTTACTAGATGATTTGGATGAGCTAGATTGGCCGGAAAACTTAAAAGAAATGCAAAGAAATTGGATTGGCCGTTCTGAAGGAGCAGAGGTTACTTTCAAAATTGAAAATACAGAAGAAACATTTACAGTATTTACAACGCGCCCGGATACTTTGTTTGGTGCAACATATGCTGTTCTTGCTCCAGAACATCCACTAGTTGAGGTAATTTCTACAGAAGCACAAAAATCAGCAATTGCTACATATTTGGAGCAAATTAAATCAAAAAGCGATCTTGAACGAACAGATTTAGCGAAAAATAAAACAGGTGTGTTTACTGGTGCATACGCAATTAATCCTGTGAATAATGAAAAAATGCCAATCTGGATCGCAGATTATGTGCTTATGAGCTATGGAACAGGAGCGATTATGGCGGTTCCTGCACATGATGAAAGGGATTATGAATTTGCAAAAAAATTCGGGCTTGAAATAAAAGCCGTTCTTTCCGGTGGTGACATCGAGAAGGAAGCATACACAGGTGATGGTGAACATATTAATTCAGAATTCCTCGATGGTCTTAACAAACAAGAAGCAATTGAAAAAATGATTGCGTGGCTTGAAGAAAAAAATGTGGGAACGAAGAAAGTAACCTATCGCCTTCGTGACTGGTTATTTAGCCGTCAACGTTATTGGGGGGAACCAATTCCTATTATTCATTGGGAAGATGGGACAATGACACCAGTGCCTGAAGATGAACTTCCGTTAACTCTTCCGGTAACAAAGGAAATTAAGCCATCTGGTACAGGGGAATCACCTTTAGCAAATATTGCCGACTGGGTAAATGTTGAAGATCCCGCTACCGGTAAGAAAGGTAGACGTGAAACGAATACGATGCCGCAATGGGCTGGAAGCAGCTGGTATTTCTTGCGCTATATTGATCCTAAAAATGATAAAGCAATTGCAGATTTTGATAAATTAAAAAAATGGTTGCCAGTAGATATTTATATAGGTGGTCAGGAACATGCAGTACTCCACCTATTGTATGCAAGATTTTGGCATAAATTTTTGTACGATATCGGTGTAGTCCCTACGAAAGAACCATTCCAAAAGCTATTTAACCAAGGAATGATTCTAGGCGAAAATAATGAAAAAATGAGTAAATCAAAAGGGAATGTCGTCAACCCTGATAAAATCATAGATAGTCATGGCGCAGATACGCTACGCCTTTATGAAATGTTTATGGGTCCATTAGATGCATCGATTGCCTGGTCGACAAATGGATTAGACGGTGCAAGAAGATTCCTTGACCGTATCTGGAGATTGTTAGTCGATGAAGATGGCCAAATCTCTAATAAAGTTCAAACCGGTAATAGTGAAGTTCTTGAAAAAGTATACCATCAAACCGTTAAGAAAGTTACAGAAGACTACGAAAACTTAGGTTTTAATACTGCTATTTCGCAAATGATGGTATTTATCAATGATGCATACAAAGTGGATGTTTTACCAAAAGCGTATATTGAAGGATTTGTTAAATTACTTTCACCGATCTGTCCACATATTTCAGAAGAACTTTGGAGTAAACTAGGTCATAGTGAAACAATTTCATACGAACCATGGCCAACATATGACGAATCAAAACTAGTTGATTCAGAGGTTGAAATCGTTATTCAGCTAAATGGAAAAGTTCGTTCAAAAATGATGGTTTCTCGTGAAATCACTCGTGAACAGCTAGAATCAGAAGTAATGAATGATGCTAAAGTAAAAGAATTAATTGAAGGGAAAACGGTCCGAAAAGTGATAGCCGTTCCCGGAAAGCTCGTAAATATTGTTGCGAACTAACTAAAATAGCGGATAAAGCGGTATATTTATCCAAATAAAAATTTTTATTCTTTGAAATTCTACATGCAGACCCTTATAAATGAAGGGTTCTGCATGTTTTTTTGTTTGCAAAAAATTCCGTATTATAATACAAAATTTTCTGTATGTCAATTCTATCTAAAAAATTATTTATCGGTTATTGTAAAAAAAGGTTCATAATTGACATTTAGGGGGAGCAAGAATTTGAAAAGAATTTTATTATTCATTGCAGCAATTTTTCTTTGTTTTACGGTTTTACCGAAAGTAAGTTTTGCAGCACCAAATAAAGCGGAGCTTCAAACATATTTAGAAAGTATCGGGATGACTGAAAAAGAGCTAAATGAGCATTTGGAGTATTTTTACAATACATCGATTAAATCTTTTTCAACTATAAACGATATTAAAAAACTAGTAGGTGAGCCGCTTACAGAAAATAATTTGCAAAAATTGATTAAGAAATATGAGTTTAAAGATGAAACGGATGTTAAGAACTTTTTAGTTAAAAATGGGGAAATGGGTAAAACCGACAATATTTATGATGTTTATCATTTTACCAATGCCCTTGATGATGCTGTTTCTTTCTATATTGGAACACCAATAACAGATAAAAACCTAAAAGAATTATTGAAAGAGTATGATATGACATACGATGAAATGGTCAATTTATTGAAGAGTAATGGTGATTCAATTGATAACTATGAATTCATTGAGGATCTTGAAGATGCACTTATCTCTTATTCAGATGATTCGATATCAGATATCTTTTCCGATATTTTTGATAAAGTTGGCATTACCGATGAGGAAGTAGGGAATTTACTTAATCATTTTATGTCCCTTAAGTTGGATGAAAATGTAGAAAATAAGCTAAATAAATTATCGGAACGTATGATGGCCATTGGAGACTTTGAAAGTAAATCGGATTTATCGGAAAAGGAAATAAACGAAATCGTAAATGTTTATCAAGAAATGCTTAACATATTTAAATTAAATACTAAATTTTATTTAGTGAAAGGTTCCGATAAAAAGCCGATTTCATTGAATGAACTAGCTCAATTAACTTCAACAAATGGATATAATTTATTAATCGAAATTTACGATAATAATGGCAAATTATTAGCTGACTTAATTTTAACTCCTGATATGTTTGGTTCGGAACTAATTAAAGATACAGCTGAAAAGGTCAAAAAGATTGAAAAAGCTATTACAACACCTATGAAAAAAACAGTTAGAGGCGGTAAGTTACCAAATACTGCTGGACATTATGGAGATTATTTATTAGGTGGACTATTATTATTGGCAATGGGCATATTTTTGTTCCGTAGGTGGCGATCAATAAATATATGAAAGTAACAAAAAAACGAGTATACTTCGCTTGTTGTATCGGAGTAATAGTCGCGGGATTATTGATGATAAGTATAAATGGCTATAAATTATTAAAACCCGAAGCTTCGGAGAAGAAATTTGTTGCGCAGAAAAAGCCCTTTCACTTGAAAACAGCTGAACCACTATACAAAAGGGCGCCTGTTAAAGGGGAAATAATCGGTCAATTAATCATTCCGAAAATCAATGCGGATTTACAAATATATGAAGGTGCAGACGAAGACGAACTGGAAAAAGGTGTTGGACATTTTTCTCAAAGTGTCTTGCCAGGTGAAAAAGATAATTCAGTACTATCAGGTCATCGGGATACCGTGTTTCGAAAGCTTGGGCAAATGGAAAAAAATGACCTATTAATTGTAAAAACAAACGCGGGACAATTTAAGTATAAAATTAAAAAAACGAGAATTGTTGATGCAGATGATCGCACTGTCATCGTACCAAAACCGAGGGCGACATTAACCGTGACCACCTGCTACCCATTTAACTTTATTGGCGATGCACCACAACGGTTTATTATAGAGGCTGTTTTAATACACTAAGTAAGCATCAAAAATATGTATTTCCTTTCTGTGATGATATAATGGGTGAAAGTATATTAACAGAAAAGAAAGGAAGGCAATCAATGAGTGATTTTCGTACAATTACACCGGATGAGTTAAAGGACAAGCTAAATAAAGGTGAAAAATTAAATCTAATTGATGTTCGTGAACATGAAGAGGTTGCTGAAGGAATGATTGAACAAGCTAAACATATCCCGATGGGCGAAATTCCTGATTCACTTGATCAATTAGACAAAAATAAAGAATATATAATGATATGCCGATCTGGTGGCCGAAGCGGCCGTGTATGCGAATATCTTCATCAAAATGGCTATAAAGTCATTAATATGGAAGGCGGCATGCTGAACTGGACAGGAGAAACAAAGCCGAAGCTATAAATTTAATGAGCCGACTAAACACATGTTTAGTTGGCTTTTTTTTTAAGGCCGAAGCGGTTTTGTGAATTTATTGTGTCCGATGTTCGGAAAGAAGAGAAGCGGTCCGAAGTGGAAGTCAAGCGTAAGTCTATAGGTTCGGAAAGAGGAGAAGCGGTCCGATGTGGAAGTGAAGCGTAAGTCTATGGGTCTGGAAAGAAGAGAAGCGGTCCGATGAGGAAGTCAAGTGTGAATCTATGGGTCCGGAAAGAAGAAAAGCGGTCCGATGAGGAAGTCAAGCGTAAGTCTATGGGTCCGGAAAGAGGAGAAGCCGTCCGATGGCTCCATAATCATTGCATCTAATCGTTATTTTTTGTATGTCACTATAAATTCAACACAGTTAGAACATGTAATTCCTATTTTTAATTTATGCGGAATGTTTTGAAAATTATCCTTTCTGTCTAGAATAGTAGTAACTAGATGGAGAGGAAGATAAAAAATGATCCAAGTAAAATTGTTTGATTATGAGCATGAAAAAGATTTAGAAGCGGATGTTAATCTATTTTTAAAAGATATTGAGGAAAATAAATTATTAGATATTAAGTATCATGTAGCAGTTACTTCAGAGGATGAAGACGAACAAATTTATTGTTTCAGTGCTATGGTTTTATACAGAAAATAAACGGAGTCCTAATTGGACTCCGTTACTATATTTGCTGCGTTCATTCCTGCTAATCTTCCTGTTACTAATGCCGAGGTTATATTATATCCTCCCGTGTATCCGTAAATATCTAATACTTCCCCGCAAAAATAAAGACCTTGAACAAATTTTGAGGCCATCGTTTTTGGCTCGATTTCCTTGACTGAAACTCCTCCACCAGTGACAAACGCCTTTTCTAATGGAAGTGTCCCGTTAACTTTAAATTGAAATTGTTTGCATGCCTTTGCAAAGTTTCTTAATTGATCCGTAGAAATAGTAGTGCCTTGTGAATCAGGAGAGATATCGTTTTGTTCGAATAAAAACAGTAAATATCGCTCAGGTACAATTCCTTTTAATGAATTTTTTATTGCCTTTTTTGGTTCGTCTTTTACTAACTTCACTACCTTTTGAAATAGTTCCTCTCCATTCATTGAAGGGATGGCATCAATATTCATAGTTACATGTTTCAAGTTCCATTTTTTCATTGCTTTCACAACAAACTGGCTGCATCTTAAAACAGCCGGACCGGAAATTCCAAAATGGGTAAAGATCATGTCCATTTGATGTGTAATTAATGGTTTCCCTTTAGGATTTAATACACTAACTGCAACATCTCTTAATGACAATCCTTGTAATGTCTTTGCTTTGATAAAGGGCTCGTCCGATGTTACGGGTACTTCTGTTGGAAAAAGCTCAGAAATGGTATGACCAGCTTTTTCGGCCCATGGAAAGCCGTCTCCGGTCGAACCTGTATGGGGAACGGACTTACCTCCAACAGCAATGACAACTGAATGCGTCGTAAGCCTATTCCCATCCATTAGCTCAACACTTTCAACTGCTCCATTAGAAAAATGTAGATCTTTAACAGTCGTATTCGTCCGAATTTCTACATCTAATTCCGCTAAGCGTCTAAGTAATGCATCAACGACAGACTGTGCCTTATTAGATACCGGAAACATTCGTCCGTGATCTTCTTCCTTTAGTTCAATGCCTAATTTTTCAAAAAAACGGATAATGTCTTCATTATTAAAAATGGAGAACGCACTATATAAAAACCTTCCGTTGCCAGGGATATGTTTAACGATTTCATCGATAGGCAGCCGATTCGTTACGTTGCATCTTCCACCCCCAGATATCGCTAGCTTGCGACCTAGCTTATTTCCTTTATCGATTAATAAAACTTTTGCCTTTTTTTCACCGGCAGCAATGGCAGCCATTAATCCGGATGGCCCCCCACCGATAATAATTACATCGTACGTCATTACGAAACACCTTTTTCTGTCTAGTTTCTGTATTAAAAAAAGAATTAACGAATAAATTGTCAATTTTTTAAGTAAGAGGTAAACTACATATTAGTGTGTAAATTAAATTTTATTGATTGAGGGATTATATGTCTTCAAAACTAATACGCGGTACGTTTATATTAACATTAGGAACGATTATATCAAAGATAATTGGATTGTTTTACGTTATTCCATTTCATGCTATTGTAGGAGGTTCCGAGCCGGAAGCACTATATCAATTTGGATATGTACCTTATACGTTGTTTATCAGTATTGCCACAGCGGGTGTCCCACTTGCTGTATCAAAATATATCGCTAAATATAATGCTTTAGAGGAGTATGCAGTAGGACGAAAATTATTTAAATCAGGTATTTTATTAATGCTAATAACTGGGATTGTCAGTTTTTTAGTAATGTATGTATTTGCCCCTACATTCGCTGAGCTTAGCATGACGGGAGTAGAATCAAAAAAATTCTCAATCGAAGATGTAACAACGGTCATCCGTGCTGTAAGCTTTGCGTTAATTATTATTCCTGTAATGAGCTTAATAAGGGGATATTTTCAAGGTCATCAATCAATGGGCCCATCAGCAGTTTCACAGGTTATTGAACAATTAGTTCGAATCGTATTTCTATTATTAGGGGCATTTTTTGTCTTGCATGTTTTCCATGGAAAAATGGTTACTGCTATTAGTGTTGCAACATTTGCAGCATTTATTGGAGGCATTGCGAGTTTATTCGTGTTGTTTTGGTATTGGAGAAAAAGAAAATCTCATTTTGATGAATTATTAAACTATGATAAAGGTACGATGCATGTTTCTTTAAGGGAAATGTATAAAGAAATTTTTATCTATGCCCTGCCGTTTGTTTTTGTCGGTATTGCGAATTCACTTTATCAATATATTGATCAATTAACATTTAATCGAGGAATGGCTGCTATCGGAAAAGGAAAAGAGGCACTTGAAGCGATTGGAATTCTCAACTTCGATTCACATAAACTTGTCATCATCCCGGTATCACTTGCTACGTCATTTTCCTTAACACTTGTACCACTCATTACTGAATCATTTGCTAAAGGAAGACGTTCTGAATTGGTACGTCAAGTTGATCAAACCTTTCAAGTTTTGTTATTTTTAACGGTTCCTGCAGCAATCGGTTTATCGTTGCTTGCACATCCGATTTTTACTGTATTTTATGAACCAAATAAATTAGGTACAGACGTATTAGGGCATTATGCGCCGGTTGCCATTCTATTTGCTTTGTATTCTGTCACAGCGGCTATTTTACAAGGGATTAATGAACAAAGGTTTACTATATTAAGTCTATTAGTTGGTTTGTTGCTTAAATTAACTTTTAATATTCCATTAATCAAGCTTTTTGAAACTAACGGAGCGGTTTATGCAACAGTGCTAGGTTATTCAGCATCTATAATCATCAATCTTTTCGTCATAAAAGTGTTTGCACAGTATCCATTTAAAACGATTTTTAGAAGAGCTATTTTAATTTTATTGATGAATGCGATTATGGCTGGAATTGTCATTATTGTTTATAAACTTATCACGCTAGTATTAGTTCCTGATGCAAAGCTGCAAGCATTAATTATTACCATTATTTGTGGCGCAGTTGGTGCAATTGTTTATGGATATTTAGGATTAAGGTCGAAATTAGCTGAAAAATTATTTGGTTCTAGGATCAGTAGGATTAAATCAAGATTGCATATAGGATAGAAAAAGGAGGTCATGAGTGGCCTCCTTTAAAAATAGGGATAAAGAGGTGTTAAAATGAGAATGGATAAATTTCTAGCAAATGCGGGATTAGGTAGTAGAAAAGAAGTGAAACAGATTTTAAAGAAAAACATCGTTAAAGTAAATGGTGTAATTGTAAAGGATAGTAAAGCCCATATTGATCCTCAGCAAGACGAGGTGACCGTTAGAGGAGAGAAAGTCGACTATAAGGAATACATTTACTTAATGATGAATAAACCTGCTGGTGTAATTTCAGCAACAGAGGATAAACATGATGAAACAGTTATCGACCTTTTAGAAGTGAATGATACGATATTAAATCCTTTTCCAGTCGGACGCTTAGATAAAGATACGGAAGGACTATTATTGCTAACGAATGATGGACAGCTTTCACATCAGCTGCTTTCACCAAAGAAACATGTACCAAAAACCTATTTTGCAGTAATTAAAGGTGAAGTAACTGATCGAGATATTTCTGCGTTTCGTAAAGGCGTAATACTGGATGATGGCTACCATACGAAACCTGGAGAACTAGTTATTTTAAAATCCGGGATCCATTCTGATATTGAATTAACAATTATGGAAGGTAAATTTCATCAAGTGAAGCGGATGTTTGAAGCAGTTGGAAAAAAGGTCATCTATTTAAAAAGAATTTCGATGGGACCATTAGCTTTAGATGAAACACTTGAGTTAGGTGAGTATCGTGAGCTTACTGAAGAGGAAGTTTTATTATTAAAGGAATACGAACCAAAAGCATAGAAAGGAGCTGACAACTGAATGCAGCTCCTTTCTTGTATATTTTATTTAATTTTTTGCTTATGAAGACATCTTAACTCTCTTTTCTGTTGTTGTCCATTTCCCACGGTGTGGGCTTATGATTAAGTCATTGTATGCTAACACATTCAAATCTCTTTGAATGGTGCGAGGTGTGATGCCGAACTCTTCTACAAGGTCCTGTGTCGTAACAGTCCCATTTTCCTTAATAAACATGTAGATAGATTTAATTCGGGTTAGCATGCGATTTGTTGAAGGTTTCAAAAAACCACTCCCTCATCTTTATTCCAAAGACCAAGTTACGGACGGCTTATTTAGTTGGATATTGGCCACAATACTTGTATGATACATACAAATAGTGATAATGAAAACTCCAATATCGCTAGAAAAGATGTAATATTATCCGGACAGACAGCTCCTTTTTTCTGAAGGCTGATTTCATTTCGAAAAAAGCCTTATTGATTTTTATCATCTAAGATGTCAGACAATTACATTGTACACCTTCCTTTTTAATTTATCTAGGGATAGGATTCAAAAATTTGTTTCATTCCCTTTAATAATATATATGAAAGAGTTGTTGAAATATTATAATCTTCAGATAACTGCTGTTGGAAATATTGTTGCTTTTAACAATATTAAACGCGCAGAGTGGATTGGAGCGGAAAGGAACGGTTTATTGTTTATTTCCAAAACAACAAGCTTTACAAAAACTACCTTTATTTAATGTTGGAAAAGGAGTAATATAAACTAAGGTATATTTCAGAATACATAAATTCCTTTTAAGGAGTGACAACAATGGAAAATATAAATTGGACAGAGGAAGTTCTAAAAAGAAAAGATCATTTAATTGACGATTTACAACAGTTGTTAAAAATAAGAAGTGTTTTAGATGAAGAAAATGCGACCGAAGATGAACCGCTAGGTAAAGGGGTTAAAGAGGCATTACAATATTTATTAGATTTAGGAGAAAAAGATGGCTTCACTGCTAAAAATGTCGGTAATTTGGCAGGCCATTTAGAAATGGGAAAAGGAAATGAATTAGTCGGTATCCTATGTCATGTCGATGTAGTTCCCGAAGGAGATGGCTGGAGTGTTGATCCATATGGCGGTGAGGTCATAGATGGCAAAATATATGCTAGAGGTGCAAGTGATGATAAAGGCCCAACAATGGCTGCCTATTATGCAATGAAAATTGTTAAAGACTTGGGACTTCCTATAGAAAAACGTGTACGAATGATCATTGGAACAGATGAAGAAAGCAATTGGCGTTGTGTGGAACATTATTTCCAACATGAAGAAATGCCGACAATGGGTTTTGCGCCAGATGCAGATTTTCCTATCATTAATGCCGAAAAAGGAATCGCTGATTACGATATCGTTTTGCCGGCAAAAATGGATGATCAGCAAGCGAAAAATACTCTTTTATCATTTCAATCTGGGCGAAGATATAATATGGTTCCCGATTTTGCAGAAGCAGTCATCACATTTGAAGGAGAACAAACTGATTTATTTCAGCAGTTCACAAGCTTTTTAGAGGAAAATGAACTAAAAGGGAAGTATTTTGTGGAAAATGGGGAGCTGCATTTCGAATTGGAAGGTGTATCTGCTCATGGAATGGAACCGAGAAACGGAAAAAATGCCGGATTGTTTTTAACAAAGTTTTTATCTACATTAGAGCTAAATCAACATGCTAAGAAATTTGTAGATTTTGCTGTAAACGTATTACTTGATCAATCACGTGGGGAAGGCCTAGGGGTTCAATATAATGATGATATTACAGGTGATTTGACAATTAATGTAGGAAAAATGAATTATGACCATGAAAATGGCGGAAGTTTTGGGATTAATATGCGCTATCCAGTAACGTTTAACATGGATAAAGGAAAAGAAACAATTACTGCAAAAGCATCAGAACACGGATTTTTAATTGAAAACTTTTCAGATTCCAAACCTCATCATGTAGATGCTAATGACGAGCTAATTAAAACACTACAAAAGGTTTATGAAGAGCAAACAGGAGAGAAAGCTGAACTTCTCTCTATTGGAGGAGGAACTTATGCACGTTCGTTAAAATCGGGTGTAGCATTTGGTGCACTTTTCCCCGGACGACCGGATGTTATGCATCAAAAGGATGAATACATGCCAGTCGATGATTTATTAAAAGCAACAGCAATTTATGCTCAAGCCATTTATGAATTAGCCAGATAATAATCAGAATTCAAAGGGGAGTTTCGTATGGAGAACATTATATTTAATGGGGAAATTATTGAACGTTCAAAGGTAAATATTGATATTGAGGACCGTGGATATCAGTTTGGTGACGGAGTCTATGAAGTCATTCGAGTGTATAGTGGAAAGCTTTTTACAAAGGAAGAGCATATTAATCGTTTATATGAAAGTGCGGAGAAAATTTCGATTCAAATTCCTTATGAAAAATTGGAACTCATTCAAACATTAGAGGAATTAGTTCAAGTAAATCAGCTCGACACTGGAATTATATATTTACAACTAACCCGTGGAAGTTTTCCAAGACAACATGGGTTCCCTAAATCAGACGTACCGCCAGTTTATGTGGCATATACACGTGAAATGCCAATTCCGAAAGTTTCTATGGATGAAGGGGTTAAAGGATTATTAATAGAGGATATTCGTTGGTTAAGATGCGATATTAAAAGTTTAAACTTATTAGGCAATATTTTAGCTAAACAAAAAGCTGCGGAGTCCGGTTGCTTCGAGGCGATTCAACACAGAGGAGAAGAAGTTACAGAAGGTTCTTCATCAAATGTGTTTATTGTGAAAGATAATTGTTTAATTACACGACCAGTCTCAAATTTAATCTTAAATGGAATTACAAGACAAGTGATTATTAAATTATGCCAGGAAAATGGTATTTCTTTTAAGGAAGAAATATTTACAATTGATGATTTACTAGAAGCAGATGAAGTATTTATCTCAAGTACAACTTCAGAAGTTATGCCAATCATTCAAGTAAATGAAAAAGTGATATCAACAGGAAAACCCGGAAAAATAACAAGAAAACTTCAACAACTGTTTCAACAAAAAATTGGCATGTAATTGTCGTTATGTTTTCGGAAAAAATAAACCAGCATTGCTGGTTTATTTTATTTTTTTCATTTAGATTAATAATTTGTAGTATTACTGAAGAATTTTGATAAACTAAGAATATCAAAAAAAAGGGTGATGAAATTGTCGAATAAACATTATTTTTTTGCTGTTCCATTACCTCCTGATATTAAGGAATCCCTTTTCCAACTATGCGAAAATATAAAGATAGACCATCCATTTAAGCGTTGGGTACACAAAGAAGATTACCATATTACATTAGCTTTTTTAGGGGATGCGGATCATACTCAATTAATGGAAGCAATACATGTAATAAAAGAAAGTCTAGCTAGTTCTTCTTCGTTTAATATAAAAATAAACCATCTCGGCATTTTTGGAAGAGAAAAGGCTCCGCGGATTTTTTGGGCAGGATTACTTGAGTCTCCTGAGTTAAATATGCTTAGAGGAAAGGTTTATGAAAGTTGTTTAAAGGCGGGATTTCAATTAGATAAGAAACCTTTTAACCCACATATCACTTTAGCGAGAAAATGGGATGAAACGAAGCAAAATTTTACTTTAGAGAAACTTAAAGAGATCAACTTAACCGCACCGAGCTTTTCGGTAAATCAGGTTCTATTATATGAAACAAATATTGAAGCAACTCCAAAGTATCAAAAAAAGGCTGTCATTCATTTGGGTGACGACTAGTAAAGGAAGAAAAAGTATATGGGACAGTTAATAAAACTTCAGGATTATATATCCCGTTATGAGATGGATCCGTTTCGGTATCCAGCACAGTATGTAAGACTAAAAAAACAACAATGGCAAAAATTAAAACTCGATTGGGAGAATCAATCAACTAGTATAAATGAAATACATGAAGTGGAAGAAGAAAATAATCCAAGGCCTTTAAACATAATTAAAAGATTATTTCAGAAATCAACTAGTGAAAAAGATGAATGGATTCAAGAGAATCCACAACCAACTGAACCGATGTTTCAATTTGCCCCAAAGTTAGCATATTATCCGGATTCGATAGATGAGTTAAAGCAAATGTTTCTTGATCAGCTATTTTCGTTTCAAATGAAATGGGCAAGCTCAACAATTATTGAAAAGTCTTTTATAGATAAAAGCTATTTTAGAAACGAAAAGCTAAAATATTTATTACAACGTTTTCCTGATACTTTTTTATTTTTATACGAACCGATCTTTTTATTGAAGAAGGCTCCGGTTGAAATGGAGGTTCTTTTAATCACGCCTACAGAAGTTTGGTGTATCGTTTTTCTAGAGGAAGAGAATGAAGCGGTTTATTTAGGATCTAAGGAACGGTTTTGGATCAAAAGAGCAAATCGGAATGAAAGCAAAATTTTAAATCCGATGATTTCATTAAATCGGATGGCGAAAATTATTATGCAACTATTAAACTACCATCAAATAGACATACCAATGAAAAAGGCTATTATTAGTCGCAATGGGTATATTGATTACCCTAATTCACCTGTTGACGTTGCTTTATTGGAAAAGAGAAAGTATCCAGAATGGTTTAAGCAACAAAGGAATCATCTTTCTCCTTTAAAACATATTCAATTAAAAACGGCAAAAGTTCTTTTAGATTATTGCCAAACGACAAGTGCGAAAAGACCCGAATGGAATAATAGGGATGGAATAAAAGAAAATCCTTTTGATATTTCAAAGGATTAAACAATCGTTTCTAATAATTAGCTTGACGAAAAATGTCATAAAGAATAAAATTTATTAAAGATACTTTTCTATACTTATTAAAATAATATACTTTTGTTGAAATATTTTTTCAAATAATAGTAAACTTAATTTTGTCATTGAAAATTTAACATAATCGCAACAATTTTTTTGAAATCAGTTTATTAAAGTTGGCTATTGTTGTCTGCTAAATTTCAATAGCTATCTTTTTTTTTGACTATGTAATGATATTTTGAGCGCCATAGTTGATGGGCGAATTAATTGAAGGTGAATGATGTTGGAACACATACTTGGTCAAGGTTGGGAAGTGATCCCGGCCGGAGGGGCAACTGGAGAAGCATTCTTTGCCAAACATCAAGATCAAAAATTATTTTTAAAAAGAAACTCATCTCCTTTTTTAGCTGTTTTGTCGGCAGAGGGTATTGTCCCGAAGCTTGTTTGGACCAAACGAACAGAAAATGGTGATGTCATAACAGCACAACAATGGCTGAGCGGGAGAGAATTAAAGCCAGATGAAATGAGCCAAGATCGTGTTGCCAAGCTTTTAAAAAAAATTCACGATTCAGCCCCTCTACTTTCTATGCTCTTAAGATTGGGGAAAACACCATTTGAACCAGAGATGATGCTTACTCAAATTGAAACGGAATTGGATGAGGAACTTTTGAACTTACCAATTATTGATTCATCTCTACGTTTTATCCAACAAGAAGTCGAAAATATAAAAACGGATAATTATGTTGTTTGTCATAATGATATAAATCATAACAACTGGCTGCTAACAGATGACAACCAGCTGTATTTAATTGATTGGGATGGCCAAATGATCGCTGATCCTGCACTAGATATCGGGATGCTTCTTTATTTATATATCGATTCTAAAAAATGGAATGAATGGTTCATACAATATGGAATACATGCGGATGAACAGCTTCTAT
Source organism: Heyndrickxia sporothermodurans (assembly GCF_003055045.1). NCBI lineage: Bacteria > Bacillati > Bacillota > Bacilli > Caryophanales > Bacillaceae > Heyndrickxia > Heyndrickxia sporothermodurans. The sequence continues at coordinate 42,923 of NZ_NAZB01000008.1, forward strand.
TAAGAATGAAATGGTACTTTGTTGCTCAATCACTATTGTTTGTACAATGGCATAGAACTAAGGATCGATTAATGGAAATGGAACAGTGGATTAATAGGCTTCAAGCGATTATTTAAAAGTTTATATTTATCTGATCTACCCACTGGGATAAATTGTCTTGATTGGCTTCAATATGTGAATTCAAGTGTTGTGTATATTGGCCATGTTGACTATAATTGTAAACCTCTTGAAGAACTGGTTTCACGGAAGCATCTATATTTGGATCCACCAGTAGAGATTTGACAAGACGTTCCAATTGTTCACATTCTGAAACAGAACCACAGCAATCAACTTGGTGATTGTTTAATATATCTTTTAATAAAGTAATTTGGTCTAGATGGGATAGTGGCATACGAAACATCCTTTCAATTTTTGTAATATAAAAAAGGAATCCACAGTTATTTTGTGAATTCCTTTTATCTTTATTCATTAAAATCAAACTGAGGTGTAAATACATGCGTTTAAGACACAAACCGTGGGCGGCCGATAAATTAATGCAATACCCGCAATATGTGATACAAAACCCTGAACAGCATAAAGGTCAATGGAGTAAAGTTTTTGGAAATGATCATCCACTTCACATTGAAGTAGGGACAGGAAAAGGGCAATTTATTGTTGGAATGGCAAAGGCAAATCCGGAGATAAATTATATAGGAATTGAACTGCAAAATAGTGTAATTGTATCTGCTTTAGATCGAATCATTGAAGAAGAATTGCCAAATGTAAAGTTATTAAACGTAGATGGAGAGAAATTGCGAGAGTTTTTTGAAAAAGGGGATGTTAGCCGAGTTTATTTGAATTTTTCCGATCCTTGGCCAAAGAATCGCCATGAAAAGAGACGATTAACGTACAAAACGTTTTTAAAATTATATGAAGATGTATTGGTGGATGGCGGGGAAATCCATTTTAAAACAGATAACCAAGGTCTGTTTGAATATTCATTAACAAGCTTTTCAGAATATGGATTACTACTTAAATATGTAAGTTTAGATTTACACAATAGTGATTATCCGGATAATATTATGACGGAATATGAAGAGAAATTTTCTGCAAGAGGTCAACGGATTTATCGCTGTGAGGTAAAATATCCTACAAATAATCGAGAAGCTGAATAAAAGGGAAATATAAAACTTTTTGAGATTAATGTTCCTGAAAAAGTATCTGCTTTGTCTAGCTCCAGCGCCTATCGACTAGAAAACTTCAGGACTTTTCCCTACGATAAGTCAACATCGATTCGCCTTGCAGGCTCATCGTGTTTCCTTTATCTCACTCAAAGTCCTTCCAGTTTTTACGTCGATGAGCGAGGCGCTTCCGCTTTTCTTACTTCTAACGAATTATTCAAAATGTTACAATTAAAACGAGGAGGGATAAGCATGGAGAAATTAACGGTTGGGGATTTAACAATTTGGTGGTTAAACGGAGGAGTAACGTTTATGGATGGCGGGGCTATGTTTGGCGTCGTACCAAAACCATTGTGGTCAAAAAAATATCCGGTCAATGACAAAAACCAAATTGAATTACGGACAGATCCAATGTTTCTTCAATTGAATGGAAAAAATATATTAATCGAAGCCGGCATTGGAAAAGGAAAGCTTACGGAAAAACAAAAAAGAAATTATGGCGTTGTTGAGGAAACAGCTATTGAGGAATCATTACGGGAACTTGGTTTAACAACTGCCGATATCGATATTATTTGTATGACACATTTACATTTTGATCATGCGTGTGGATTAACTATATGGGAAAATGATCAATTAATTCCGGTGTTTCCGAATGCAACGATCTATACTTCGCAAGTGGAATGGGATGAAATGAGAAATCCGAATATTCGATCACGAAATACATATTGGCCGGAAAACTGGGAGCCTATTCAGCATCAGGTCAAAACATTTGAAAACATGATAATGATTGAAGATCGTATAAAAATGATTCATACAGGTGGTCATAGTGATGGACATTCGATCATTCAAATCGAAAGTAATGGGGAAAAACTGATTCATATGGCGGATTTAATGCCAACCCATGCACATAAAAATCCATTGTGGGTTTTAGCATATGATGATTATCCAATGACATCTATTTTTGCAAAGGAAAAATTCATTTCTGAAGCAATAAATGAAAACTCATGGTTTACTTTTTACCATGATGCGTTTTACCGTGCATTAAAATGGGATAAAGAAGGAAATATAATTGCAGAAGTAAAAAAGCAATAATCCAAGAAAAAGGTTCCTTTCGAAGGAGCCTTTTTCCATACAACTTTATTTTAATGGATAAACATCTAAAATCGACCCGGTATAAGCATCAGCAATGAATTCGTATTGCTTTCTTTCGTTCCCAATCCGGCAAGTAATGCCGCCACGATAAATTTTCGTTTTAATAGGAAATTTCTCATAATCTTCCTTCATAATTTGAATCCAAGATCCTTCAACGGTCGTCTCTTCTTTAAAAGCCTTTTTCACTTTCGATAAAACCGCATCACTTGAAATATAGGTTTTACTCTTTACTGCCTCATTAACTAAATATCCACTTACTGCACCAACAGCAATTCCCGTAACAAATGATTTCCACTTCATAAGCAATACCCTCCCATTTTTATTTAGTTTACCATATTCATTAGTGAAAAAAATTTATTTATCTTGTAAAAAGCTACCTTTTTTTCTTACAATGGAGAAAGGAAAGGATGGATTGAATGAAAAAATTAAATGGTTTTTCCTTATACATATTAGCTGTACTATTATTATGGATTAAAACCCTCATTATTTACTTTTTTGAATTTGATTTAAGAACGGGCACAGTTTTAGATACATTGATATTATTGATAAATCCTATCGGTTCAATTGCGCTATTTCTTAGTATCGGTCTGTTTTTTGCAAAGAAAATGAGGAAAACAGCAATTTTTGTAATATATATACTCTTAACCGGTGTTTTATATGGAAATATTTTGTATTATCGTTTTTACATAGATTTTATCACTGTTCCTGTATTATTCCAATTTCAAAATGTAGGAGGTTTGAGCCAAAGTACATTAGAACTAATCAATTGGACAGATCCCCTTCTTTTTGTAGATGTTGTCATATTAATTTGGTTATTAGTGAAAAGAACGGATATCGGTTTACCTTTATTAAAAAGAAGAAAACTACAAATTGTCGGTACAAGCTTCGTTTTAATAACTGTAGTCATTGTTAGCGGGATTATTGAAAACCCCCGTATTTTGAAAAAGTCATATGATCGAGAAGCATTAGTAAAAACGCTTGGAAGCTATAATTACCATATATATGATATCATCTTTAATTCAAAAATGTTTGTTCAGCGAGCGCTTGCAGATAGTGCTGATATAAAAGAAGTAAAGAACTATTTAAAGAGTCGGAATAATCATGAAAATAGTCACTCTCCATTAAGCGGCAGTGGTAAAGGGAAAAATATTATTGTCATTTCATTGGAATCTACTCAGCAATTAGTAATTAATCGGAAAATAAATGGGGAGGAAATTACACCATTTTTAAATTCATTAATTAAAGATAGCTTATATTTTCCAAATGTATATCATCAAACTGCGCAAGGAAAAACGTCTGATGCTGAGTTTATGATTGATAACGGTTTATATCCTTTATCGGGGGGATCTGTGTTTGTAAGACGACCGCGAAATGAGTTTTATTCATTACCACAGATTTTGCAAGAGAAGGGCTATTATAGTGCCGTTTTTCATAGTAATGATGAAACATTTTGGAATCGTGAAAATATGTATCACTCACTTGGATATAATAAGTTCTTTTCTAAAACTTCATACCATGTAAATGAGGAGAACAGTGTTAACTATGGTCTAAAAGATATCCCATTTTTTAAACAGTCCATTCCATTATTAGAAAAGTTGCCTCAGCCTTTTTATGCAAAGTTTTTGACGTTAACAAATCATTTTCCATTTTTGTTAAACGAAGAAGATCAATATTTGAATGACGAGGAAGAAAACCCTGATTTAGTTCATCGCTATTTTCGGACAGTTAGGTATGAAGATGAAGCGATCAAAACTTTTATAAATGGGCTTAAAAAAAGTGGTCTTTATGATCAGTCGGTTATTGTCTTATACGGAGATCACTACGGGATTTCGAAGAGTTATCACAAACAATTAGAACCTGTTCTTGGAAAAGAAATTACACCCAATGAGCAAGTAGAACTTCAAAAAGTTCCATTGATTATTCATATCCCAGGACAAAAGGCGCAAGAAATTAAGTCGATTGGCGGTCAAACAGATATTAGACAAACGATTTTAGATATATTAGGTGTCAGGCCGCAGAAAAATGTCATTGATTTCGGTCAAAGCTTAATTTCTAACAAGGAAAAGGATTTTGTAATCTTTCGTGATGGAACGTTTGTAACGAATAAATACACATATACTGAAAATACATGCTTTAACAAAAGATCAGGCAAAAAAGTAAAAATGAACAAATGCACACCTTATTTTGACCGTGTTCAAAATGAACTAAACCTATCGGACAATGTCATCTTCGGAGACTTATTGCGTTTTAAAGATGAAGATAGAAAGTATAATAAAAAAGACGAACAATCAGAAAACTAGAAAGGCGTATGAAAGTTCTGTAAAATAAAAGCGTGAAAAAAATAATTTTTAAGGGGAATGCAGATGGAACGCGAAACACTAGAATTATTTAAAACCTTAACTGAATTACCCGGAGCGTCGGGAAACGAGCATGCAGTCAGAAACTTTATGAGATCTGAATTAGAAAAATATGCTGATGAAGTAGTCCAAGATCGTCTTGGAGGCATCTTTGGTGTTAAACGCGGAAAAACGGATGGTCCGACTATTATGGTAGCTGGACATATGGATGAAGTAGGATTCATGGTAACATCGGTAACAGAAAACGGGATGATTCGCTTTCAAACATTAGGTGGATGGTGGAGTCAAGTTCTATTGGCACAAAGAGTTGAAATCATCACAGATAATGGACCTGTTATTGGTGTAATTGGATCCGTTCCACCTCATTTATTAAGTGATAATCAACGTAATAAACCAATGGATATAAAAAATATGTTAATTGATATTGGTGCTGATAATCGTGAAGATGTAAAGCGTATTGGTGTTAAACCAGGCCAGCAAATTGTTCCAATTTGCCCATTTACACCGATGGCTAATGACAAGAAAATATTGGCTAAAGCGTGGGACAATCGTTATGGCTGCGGACTTTCAATCGAGTTGTTAAAAGAACTGCAGGGTGAAGATATTCCAAGCATCCTCTATTCAGGCGCCAATGTACAAGAAGAAGTTGGTTTGCGCGGTGCACAAGCATCTGCGAATATGATTAAACCTGATTTATTCTTTGCTTTAGATGCAAGCCCGGCAAATGACATGTCAGGGGACAAAAATGAGTTTGGCCAACTAGGAAAAGGGGCATTGCTGCGCATTATGGATAAATCAATGATCACACATAAAGGAATGCGTGAATTGATTTTAGATACAGCAGAAAGCAATAATATCCCTTATCAATATTTCGTTTCCCAAGGCGGAACGGATGCAGGACGAGTACATACATCCAATGAAGGCATCCCTAGTGCAGTAGTTGGTATTTGTTCGAGATACATTCATACCCATGCTTCAATCATTCATGTTGATGATTATGCAGCAGCGAAGGCATTATTAGTAAAATTAATTAAAACATGTGACCAATCGACAGTTAATACTATTCTTGCAAAATAGGGGGGCGATGGCCTCCCTTTCGTTAAAAAGGGGATTGAAACATGAAAATTGCAGTAGGATCTACTAACCCTGCGAAGATAAAAGCAGTAGAAACAGGATTTAAGCTAAGAGAAATAAACGTATCAGTTATCCCACTTAAAGTACCATCAGATGTTAGTGAACAGCCTTTCTCAGATGAAGAAACAATTAAAGGTGCTATAAACAGAGCGGAGAATTGTTTAAAAGGATTAGATGTACAAATTGGCATTGGACTTGAGGGTGGAGTGACTGAAACTCCATTTGGCTTATGTGTTTGTAATTGGGGAGCTCTTATAGAAAAAGGCCAGCCACCGATTATTGGTGGAGGTGCACGGTTTCTATTGCCTGAAGAGATTGCGGTAAGGCTGCGAAACGGAGAAGAGTTAGGGCCGGTCATGGATGACTTTTCACAAAAGAAAAATGTTCGAAAAAAAGAAGGAGCTATTGGCATTTTTACAAACGGAAATGTTACAAGAGATGAAATGTTTTTGCACGTTATGAAAATATTAATTGGTCAATATGAATACGGAAAGATTTAAGTTAAGTTATTGTCAGTGGAAAGGATGATACATGTGAATAAATTAACCTCGATTGAAGAATTTCAACAATTAAAAAGCAATGGGAAACATATTTTTATGTTTTCGGCAGATTGGTGTCCTGATTGTCGTGTGATTGAACCAGTTTTACCGGAAATAGAGGATAAGTTTAAGGAATTTACCTTTATTTATGTTGACCGAGACCAATTTATTGATTTATGTGCCGATCTTGGGATTTTTGGCATACCAAGCTTTGTTGCCTTCGCAGATGGGAAGGAACTTGGGAGGTTTGTAAGTAAGGATCGAAAAACAAAAGAAGAAATTGAAAACTTTATAAAAGGGCTATAATCCTTCATCTTTGTGATGGAGGTTTTTTTCATGTAATATAGTTACAGGCAATCCAACAAAAGGCGGGGAACCAAATGAAAATGGATACAATGAAAATGAAACGGGAACTGGAAAATAGACTCCGATCCGAAAAAAGAAGCTTGAAATATGATCGTGATAAAGAAACACTTAGAATAGAAAATGTGGAAACAGGTAAGGGAATAAATGTCTCATTACCTAATATCGTCTCTAAATGGCACGAAAAGAAAGAATCAGCAATCGATGAGGTAGTTTATTATGTTGAAGAAGCACTGGATGTTATGGGTGTACAACAATCAATGAGTGGCAAGGAAAATCTAATATTCCCAGTGATCCGATCCACTTCTTTTCCAATCGAATCTTCAGATGGAATTCCATTTTTTACAGAGAATCATACGGCGGAAACACGCATTTTCTATGCACTCGATTTAGGGAGTACATATCGTTTAATTGATGAAGTGATGCTGGAAAAGGAACAATGGGATAAAGAAGAAATTAAGCAAATGGCTCGATTCAATCTTCGCTCTCTTTCAACGGAAACAAAAGAAGATACTGTTGCGGGAAATAAATTTTATTTTTTAAATACGAATGATGGATATGATGCAAGTAGAATATTAAATGATAAATTTTTAAAGGAGATGTCTCTAAGAATAACGGGCGATATGACAGTCTCTGTTCCACATCAAGATGTACTTATCATCGGAGATATTCAAAATGAAACAGGCTACGATGTCCTGGCACAAATGACAATGAGCTTTTTTACTAATGGTCATGTTCCGATAACAGCCCTTTCATTCATCTATGAGGATGGTCAATTTGAACCGATTTTTATTATGGGGAAAAATAGAAAACAATAAAAGGTCAGCTTCCATGAAAGCTGACCTTTTAATAATTATTTATCTAGCATTAGGGAATATTCTTTGAACTGTTTGGTTGAATTGATCGAACAGTCCACTAATAGGATGGCCATTACGGAGTTCATTTCCGTAGTCAGTCATTCTATCGTAGAAATCCGGGTTAACCGAAACATAGACATTATCGATATCTTTGTCGGCTTTTCGAACTTCTTTAGCAATTTTATTTTCGACTGTTTTTGATAATTCATTACGTGAGCGATCGGTTAACATAACTGCTACATATGCATTATTATCAGTTACGATAACATTTGCACGATCCACTTCTTTTAATTTTGCAACCCTGTCAGCAGCTTCATCGGCAACTCTCATTTTATTGTTGACATTATCGTTGTCGTTTACGATATCATTCGTATTGTTATTATCAGTTAAATCATTGTTATAGTTAACATTACGAGGGTTAACGTTACGATCGTCATTGTTATAGCGGACAGGGCTCACATTGTTTCGTTTCGTTCCATTGTTATCATTATTTGTACCACATCCCATTAATAACCCTGAAACAACACCTACACAAATTATCGTTTTTGCTATTTTCAAGTTTGACTCCTCCTTTTTTTTAAAGTCATTACTAATTTTCCATGCGCGAGAAATTTTATGCTGACTAAATTAAGGATATTTGTCCAATTCGTAATGTAAATATCATCTAAAAATCCTCGAAAAAAAATATTTTACTTGTATAATGAAAGAAGCAGTTCTTTTAAATACGCTTTGTAATTAGAGAATTGCACCCTAATTTATTTTTTATTAATGAAAGAGTGATTTAATAGTGAGCTGGATAAAAAAATTAGTAAATCTTTTTACTGTAGAAGTAGAAGATGATGAAGACGTGAATATCGTTCAAAAAAAAGTAAATTCTAATCGAAATGATACATATAGAAATATTGAAACGCGGATGAAATATGAATATCCAAAAGGAAAATTTCGTTTTCCGGCTATTCCTGATGAGGTACGGGTTAATTCAAAGAAGGTCCAGGAGCGTTCCCAAAAGCAACATTCGATCATTCAGCCTAAAAACACAGAACGACCATTGAAAAAAACAGTGATTGAAAAACCAGTTCAACCGGTTAAACCAGTTATTACAAAGAAAATAGAACCAACCAATAAACGGCCATTTAAACCGACAGAAATCCCTTCTCCTGTATATGGATTTAAACGACCGCCTAAAAAAGAAGAGAAAGGGAATGATTTTGAATTTGAATTAACAAGTCTAACAAGTAACAATTCCTTAAATGAAGGTGATTTAGGGGGAAATATTCCTTCCGAAAAAAATACGGTAATCATCCAGGAAAAAAGATCAGAACCATTAATTCCAAAAGAGAAAGAAGAAGTTGTAAACCAAGAAATCAAAGAGGAAGTTTTTGATAATAACTTCATAATTGAAGAGTGTCAAAATGAGCTTGTTCAAGATGACGATAACGAATTTTTAAATGAAGAAGAAACAATTGAAATAGAAGATCAAGAAAAACTCGAAATAGAGGATGAAAGCGCGGTTGATGAAGAAGATGAACAACCGGAGACGAAAATAAATGAAGAAACGGAAACAACTTCTAGATCACATATTCCTTTCAACGTCTTAATGTTAAAACAGGACCGACAAAAATGGGAGGAAAAAAATCGAAAAGAGGTTGATTCGAAAAAGGAAATAAAACAGGAAACAATCGATAATCATGAAATAAACGAATCATTTGTTTTTCCTTCCTATCAATTATTACTGCCGCCTGTAAAATCCGATATAGATGGTGAGTGGGTTAACAAACAGAGCGATATTTTAAATGAAACATTATTAAATTTTAATGTAAGAGCAAAAGTGGTAAATGTTAGTCAAGGTCCTTCGGTTACAAGATTTGAGATCCAACCTGAACCGGGTGTTAAAGTAAATAAAATAACGAATTTGAGTGATGATCTAAAACTAAGCCTTGCTGCCAAAGATATAAGGATTGAAGCACCGATACCGGGAAAACATACGGTCGGAATTGAAATTCCTAATATGAATAGCAGACCTGTTATGATTAGTGAAATCATTCTAAATTCCGTTTTTAAAGAAAGTAAATCTCCGTTAACTGCGGCACTAGGGCTTGATATTTCCGGTAACCCAATCATTACTGATTTAAGAAAAATGCCGCATGGTTTAATTGCCGGGGCTACAGGTTCAGGAAAAAGTGTTTGCATTAACTCGATACTTGTTAGTTTATTATATAAAGCAACACCGAATGAGTTAAAACTATTACTAATTGACCCAAAAATGGTGGAGCTTGCACCATATAATCATATTCCTCATTTAGTTAGTCCTGTTATAACTGACGTTAAAGCGGCAACAGCAGCATTGAAATGGGCCGTTGAGGAAATGGAACGACGGTATGAGTTATTTGCCCATACAGGGGTTAGAGATATTCAACGCTTTAATGAATTAGCTGAAGCTCATCGACAATTCAATGATAAACTTCCTTATATAGTTATCGTCATTGATGAGTTGGCAGATTTAATGATGATGTCTCCGGCAGACGTCGAAGAAGCAATTTGCCGTATTGCTCAAAAAGCACGCGCATGTGGAATTCATTTAATTATCGCTACGCAAAGACCATCTGTAGACGTTATAACCGGCTTGATAAAAGCAAATGTGCCAACGAGAATTGCTTTCTCCGTATCTTCACAAGTTGATTCACGAACGATTATTGATATTAGTGGGGCTGAAAAACTTCTTGGAAGAGGGGATATGCTGTTTTTGGAAAATGGTTCTTCAAAACCAGTAAGACTTCAAGGGACATTTGTGTCGGATGAAGAGATCGATCGGGTTGTTCATCATGTACGACAAGAGGAAAAACCGAATTATCTATTTGAACAAGAAGAATTGCTGAAAAAGGCACAAATAGAGGATGAGGAAGATGAAATATTTTTCGAAGCTTGTGAATTTGTCGTTGATCAAGGCGGTGCTTCCACTTCATTACTGCAAAGAAATTTTCGAATCGGATATAATCGAGCGGCTCGATTAATTGAAATGATGGAACAACAAGGGATTATTTCAGAAGCGAAAGGAAGCAAACCGAGGGATGTCTTAATTTCTAGAACAGACTTAGAAGCGCTACATGAAGCACCTTCTAGTTATTAACAGTTTTAAAGGGCGGAGCTATTGCTCTGCTTTTTAGATTTATTTTATCTTTTATGAAAAAGTGATACTGTAATAAAGATGTTATACATATCATAGGCATGAAATATAAAAAGTGATATAATATTGGAATATGAACAATTTATTTTTAAAAAATGTTCACATAAACTATTTTCGGCTAGGAATACACTATTTAGTTTTTCTTAGCAAATGATATACATATATCATATACTGTTTTTACATATAGACATTGTTGGAGGTTCTATTATGAATGTGTACCATTTCGTAGGTATTAAAGGATCCGGTATGAGTGCATTGGCGCAAATACTACACGATATGGGTTATGAAGTGCAAGGATCAGACGTTGAAAAGTATTTTTTTACTCAAAAAGGTTTGGAAGAATCGGGAATTAAAATATTGCCGTTTAGCCGTGAAAACATTAATCAGGGACTAACTGTTATTGCAGGAAATGCCTTTAGTGATACTCATGAAGAAATTGATGAAGCAATGAAAATGGGAATTCCAGTCATTAGATACCATAAATTTTTAGGGGAATTTATGCAAAAGTTCACAAGTATTGCTATTGCAGGTGCCCATGGAAAAACATCTACTACTGGGTTGCTTTCCCATGTAATTTCAGGATCTAAACCGACATCGTATTTAATCGGGGACGGTACAGGACATGGTGAAAAGGACGCACAATATTTTGTCTTCGAAGCATGTGAGTACAGGCGCCACTTTTTATCGTACTATCCTGACTATGCGATAATGACAAATATTGATTTTGATCATCCGGACTATTTTGCAAATATTGATGATGTCTTTTCTGCTTTTCAAGAGATGGCCATGCATGTAAAAAAAGGCATTTTTGCATATGGGGATGATGAGCAACTACAAAAGATTCAAGCAAAAGTACCAGTACTTTTCTACGGGTTCCAAGAGGAAAATGACTTTCAAGCAACAAATATCGAAAAGACGACATTCGGTACGAAATTTGATGTTTTTGTCCGTAATAATTTCTATGCAAGTTTTGAAATACCAACCTTTGGAAACCATAATGTGTTAAATGCATTATCCGTAATTGCACTATGTCATTATGAAGAAATTAATACTGAAACAACGAAAGAATACTTAAAAACATTCCAAGGTGTAAAACGTAGATTTACTGAAAAACAAGTGGGGTCGCAAATTATAATTGATGATTACGCACATCATCCAACTGAAATTAAAGCGACGATTGATTCTGCAAGACAAAAGTATCCGGATAAAGAAATCATTGCTGTGTTCCAGCCGCATACATTTACAAGAACACAGACATTTTTAATGGAATTTGCTCAAAGTCTTAGTGAAGCTGATCGTGTTTTTCTATGTGAAATATTTGGTTCAGCTAGAGAAATCCATGGACAGTTGACAGTCAATGATTTAAAAGACAAAATTAGCGGAGCACAAATTCTTCAAGAGGAAGATATGTCACCACTTCTTCAACTTAAAGATAGTGTTATTATCTTTATGGGTGCCGGCGATATCCAAAAATATCAACGGGCATATGAAGTACTTCTAGAAACCAACTAAAAAAACAGGCTTCGTAACGGAGCCTGTTTTTTTTATTAGGCTCCTCCCTGCGGAAAGCAAGCTCCTGCAGCGGAAAGGAACGGGCTATAGTTTAATCACATAAAAACATTTGGCGAAAATGATTGAATATGAGAAAATAAAGTAGAAAAATGATGTAAGCGTACATAATTTGGTTTGTATTTTTTTCATTTGGGTATTGTTTAAAAAAGGAGGGGTATTGTTTAATGATTATTATTCTGTATTTAAGCGTTGCATTAATTGCTATTGCCTTTCTAGTCCTAGTAATTAGTGTTTCGAAAACTTTAAATTCAGTAAAGGAAACATTAAATCAAGTATCAAAAACGATGGAAGGCATTGAAGGCCAAATGCAAGGAATCACCGGTGAAACAACGATGTTGTTGCATAAAACAAATGCACTGGCTGAAGACATTCAACAAAAATCCGAAAAGCTCAACACAGTTGTCTACGCTGTCCAAGATGTTGGTACGACGATTAAATCGCTTAATGAATCCATCAGAAGAGTAACTAATAATGTGACACATCAAGTAGAAAAGAACCAAGATAAAATTACACAAGTAATCCAGTGGAGCAATGTATTTAAAGAAATTAAGGACAAGTGGTCTGAGAAAAGAGAAAAGAAGCTAATCAAGCAATCAATTACTAATAACAATGAAAATGAACCCCAATTACGTGAAGTCAGAAGAGCGAGAGGCTAAAATTTCTGAGGAGGAATGTAACATGGCGAATAATGAAGTGAAACAATTAGAAGAACAATACGAAGGGAAATCAAAAGATTTTATAATCGGTGCAATCATTGGCGGAGCCGTTGGTGCTTTAACTGCTTTACTTTTAGCTCCTAAATCAGGTAAGGAATTACGCAATGATCTAGCAGATCAGGTCGAAACGATAAAAGGAAAGACAGACCATTTACGCATTGCTGTAACCCAAAAAGGAAATGACTTAGCAGCAACAACAAAAGAAAAAACGATTCAACTAAAAGATTTAGCTGTTGATAAAGGAAGTCAACTCGTAGGAACAGTAAAGGATAAAGCTGAAAAGCTGCAAAATAAAGTTGAAAACGAAGAAAAGGAAGAAAAAGACGAAAGTTATGATGAAGAATTCATTTAAAAACTCGGAGGTTCATAACCTCCGGGTTTTTATTTAATAATATACAGAAGGCCAAATAATTTCCAACTGATCACCTTCAGAAATGGTATCATAAAAAGTGACAGATTCTTTATTATTTAAAAGTTCAAATTTTCCGTTGCTATTGTGAGGCATACTTATATCAACATATCGAAAAATATCTTGAAAAACAAATGGTTCTATTTTATAAAACTTTAACTCAATTTCATCCCCATAAAGAATATATTCATCCGATGACAATGGTTGACCCGATCTAATAATTTCGGTTAACGGCTTACTTATTTTTACTTTCTCACCATTAAAATAAACATGAATATAGTTTTCTAATTGCAAATTTTTAAGTTTGGCAAAATCTTTTACCGTTAGAGGATGTCTTCTTTCGATAGTGATACGATCCATATGATGAAATAGACTGGATAACTTAGCATCCTCAGAATTAATGGTGATTTTAGCTGATTGGAACGGAAAAAATGTTTCTTTGCCATTAACTTTCAGGCGGAATGGTTTTAATTCATGTAGTATATCAATCATGTTTAATGTATGAAGTAATTCTTCTATATTAGTCGGAAAGAATAATTCAATTGAATCCCCATCAGCAAGGATTTCCTCAAATGAAACGATGTCTCCATTTTTTTTAATCACTGTAGAAATGGTTACAGGCTTTTCGTTAATATATACTTGTTTACTTGGAATCTCATCAAGGAGATCTTTAATTTTTACATGCGGAGGCAGTCCATCTTTCCCTTTGATAATGTTAATTTGATCCCCATTATTTATGAATGTATCTAGTGTGGATAGTTCCCCATTTTTCATAATAATAGGTGGTTCCCCATGGTCACCCGGAATCGTAATCTGCCGCCCATTAAGAGTAACGACAATTCCCATACCAGGCTTTCCGTGGATTGAGTTAAGTTTAATTCCTGAACCTAATATACAATCCCCAATTGTTAATTCTCTTACCTCAAATAATCTAACTGGTTGTTCGTTTACATATGCAGTTACGTAGTGGACGGGTGAGGCTTGAGCCGCAATTGCAATGCCGATTGGAGTAATAAATTCCGGACCTTTCGGAATATCCGTTGCGATTGTCAGACTTTGAATGGCATCTGTCCCTCTGATGGCGACCCTATTCATAGGTAATTGCAAATGGTTTGAAATTCTACTACAAATTTCCGGAGTTTGACTTCCACCTCCGACGAGCATAACTGCTTTTGGTGCTTTCCCGTTATTGAGTAATAAAATTTCATCGGATATCGCCTTTGCTAGTTTGTCAATTGCAGGTGATATTTGCTCAATCATCTTTTCTTTCGTTATTTCTGATTCGAATCCTAGAATATCATTTATTCGAATCAAATCATTGTCGATTAATTGCCGTTTGGTTTTTTCTGCATCAGGGAAGTCTAGCAAAAATTGATCACTAATCGCCTCCGTAATTTCATCCCCGGCAATCGGCACCATTCCATAGGCAATAACTGTGCCAAAATCTGTTATTGCAATATCAGATGTTCCTGCACCAATATCTACAAGTGCAACATTCAGCCTTCTCATGGATGTAGGAACTAAAACATTAATCGCCGCAATTGGTTCGAGTGTTAATGCATCCATTTCTAAGTCGGCTCTTTGTAACGCTGCAATCAATGATTCTACTACGACTCTCGGGAGGAATGTAGCAATAATTTCAACCGCCGCTTCGTCCCCTTGCTGATCGATAAGGTTCCCAATCTCCTCTCCGTCTAAACGATATTGAAAAACCGAATAACCAACACAATAGTAAAATTGACTTTGTTGGGAAGAATACTTTTCTGCTGCTTGTGACTGTGCTTTTTGAACAGCACTTAGTTCTAGATGCAAAATATCTTGTTTTGTCATCATCGGCTTTCCTTTTATAGAAATGGAAACCTCCGCCTTTTCAGTTTTAAGCGCACGCCCTGCAGCTGCGACGCATACTTTGCTTAATGGCCCATGATGTTCTTCTAAATTTTCTTTTACTTCTTTAATAATATTTGAAACAGAAACAACATCATGAATTTGTCCATCAAGCATTGCTCTTTCTGAATGTTCCTTCACTAATACATCAGCAACATAATAGTGTTGATCTGCTTCTTCTAGAATAATTCCAACGACAGATCGTGTACCAATGTCCAATGCAAATATCTTCTTTTTATCTTGCAAATGATACACCTTCTTTAATATATTTCATAAAATACTTTATTACTTAAAAGCGTTTAATTATTAAAGTTATTATAGTGACATTTTGAATGCAATGAATTATAATTATGCCTAATAAATATTTTAAACTCTTTGGTGATATGACATAATCCTTTTTAAAATGTATCATAAAGGTGAATAAAATTAAACTTACTTTGTCATTTCATTAGTATGTTAACAACTTGAGCTTGAAAGTGTTCAGTAAGAGATGCTATTTATATGAGAGAGGATGAAAGGAATGGGAAATCAGGAGCTAGATCAATTACGTAAACAGATTGAGGATTTGAATTTACAGCTTTTAGAGTTAATTAACCAAAGAGCTGAATTAGTGCAGAAAATTGGACGAGTAAAAGAAACTGGAGGCGTAAATCGCTTTGATCCAGTTCGTGAAAGATCGATGCTCAACTTGATTAAGGAAAATAATCATGGACCATTCGAAAACTCTACGGTAGAACATATTTTTAAAGAAATTTTTAAAGCGAGTCTCGACCTTCAACAAGATGACCATCAAAAAGCACTTCTTGTTTCTCGGAAAAAGAAACCTGAAGATACGATCATAAATATTAAGGGTGCAACGATTGGTGATGGAAATCCTCATTTTGTATTTGGACCATGTGCAGTCGAGTCATATGAACAAGTTGCACAGGTAGCACAGTCTGTAAAAGAAAAGGGACTAACGCTATTAAGAGGTGGAGCATTTAAGCCGCGTACTTCACCATATGATTTTCAAGGATTAGGTTTTGAGGGGTTAAAAATTCTTAAACAGATTGCTGATGAATTTGGCCTAGCAGTGATTAGTGAAATCGTCTCACCGGAAGACATCGAAAAAGCGGTCGATTATTTAGATGTTATTCAAATTGGCGCTCGTAATATGCAGAACTTCGAATTACTAAAAGCGGCGGGTGCGGTAAAGAAACCGATATTATTAAAGCGGGGCATCGCTGCGACCATTGATGAATTTATCAATGCAGCTGAATATATTATGTCGCAGGGAAACGGTCAAATTATTCTTTGTGAACGTGGAATTCGAACATATGAAAGAGCCACTCGAAATACATTAGATATTACGGCAGTACCGATTTTAAAACAAGAAACACATTTACCGATATTTGTTGATGTGACACATTCAACAGGAAGAAGAGATTTATTATTACCAGCTGCTAAAGCTGCTTTAGCAATTGGTGCTGATGGGGTTATGGCTGAAGTCCATCCAGATCCAGCTGTAGCACTTTCCGACGCTGCACAACAAATGGACCTAAATCAATTTGACCAATTTTATAAACAATTACAAGCATCACGCGGTGCGGCAAAAGTCTTCTAATTTTTTAGAAGGCTTTTTTCATAGCTGTCCGGCTCAAGAGGCTAAACAAGAATCCTATCTAATACTTTTGAATATATTTAAAAATTGTCAAATTGGTGTTATTCATTGCATGATATATCAGTCTATCGTATGATTATAATAGATTTTTTCAATTCGTTTAAAATAAATGATTAGAATTATGATTACTGTTAAAAACTATCAATGTATAGTGTAAATATTGGAGCGTGAATATGGCATGAATATAACAATTTATGATGTAGCTCGGGAAGCTAATGTTTCTATGGCCACCGTGTCTAGGGTGGTAAATGGAAATCCAAATGTTAAACCTGCTACTAGAAAAAAAGTTGTAGAAGTAATAGAAAGACTAGGATACCGTCCAAATGCAGTTGCACGAGGTCTAGCTAGTAAGAAGACCACAACAGTTGGAGTAATTATTCCCGATATTTCAAATATTTTCTTTGCTGAGTTAGCTAGAGGAATTGAAGATATTGCAACGATGTATAAATACAATATTATTTTGAGCAACTCTGATCAAAATAAGGAAAAAGAATTACATTTATTAAATACGATGCTGGGAAAACAAGTGGATGGAATTGTGTTTATGAGTGGAAATATTTCAGAAGAGCATGTGACTGAATTTGAACGATCACCTGTTCCAATTGTTTTAGCGGGCTCAATCGAGCCATTCAATAAAATCCCTTCCGTTAATATCAATTATAAAGAGGCAGCTTTTGATGCGACAACTGAATTTATTGAAAAAGGACATAAGCATATAGCATTTGTTGTAGGTCCATTGCATAACCCTATTAATAAAGAACAAAAATTAGAAGGATATAAGGAAGCGCTTAGTAAAGCTGGAATTCCTTTTAATGAGGAATATGTGATTGAAGGCGACTACACATATGACTCTGGAATTGAAGCTTGGCAGAAATTAAATACGTTACCGGAAAGACCAACTGCAATATATGTTGGAAATGATGAAATGGCTTTGGGAGTTATCCACGGGGCACAAGATTCGGGTCTTATCATTCCTGAACAAGTGGAAATCATAACTTCAGATAATACAAAATTAGCACAAATGGTTCGTCCACAGCTGACTTCTGTTGTTCAGCCGCTTTACGACATAGGTGCAGTAGCCATGCGTCTGTTAACTAAATATATGAACAAAGAGAAGGTTTCTGAGAATATTGTGATTCTTCCACATCGAATCGAACATAGGGATTCTACTAAATAAATTTGAATATCAAAAAAATAACTGCTAATGGTTTATCAATTTGCAGTTATTTTTTTATTAGAATATGATTAAAAAAATCCAAATTGCCACCTTGATCTATTTCTGATAATCTTAATATAAAAAAGTGCAGTGAAATAGACAATCTCTTTTGTTTGATTTCAAGAAGGAAGTGACTAATTTTGGGGAATAAGGCGAAGAAAGAACTTTATTCATGGATTAAATCGATTTTACTTGCCGCAGTTATTGTGTTTATTGTCCGGTATTTTGTTTTTACACCATCTATTGTTGTAGGTCAATCGATGATGCCGAATTTACAAGATGGCAATCGAATTATCGTAAGTAAGCTTAGTGATATTAAAAGATTCGATGAAATTGTTTTTCAGGCGCCTGATGCAGATGAACATTATGTAAAAAGAGTCATCGGTCTACCAGGTGACCATATAGAAATGAAAAATGATGTTTTATATATTAATGGAAAAGCATATAAGGAACCGTATTTGAAAGCAAACAAAGAAGACTTACCAGCATCGCAAAAATTAACAGAGGACTTTACTTTAGAAGATCAGATTGGAAAAAAGGAAGTGCCTAAAGGCTATTTATATGTACTAGGTGATAATCGATTAGTTAGTAAAGATAGTCGGATATTTGGCGTCATCCCAATGGACTCTGTCGTAGGGAAAGTGAAGATGCGTTTTTGGCCGTTTAATGAAATAAAGTTTTTTAAATAATACGCAAAAAAATAGTCCTCCTTTTTATATTAGGGGACTATTTTTTTGCGTATTTTGTTGTTGTAAAAAATGAAGGACCCTTTCTGCTGTTTTGAAATTTTTTTCAGTTATTTCTTGTTTTCTTGGGATTGGCTTATAAAGATCTTGTGGATCTTCCCAAGTAGTGGCAATAGGAATAGGAGCCTTCGTTTTCCATTTGTTTATCCATGAATCGGGCAGTTTCCCTGAAAGTGGGGGATGATTAATCATTTCTAGCCAAATCATCGACCATGCTCGCGGGACGACCCGCCAAATATCATACCCGCCGCCTCCAACAGCTATCCATTTCCCGTCACAATATTGATGTGCAAGTTCATGAGCAATTTTTGGTATTTCACGATAAATATTAATTGAAGCAGATAAATGCGTCAATGGATCATAATAATGAGCATCCGCACCATTTTGCGTTAATATAACATCGGGTTTAAAATAAGCCGCTACTTCTTTAATTGTCGTTGTAAAGCATTGAAGCCATGACTCATCTTCTGTAAATGCATCAATGGGAATGTTAAATGAATACCCATAGCCTATTCCATTTCCCCACTCATTGACATTGCCTGTCCCAGGAAATAAATACCGACCTGTTTCATGAATGGAGAAAGTGCATACGTTATTATCATCATAAAATGACCATTGCACCCCATCACCGTGATGGGCATCTGTATCTATATAAAGAACTCTAGCATGATATTTTTCTTGTAAATATTTTATCGCAACGGAGCTATCATTATACACACAGAAGCCGGAAGCTTTGCCTCTAAATCCATGATGCAGCCCTCCGCCTAAATGTAATGCATGTGACGCCTGCCCCGTCATTACATAATCCACTGCGGTAAGTGTACCTCCAACTAACAGCGCACTTGCTTCATGCATCCCGGGGAACATCGGTGTATCTTCTGTTCCTAATCCATAATTTTCAGCTATATCTTCCGCCAAATGCCCTTCGCCCGCACTTTTTACAGCGGCAATATAGGCTGGATCGTGAATCAATTGAAGTTCCTCATCGGTTGCCATTCTAGGTTTAACAATATCATCTTTATGAATAACGTTTAATTCTTTTAAAAGATCAAGTGTTAATGTAAGGCGAAATTGGTTAAATGGATGTTCTTTTGAAAAACGATAAGAAAGTAGTTCATCCGAATAAATAAAAACCGCATCTTTCATACTGACATACCCGGCATATTCGGCCATAATACAATATGTCCTTTTTCGTTAAGATGCTGAATAACTCGAATAGGATTCATTGTTTGAATCCGAAATACTAATATTTTTGATTGTGCGTCTTTCTTATCCGGATAAACAAGAACACTATGAACATTTACATGCATTTCACTGAAAATGGCTGTTATTTCATTGAGAATTCCCGTGCGATTGGGAACTTTAATTTCAATTTGTGAACCGGGTTGGTTCACACCTGTCAATTCCACCATTGTTCGGAGCAAGTCAGTACTTGTTATAATCCCGACGATTTTTTTATTTTGAACGATTGGTAGACAACCAATTCTATGTTCATAAAAAATGCCTGCCACTTCTTCAACAAAATCTAATGGATGCCCCGTTATCACATCGGTTTTCATTATATCGCCGATGGGGAAATTCAGTTCTTTTTCGAGTTGATCTTTTTTGAATAAAGGTGATGGTGTCGCATCCTTGATGTCCCTTTCGGTAATTAGGCCGACTAATTGTTCATGTTCATCAACGATCGGAATATGGCGGATTTTCTGTTTTCTCATCAATAATAGAGCTGAATGAATAGTATCTTCAGCATGTAACGTGATAACATCTGTCTTCATTGCTTCTTCAATAATCACAGAACTCAACTCCTAATAAGTAACTAATCCCGACTGCGTAACTTTGAATCTAGTACATAAATCGATTCATGAATCGTAATTGGTCGAATTTTTGAATAGATTCATTATCCACTCTATTTCCTATTTTGACCATTAAACAGTTGGCTGGATGTGAACTGATTTCCGGATCATCTGTTGCAAACCATTTTAATCCTCCAGCTCCCATCATTTTTTCCATTACCTTTCGATATTCCCAAACATTTAAGCCTGTTCCTTTTAAATCCCAATGCCAATAATATTCAGTTGTTATTATAATATAATCCTCCATCGCATCATCCATCATCGATACTTTTAATAAACTTTTCCCAACTGAACAACCCCTAAATTTCGGAATAACTTCAATAGCACCAAGTTCAATTAAATTTTCCATTTTTCCTTGTGACCAGCGCTCCAAAGGATCCGGGTAGAGGAAAGTAACATATCCGACGATTGTATTGAATTCTCTTGCGATAATAATTCGTCCCTCTGGTAAGTCGGCAATTTCAATTAATGCTTTATGTTGTTGTGCGGGTGGACGAAAGGCAACTAAATCCTCATGGAATTCAAGACTTGCCAGCTGCTCAGAAGGTATAGGTCCTTCAATTATTAAGTTCCCTTTCGTTGTCTTTAACTCCATGGCATTATAAATTTTTTTATGCTCCATTTTGCCACTCCTATTACTTTTTTCTAAAGTAATTATACATAACTTTTCAAAAAGGGTGTTTGTGATGGATTTAAAAAGTTAGTTTTATATAGTCAAGCGCTTACAATCATTATACACGACAAAAACTAGTTTCTCTCTATTAATCAATAGGAATATATATAAAAATAAAAAATTTTTGTGAATTTTTTTATTTTGTACTATAATAATAGTGTGAATTTTTTTAATAAGGGGGACTTGTAATGGAATTGAGAACGCTGTCATCTGTGAATGGAAATTATAATCTACAAAGCTATGAGGATACATATAATAACTTCGATTGGAAGGAAGCAGAAAAGGCTTTTTCTTGGTATGAAACAGGAAAAGTGAATATGGCTTATGAAGCAATTGATAGACATGCAAATACTTTTCGAAAAAATAAAATAGCCCTCTACTTTCGAAATGAAACAAGAAATGAAAAATATACATTTAAAGAGTTAAAAGAGCTTTCAGATAAAGCAGGTAATGTATTTAAAGCAACTGGAAATGTTGAAAAGGGTGATAGAGTATTTATTTTTATGCCGCGTTCACCCGAGCTCTATATCGCTGCATTAGGAGCCATTAAAGTAGGAGCAATCGTTGGCCCTTTATTTGAAGCATTTATGGAAGGAGCAGTAAAAGATCGATTAGAAGATAGTGAAGCAAAAGTATTAGTAACAACTCCTGAACTTGTTGGACGTGTTCCTGTCGATCAGCTTCCTGCTTTAAAAACAATCTTTCTCGTAGGTACGGACGTAGAGGAAGATGACAAATATAAAGATTTTCTAAAACATTTAAGAACAGCTTCAAAGGACTTAGAGATCGAATGGATGGATCGCACAGATGGACTAATTCTTCATTACACCTCTGGCTCAACTGGCAAACCTAAAGGGGTATTACATGTTCATAATGCAATGATCCAACAATACCAAACATCTAAATGGGTCCTTGATTTAAAGGAGGAAGATGTATATTGGTGTACGGCTGATCCGGGCTGGGTTACTGGTACTTCTTATGGTATGTTTGGTCCTTGGTTAACAGGAACATCGAATGTTGTTGTAGGAGGCCGTTTTAAACCTGAAGATTGGTATAAAACAATTGAGGATTTTGGTGTAACTGTTTGGTATAGTGCACCAACCGCATTCCGTATGCTAATGGGTGCGGGTGATGAGATTATTAAGAAATTCAATTTAGATACTTTGCGTCACGTATTAAGTGTAGGAGAACCACTTAATCCCGAGGTTATTCGCTGGGGAATGAAAGTTTTTAATAAACGCATTCATGATACGTGGTGGATGACGGAAACGGGTGCACATTTAATTTGCAACTATCCAAGTATGGAAATCAAGCCTGGTTCAATGGGGAAACCAATTCCGGGAGTGGAAGCGGCTATCGTTGATGACCAAGGGAATGTATTACCTCCAAATCGCATGGGAAATTTAGCGATTAAAAAAGGTTGGCCGTCAATGATGTATGCGATTTGGAATAACCAGGCAAAATATGATTCCTATTTCTTACCTAATGACTGGTATGTGTCAGGTGATTCAGCTTACATGGATGAGGATGGTTATTTTTGGTTCCAAGGTCGTGTCGATGATGTCATTATGACTTCAGGAGAACGTGTCGGCCCATTCGAAGTGGAAAGTAAACTATTAGAACACCCGGCAATTGCTGAGGCAGGGGTAATTGGTAAACCTGACCCAGTTCGTGGGGAAATTATTAAAGCATTTGTTGCATTATTAGATGGGGTAGAAGAAACGGAGGAGTTGAAGGAAGATATTCGTCAGTTTGTGAAAAGAGGATTAGCTGCACATGCGGCACCGAGAGAAATTGAGTTCCGTGATAAACTTCCAAAAACGAGAAGTGGAAAAATTATGCGTAGAGTCTTAAAAGCATGGGAATTAGACTTACCGGCAGGCGATTTGTCAACAATGGAAGATTAAAACTAAGAAAAGAGAAAAGTACCTTATAATAAGCAAGATAAAGCCCGCATCGTGAATGCGGGCTTTTGTATTGCTTATTATATAGAAAATTTAAGGTTGATCAAGATTTCTTTTTGTTATTCTTGTCTTTCGTTCGATTTTTATCTTTTTCTTTTGCTTCTTTTGTATTTTCGTTTTTACTTTTATTTTTCTTCTCAACCTTGGATGTGTTGGCGCCAATTTTGACTTCGTTTGATGGACCTGATTGTTTACCGGCAATGTCCACTGCGACAACATAATAATTTCCATTTCCTACAGAGTAGGACAAATTGTTATCAGCTGGAATAGAGCCTACTTTTTTACCGCCGCTATAGATCCGATAACCAATTACATCTGGGCTTTTTGATCCTTGCCAAACAAGCTTATTACCGGAAGCATTCAGTTTTATAGATGCCGGTGCTTTACCATCATCACTTATTTTATCTTGTGGTGCAAGAATCTTTTTCCATAGCGGATCATTTGGTGGTATCAATTGCCCGGGATCAATATTACCATTAGATAACTTTTTGACAAAATCAGGGTTTAAAATTAATCCTGATTGAGCAAACTCTGCTGGTGTAGAATTAAGTGCTAAATATTTTTTTCCATGTATGATAACATATTTTCCTTGAATTAAACTGTTATCCGTTTGTGTAGGCACATATTTACTATTAAATAAATCAGTTTTTACAAGCCCGGCATTGGCACATCCTTTGGATGGAAGCATTCCAGATATTGCGCAAAAGGATCGTTGAACAATCCCACTTGGCATTTTAAATCTTTCGTCCGGATCAATTAGTTTCGGATTTATATCATAGGCAGTATTGATTAATTTACTCCAAATCCGGTAGTTTCTAATATTATAATCTCCATAACCAACAGCTTCTAAGCTGCTTGGTGTATCATAACCAATCCAAGTTCCGAATGTGACCTTTGGATTCGATGCCACGATCCACGAATCTTTATAATCATTACTTGTTCCTGTTTTTCCTGCCCAATCAGCAGAAAATTTAAGCATACTAGGTACACTTGCAGCGGTACCATATCTGAAAACATCGCGCATCATATCAAGCATGAGATAAGAAGTTTGACTGCTAAATACGTTCACAGGCTTTGTTTTATGCTTGTATATTACTTTGCCATTCTTGTCTGTAATTTTATCAATTAAATAAGCATCGACAAATTTTCCATCATTTGCAAAGGTTGTAAAAGCATTAACGTTTTCTTCAACAGTGACGCCATTAGTAAGCCCACCTAATGCGGTCGCCAAGTTTTCATAATCACCGGGAACTAAATCCGAAAAGCCCATTTTCTTAAGATATTTTGCTGGTCTTTGATTAATCGTTCTCTGATATACTTTGACAGCAGTGACGTTATGTGATTTCGCTAAAGCCTCCCGGGTCGTTACTAACCCGTAATATCTTCCCGAATAATTGGTCGGCCATGCTCTGCCACCGGACCTAATTCCTGTATCTGAATCAGCAATCACGGTTCCAGGTGCAGTTACACCCATTTCCATCGCAGGTGCGTATACGAGAAGCGGCTTCATCGTTGAACCATTTGGCCTTCTTGCTTGCGTAGCGTGGTTTAATTGTTCTTTTTTAAAATCTCTGCCGCCGACAAAGCTTAATATTTTTCCTGTTTTATTTTCAATTAATATTCCGCCGATTTGGACAGGTTCTGTTACTGATTTTTCTTCCCCGGTTTTTGGGTCTATTTTTGTAACTGTTTTATTTGGTCCATAACCATCAAATTCGTCTTTTGCTTTTTGCATTTTATCATAGATTTTTTTATCGATTGTTGTGTGAATATTATAGCCATTTTGTCGAATGTTACGATCGGCAAGTGTTGTGTATTTATCATATAATTTTTTATTTTTATTTAACTCTTTTTCTTTATATCCATCTTTTTGTGCCAGCATAATGGCTACGATATTTCGAGCACGGTCTTCGATTTCATACGTTAACCATGGGTATTTTTCTCGTGGACTTTTTTGTGGTTTGATAAAATCTTTAACGATATTGTAATTCATCGCATCTTTATATTGCTTTTCTGAAATATAACCATTGTCCAGCATTCGACTTAGGACTAGTTTCATCCGATTGATACCCGGCTCTAATCCGTCTTTACTTTTAAGCTTGCCTCCATTTGTAAATGGGGTGTACATAAACGGGCTTTGTGGCAATCCTGCTATAAAAGCGGCTTGAGCAAGATTTAACTTTTTTGCCGACACTCCAAATATCCCTTTTGCAGCTGATTCAACACCTGCAATATTTTGGCCGGATGAATTTCTGCCAAACGTGGAGACGTTTAAATAAGCTTCAAGTATTTCATCTTTTTTAAAAAACTTTTCTAAGCGGAGAGCTAATAATACTTCTTTAGCCTTTCGATCAAACGATACTTCATTTGTTAATACTTGATTTTTGATAATTTGTTGTGTGAGCGTGCTACCGCCAGTTTGTGTTGAGGAATTGGTTACCTCTTGAAAAACAGCACGAAATAGCGCTTTTGGGACAACACCGTTATGCTCATAAAAATATTTATCTTCGGTAGCAATTAATGCATCTTTTAAAAATTGCGAAACATCTTTGATTTTCACTTCTTCGCGATCTAAATCCGACTTTACTTTTCCTAAATAGACCTTATTAGCGAAATAGAGTTGTGATGTCTCTTCATAATTGTATATGTCCTTCTTCATTTCATTATAAGGACGAACGGGTTCGTCTTTAACTAAAGCTGCAAAATATCCTGCAGCAACACCGCCAGCAAAGAAACCACCTACGACAATCACAATGAATAATATTAATAATAGATTCCAAATAACCCCAATTGTAATTCTAGAGTTTTTTTGTACCTTTTTGTTTTGAAAAATCGCTAGTGATTCCTTTAAACGTTCTAATAATCTAGTCATTTTTTCACCCATCATATTCCCCCTCAAAATCACATACATTATAGCATAAATTTATTATAGTAATGTTAAAATCATTATTTTTCTGAAAGCAATTGACTTTCTTTAGGAGGTATGTTTAAAATAGATTAACTTTTATAAGTACAAATTCATATGAAGAAGCGTTGAAAGGATAAAGTAGTCTAACTATCCATGTTTTAGAGAGTCGACGGTTGCTGAAAGTCGATACAAATAGTTATGATGAATTACATCCTGGAGCATTTACTGTGAAATGATCTAGTAGCAGTAAACGGTAGATACCGTTATATTTTTGAGTGGAGAACAAATCTGTTTCTCAAGTTGGGTGGTACCGCGAGCATTATCGTCCCTTCGTTTTATAAACGAAGGGGCTTTTTTATTTTACACAGAATGGAGTGATGTGAAATGGGTTTATTAGAAGATTTGCAATGGAGAGGGATTATTTATCAACAAACAGATGAAGAAGGAATTAAAGAGGTTCTAGATAAGGAAAAAATTTCGTTATACTGTGGGGTTGACCCGACAGCTGACAGTATGCATATCGGTCATTTGCTTCCATATCTTACATTAAGAAGATTCCAACAGGAAGGACATCGTCCAATTGTACTTGTTGGTGGTGCAACGGGCTTAATTGGAGATCCTAGTGGAAAAAAAGAAGAAAGAAAGCTGCAAACTTTAGAAGCGGTTGACCATAATGTTCGTGGGATTAAAAAGCAGCTTGAGCACATTTTCGACTTTGAAGGAGAAAATGGTGCAATCATGGTGAACAACTATGATTGGAACGGTACGATGGACTTAGTTACGTTCTTACGTGATTATGGAAAATTCATTGGTGTCAATTACATGTTAGCGAAGGATACCATTGCTTCACGCTTAGAAACAGGTATTTCATTTACTGAATTCACGTATACAATATTACAAGCCATAGACTTTTTCCATTTATACAAAAATCATAACTGTAGAATGCAAATTGGTGGTAGTGATCAATGGGGAAATATCACAACAGGCTTAGAGCTTATTCGTAAAATGAGTCCAGATACTGAAAAGGCGTTCGGCTTAACGATTCCATTAGTGACAAAAGCCGATGGAACAAAATTCGGAAAAACAGAAGGCGGGTCCATCTGGCTTGATCCGGAAAAGACATCACCATATGAATTCTATCAATTTTGGATTAACACTGCTGATGCTGATGTTATTAAATACCTCAAATACTTTACGTTCTTATCACGGGAAGAAATTGAAGAATTAGAAAAAGCGGTTGAAGAGGAACCACATTTACGAAAAGCGCAAAAAACATTAGCGGAAGAAATGACTCGCTTAATTCATGGCGAAGATGCTTTAGAGCAAGCAATGAAGATTACACAAGCCCTTTTCAGCGGCGAGGTAAAGAACTTAACTGCGGATGAAATTAAGCAAGGATTTAAAGACGTTCCATCATTTGATTTCAAAGGAAATGAAGAAATCGCTCTAGTTGACTTATTAGTAGAAGCGAAAATTTCACCATCTAAACGCCAAGCCCGCGAAGATATTCAAAATGGAGCGATATATATAAATGGAGAACGAAATACAGACGTCCAATATATATTATCAATGAACGATCGAATTGAAGAACAATTTACGATTATAAGAAGAGGGAAGAAGAAGTATTTCTTAATTCGCTATTAAAAAATAAAAGACGAACCAAATTGGTTCGTCTTTTATTTTTAATTCAAAAGAAAACCACTTGTATAAATACAAGTGGTTTTAGAAAAATTAACGAGAATAGAACTCAACGATGAATGATTCGTTAATTTCAGCTGGTAATTCAGAACGTTCTGGTAAACGAGTGAATGTACCTTCAAGTTTATCTGCATCAAAAGTAAGGTATTCAGGTACGAAGTTGTTTACTTCGATTGATTCTTTGATAGTAGATAAGTTAGTAGATTTTTCACGAACACCAATTGTTTGACCAGGTGATACGCGGTAAGATGGAATATCAACACGTTTTCCATCTACAAGAATATGTCCGTGGTTTACAAGTTGACGTGCTTGACGACGAGTACGAGCTAAACCAAGACGATATACAAGGTTATCTAAACGAGATTCAAGAAGAATCATGAAGTTTTCACCGTGTTTACCTTGCATTTTTCCAGCTTTTAGGTAAGTGTTATGGAATTGGCGTTCATTCACTCCATACATATGGCGAAGCTTTTGCTTCTCTTGTAATTGAAGACCATATTCAGAAAGTTTTTTACGTTGGTTAGGACCATGTTGTCCAGGTGCATAAGGACGTTTTTCTAATTCCTTACCAGTTCCGCTTAATGAAATGCCAAGACGACGAGATAATTTCCAACTTGGACCAGTATAACGAGCCATTTAAGACTCCTCCTTTATTGTTTTTATTTTGAGTAAAATAAAAACCAGGTGTGAATAATCATTAAGTGTATGATGTTTTCATGTACCATCGCCCTAGCAGCAGAGGGTTACGCGATACACCACATTTTTAGAAGGAATTCTAAAAATGGGAACAACATACGATCATAAAGCTGTTCACAAAGGCTGCAATTATTTTACACAAAGAACATTATATGTTCTCTTATAAATAAAGTCAAGGCAATACTTCATATTAATGTGATTCGCAACACCTTAATGGTAGATTTTTCTATACAAAAAAAGAATCATATAGTATAATAGTACTATGCTATTAGAACCATTTAAGCGTTTGTTCATAATTAATATGAGAAAAAATCCATGAATACTATGCTCTTATAATGACAGGTGATTATACTATGGAAATTTGTGCTCAAAGTTTTATCCTATATTATAAATCTCGATTATTTGATCTTATGGAAGATAAACTAGAAAAACGTATTGCTAATTGGATAACTATTATCGCTGATTGTTTAGATGTAACACATGCTGTTTATTATAAACCGCAACAGGATAATAATAATCGGAATTGTTTTGAACATTCATTTTCTAAACAACCATTCGACTTCCCGAAATGCATCTCTACGAACACGTTACAGGCAATCTTTATCGAAAGTGATTATGTGGGGCACGATATATTAAGTATGCACCCACAATTGAGCATATTTAATTCAGCGTTTCATCTAAAGTATAACGAGATAGAAAAGGGCTATTTATTTTTACATGCTAATGAAGATAAATTAAGTGAATTCGTTTCTCCGAATGTAAACTCTTTTATATATGAAAGTGGAAAAACGATACAAATAATTGAAAAGCAATCAGATATTCTTAATGAAGAAGGTAGATATAAGGAGCTTTTTCGAGTTACAGAAAAATTCCACTCCTCAATGGATGTAGATATTGTTTTAAATGAAATTATTAAAGCGTTAAAAAAAGTTTTTCCCTACTTTACGTATAATTTATTACTTTCGAATGATTCAAAGCACGACAAAACGTTGCCCATTAAAGAACTTCAATTGGATCATATTGATGGCGCTGTTATGGATTCTTACGTTAGTGGCGAAATAAGAATTGAAAAAATTTGTACTGAAAATCATACGATATTATATGCCCCACTCTGTGGAAAACAGGGAGTTTATGGTGTATTGGAAGTTGCTACTTCTGCTTCGTTTGTTTTTCAAAATAGTGAAGTTGAGTTCATTCGCTTACTTGCCAATACTGGCGGCAGTGCGTTTGAAAATGCCAAATTATATGAACAATCACAAACGTTAATTAGAGATTTACAATTAATCAATGATACCTCTCATCGTTTAAATTCTTCAACTAGTTTGGATGAAACCGTTCAATTTTTAAAATCACAAATAAAAAAATCATTTAATACAGACGATATCGGATTTGTTCTATTAAAGGATACAGAGTTTACTATTCTCAATGGGAGCAACAGTGTTTTTCTTTCAGAGGTAGGGAAGAAATGCGTTGAGTTTATAGCAGAGAATATTCGGGTGAAGAAGGAGGCCCTTTTGTATAGCAATATACAGAATCAGTTAGCAGATGAAACTATACCTTTTTCCTCATTAATGGTTGTTCCAATGATTGAGAGTGATAGTTTAAAAGGTTTTTGTATAGTTTCACACAGTATTCCCTATTATTTCACATTCGATATGTTTAAATTATTTCAATCATTGATTCATCATTCGACTTTGGCAATTACAAACTCGATGCTAAGAGAAGAGCTAGAACGGATGGTGATCACAGATCAGTTAACACAACTATTTGCTAAAGGTTTTCTAAATGATGAAATTAAACAATCAATGGAAAAAGACGAGGAAGGTACATTTATTTTATTAGATATTGATAATTTTAAAAAAGTAAATGATACATTTGGACATCAAACAGGGGATGAAATACTCGTTCAAGTCGCTAACATTATTCAACAAAATATACGTTCTTCAGACATAGGTGCACGTTGGGGTGGAGAGGAATTGGCCATCTATCTTCCCGGTGCTTCGTTAAAAACAGGATCACAAGTTGCTCATCGGTTAGTGGAAGCGGTATATAAAAACACCAAGCCAAAGATTACCGTTTCCTGCGGCGTTTCCTACTGGAATAAGAAAAGAAAAGATCAAGTGGAAAGCCTTTTTAATCGTGCAGATGTCGGTCTTTATCATGCGAAAGAACGCGGGAAAAATCAAGTAGTCATTAAAGAAGATAAGAGCCCCTTTTAAGGGCTCTATTGTTTTAATTATAGATATGTCTCCAAAATTTCAACAAATTCTTTTAAATGAATTTCATCTGTCTCATCAAAACGATTTTTTTCAGGACTATCAATATCTAAAACACCGATGACTGAATCATTTTTAATGATAGGAATAACGATTTCCGATTGGGATGCAGAGTCACATGCAATATGTCCCGGGAACGTATTTACATCAGCTACTCTTAATGTTTTTCTTTTTTGAACAGCTGTCCCGCACACACCTCTACCGATTGGAATTCGGACACATGCCGGTAAACCTTGAAAAGGGCCTAATACAAGTTCGTTTCCATCCATTAAATAAAAGCCAACCCAATTGATACGGTCGAGAAATTGGTTTAATAGTGCAGAGGCATTACTTAAATTGGCAATTTGATTTGGTTCGTCTTCAATTAATGCCTTTAGTTGTTTTTTTACTAAATCATATTTCTCTGACTGTGTCCCTTCATACTTAGCTGAATGAAACATATAATTCACCTTATTTCTACAAATTATTTTCGTAATTGCTGATTTTTGCTGATAATGTCGATATTTCCTTAAAGGAAAAGCCTGATATGAACAAGAAATAATATAAATGAATAGATCATTACTTGAATTACTTGTAGCATAAATATTTCTATTATTCAA
The DNA here is from genome assembly GCF_003055045.1 of Heyndrickxia sporothermodurans. NCBI lineage: Bacteria > Bacillati > Bacillota > Bacilli > Caryophanales > Bacillaceae > Heyndrickxia > Heyndrickxia sporothermodurans. The sequence continues at coordinate 74,542 of NZ_NAZB01000008.1, forward strand.
GCAAAAAAGATTGAAATGAGGTGTATCTATGGTAAATAGGAGAAGTTCGACGAAGGATACAATCGTAGACGCGGCGATTCTTTTATTTAATATAAAAGGTTTTGACGGAACATCTATTCGAGATATTGCGAAAAAGGCAAAAGTAAATCCCGCCAATATATCGTATTATTTTGAAGGTAAGCAAGGCTTGCTTGAAAAATGCTTCATTCAATTTTTTGAAGCGTACATTGAATTTATAGAAGAAGAGGTAAATCTATTAAAAAATGACCGCCCTGACTATTGTATGAAACGGGCAGTGTATAAAATTTTAGCTTTTCAAAGTAAGAACCATCATCTATCACGCTTCGTTTGGCGGGAAGTATCAATCGATTCGCAGATTGTTCGTGAAATCACTTCATCCTATTTAATGAAGGAAAGGTATTTATACAAAAAATTAATCGAGGCAATTGTCCCTGATCACTATTTAGAATCCAATATAGGTTATTTAATCATCCAATTAAGAAGTCTCATGACGATGCCCTTTTTGAATAGTCAATATTTAAGGGAAGTATGGAACCTATTTCCGCAAGAAAATTATTTCGTAGAAAAATATTATGAGAAAATCGACGAATGGATCGAAACGAACATCATAAACCAGCCAAGAAAAATTAATATTCCAATTTAGCAACTCTGAAAATTTCCCCGGAGTTGTTTTTTTTCTATAAATATACTAAGAAAAATGTTGAATTTAATAGTCAAAAATTGTCGTTACATGGTATCATAAATACTACATACTAAAATAAGTAAAATCAAATCGATTAATTAAAAATATAGATCAGTTTTGGACGGAACAGGGGGCTTACGATGGTTTATGTCATCGGTGCAATCGTAATTGTACTCATATTCTTAGTAATTGGATTTATTACGAGAAAGAAATATTATAAAGAGATTGATAAATTAGAAGCATGGAAAATTGATATAATGAATCGCCCGGTCGTGGACGAGCTGGGAAAAGTAAAGCAGCTAAATATGACAGGCGAAACGGAAGAATTATTTGAAAGTTGGAGAAAAGCCTGGGATGATATTGTTGCTGTAGAACTTCCGGATATTGAGGACTTTCTGTTCGACTCAGAAGAATTCACAGATAAGTTCCGTTTTAAAAAGGCAAAAGAATCAAATCTGAAAATCGAAACCATTTTAACGAATGTGGAAAGTAAAATCGAAACGATTTTGGCGGAATTAAGAGATTTAATTAGCAGTGAAGAAGAAAGCCGCATTGAAATGGAAGAATTGAGTAATAAGTATAAAATGATAAAAAAGACGCTTTTAATTGAGCGGCATATATATGGCAAGTCCATTCAAAATTTAGAAATGAAATTGGATGCTATTTCAACTAAATTCCATCATTTTACCGAGCTGACAGAGAACGGAGATTACCTCAAAGGAAGGGAAGTAATCAATGTTTTAAAGGACGAAGTGCAAACGTTAATTGAAAAGGTCGAAAAAATTCCGGAATTAATTACAGAAGTAACGACAATACTCCCTTCACAATTGAATGAAATTGAAGAAGGGCATAAAGAAATGAAGGAACAAGGATTTATTTTAGATCATCTACAAATAGATAAGGAAATAGCTGACTTAAGGAAATCCTTGCAAACTTACGAGGAATTATTGGAAAAAACGGATGTTGATGAAGTAGATTCCGGAATCGCAGATCTTAAGGAAAAAATAGATATTTTGTATGTACTTTTAGAAAAAGAAGTGGATGCAAAACATTTTATTCATAAACATCATGACGAGACAAAAAATGATTTGACGCTTGTTAAGGAAACTAATGAAAAAATGAAAGAGGAAACGAATTTTGTGAAACAGAGTTATCAACTATTAGAAGGGGAATTGGAAATCCCTAATAGTCTTGATAAACAACTAGGAAAATTAATCAAGAGATTTGAAACACTCGAATTAAAAATAGCAGACGATAGTTCAGCATACACCACTTTAAGTGATGAATTAACTGATATTCGTGAAGCAATTGAGAAAGTAAAAGAAGACCAAAAAGAATTTACACTTCATTTACAAAATTTGCGAAAAGACGAACTTGAAGCACGTGAAAAATTAACTGAATTAAAAAAGAAAACGAGTGATGCATTAAAAATCATTTCAAAAAGCAATATTCCTGGCCTTCCGAATGATTTTGAACTATTTATGGAACAAGTCCATGAAAACATTCAAGATGTTTTTAAAAGCTTAAATGAAAAGCCATTAAATATTAAAGCAATTCAAACCTATTTACAGGAAGCGATAAATGCTGTTGATGCATTATATGATAAAACGATAGAACTTGTAGAGACTGTGGTGCTAGTGGAAAAAGTTATTCAGTATGGAAATCGCTATCGTGCGCGTAACCCAAAAGTAGCTGAAGGATTACGACAGGCTGAAGAATATTTTAGAAACTATGACTATCATTTAGCATTAGAGGAAGCCGCAACTGCCGTAGAGGAAGTAGAGCCGGGAGCACTGAAAAATATTGAAGAAATGATTAATCAAGAAGTAATATAAAACGAATGCGTTTTTCGCATTCGTTTTTGTCTTTCAGTAAATGAAGAGTAGCGATTCCTTCCATTTTCAATTTTCTTAACCTATGTTATGATTTATCATTGGAATGAACTAATTAGATGACATATTTGAAGGTGTTTATAAATGATTTATTTTGATAATAGTGCAACAACGAAGCCATATGATGAGGTGATTGATGCATTTGCGAAAGTGTCAAAGGAATACTACGCAAATCCTTCGTCCCTTCATAATTTTGGCGGGAAAGTAGAAACATTAGTAAACCAAGCAAGAAAACAAATTTCCAATCTGTTACATGTAAAAGAAAATGAAATATATTTTACATCTGGCGGAACAGAAGGTAATAATTTAGCCATTAAAGGAACAGCTCTTGCGTATCGTTCTCGCGGGAATCATATTATAACAACGAGGGTAGAACATCCTTCCGTATACGAAGCATGCGAACAGTTAAGTAAATTAGGTTTTGAAATTACGTATTTACCAGTAGATGAATATGGTCAAGTTGACATAAATGATCTTAGCTCTTCCATTAGGGACAATACAATACTCGTTTCAATTATGCATGTGAATAATGAAATGGGGGCAGTTCAGCCTATTGAAGAAATTGGGGAACTTTTGACGAATTACCCAAAAATATTATTCCATGTTGATCATGTTCAAGGAATTGGAAAGATCCCTTTACTTCTTCATCAAGCCAAAGTTGACTTATGCTCAATTTCCGCTCATAAATTCCATGGTCTAAAAGGAATTGGTGTTCTCTATATACGTGACGGAATACGTATTTCACCATTATTTTCAGGTGGAAACCAGGAAAATAAAGTTCGAAGTGGTACGGAGAATGTCAGTGGAATCGTAACGATGGCTAAAGCACTCCGTCTAACAGAAGAAAAACGTAAGCAAAAACGAACAGATATGTTGGCGATAAGGGATTATTTAATCTTAAACTTAAAAAAAATGCCTTCCATTAAGGTGAACACGAATCCAACGACATCTGCTCCCCATATTATTAATTTTTCCGCAATTGGTTTAAAGGGAGAAGTCATTGTTCACGCACTAGAAGCGGAAAATATTTATGTATCTACGACAAGTGCTTGTTCATCTAAACAAAAATCGATAAGCAGAACATTACAAGCGATGGGAGTTACTGATGAAGAAGCGATTGGAGCAGTTCGAATCAGTTTATCTTATGATAATACAATGGATGAAGCAAAAATATTTATAACAAAATTAGAAAGAATATTAACCAAACTGTATGAAGTAGTGGGGGACACAAAATGAAATATGATCGTATATTAATTAGATATGGAGAACTGTCTACAAAAGGGAAAAATAGAAATCATTTTATCACCCATTTGAAAAGAAATATTCGCGGTGTCCTTAAAGAATTTAAAAATATTACTATTCAAGGCGGACATGATCGGATGTTTATATTGTTAAATGGTGAAGATAGTGAACCGATTATGGAAGAATTGTCAAAAGTGTTCGGTATTCAATCATTCAGTTTAGCTGTAAAAGCGGAAAAACAAATTAATGAAATGAAGGAAGTTGGCTTAACACTTGTTAAGCAACTTTACCAAGAGGGTGCAACATTTAAAGTTTCTACAAGACGTGGTGATAAATCATTTGAATTGGATACAAACGATATAAACCATGCGATTGGATCCTATATTCTTACCAATCTCGAAGGTATCAAAGTAAATGTGAAAAATCCCGATATAAATCTTATCGTTGATGTCAGAAGAGATGGCGTCTACATGTCGAGTGAAATTATCCGTGGTGCAGGTGGGTTGCCAGTAGGTTCCTCAGGGAAGGCAATGCTTATGCTCTCAGGAGGAATTGATAGTCCTGTCGCCGGGTATTTAACGATGAAAAGAGGAGTGAAAGTGGAAGCTGTTCATTTTCACAGCCCTCCATTTACGAGTGAACGAGCGAAGCAAAAAGCGATCGATCTTGCACAAAAAATGGCTGCATATAATGGTTTTGTAAAAATGCATATTGTGCCATTTACAAAAATTCAAGAAATCATTCATAAGCAAATTCCTGAAGGCTATTCGATGACAGCAACGCGAAGAATGATGCTGCGAATTACCGATGAAATTAGACGAATGAATAGCGGTTTAGCGATTGTTACGGGGGAAAGCCTCGGTCAAGTAGCGAGTCAAACATTAGAAAGTATGATTGCGATTAACGATGTGACTGCGACACCAATTCTTCGTCCTTTAATTTCGATGGATAAGTTGGAAATTATCGATATTGCTAAACAAATCGATACATTTGAAATATCCAATTTACCATATGAGGATTGTTGTACGATCTTTACTCCTCCAGCTCCGAAAACGCGTCCAAAATTAGATAAAATGCAGTATTTTGAGACTAAAGTGGATTTTGAATCGCTTATTCAAGAGGCAGTCCAAAATGTAGAAACAATCATTGTTTCTACTGAAAGTAAGAGCCGTGAAGAGACTTTTTCTGATTTACTATAATATATTGGATAATTCTATAATTACAAGGAACAATTACCAATCAATAATTTGAATGAAGGCATGTGTTTTCGCACAATCTATACTCACAAGGAGGTGAAAACACATGCCGAACAATAATCAATTAGTAGCACCTGGTGCAGAACAAGCTCTTGATCAAATGAAATATGAAATTGCTCAAGAATTTGGTGTAAATCTTGGAGCTGATACAACTTCACGCGCTAACGGTTCTGTTGGTGGTGAAATTACAAAACGCCTAGTTTCAATGGCTGAACAACAACTTGGCGGTTTTCATCAACATTAATTAAATAATATGGCTATGGGAAGCAGGATACCTGCTTCCCTTCTTTATTTGCCTCTTTGTTATTACTATTTAAAATCTTTAAATTATTTAGTATAATAGAACTAACTTTTTCGAGGAGGTATGATAAATGAACCGTGAAGACTTATTAGCACCTAAAGTGTACAATATTGTAGAAGAAGTAGAAAAATATGCATCTAATCCAAATAAAATTGCAATAAAATGGGAAAATGATTTAGGAGAAACGAAGGAAATTACATATAAAGATTTAATTAAGAGAGTCAATCAAATTGGGAATGTTTTCATAGAGAATGGACTACAAAAAGGGGATACGATCCTTATTATCGTTCCAAGATTAATCGAAGCCTATCAAGTATACCTAGCCGCACTAAAAACAGGTATTGTTGTCATACCAAGTTCTGAAATGTTAAAAACAAAAGATTTACAATACAGAATACAGCATGGTGATGTAAAAGGGATTGTTTCTTACTATCCATACGTCAATCAATTTGAAGAAGTAATTGAATCGCATCAATTAAAACGATTTGTAATAGGAAAAGAGATCAGTAATTGGCTATATTTAAATGAATTAGCAGATAAAGCAAGTGATTCCCTTGAAATCACTCGTACATCTAAAGATGATATGGCATTTTTATCCTACACTTCTGGGACGACAGGTAATCCAAAAGGTGTTGTCCATACCCATGGCTGGGGCTATGCCCATTTACGTACTGCAGCACCACACTGGTTATGCATAGAGGAAAATGATACAGTTTGGGCCACTGCAGGTCCGGGATGGCAAAAGTGGATTTGGAGTCCTTTCTTATCTGTTCTTGGCTCTGGGGCTACTGGATTTGTTTATAATGGAAAATTTGATCCGAAGACATACTTAAGTTTACTTGATAAACATGAAGTGAATGTTTTATGCTGCACGCCAACAGAATATAGGTTAATGGCGAAAGTTGATAATTTATCTGATTACCAGTTGAAACATATTCATAGTGCAGTATCTGCTGGGGAACCATTAAATCGAGAGGTCATTGAGACATTCCAAAAATATTTCAATATTACTGTTCGAGATGGATATGGTCAAACTGAAAATACATTATTAGTAGGAATTACTAAAGATATGGAATTGAAACCCGGTTCAATGGGGAAGCCAACTCCAGGGAATAGGGTAGAAGTAATAAATGAACATGGACAGCCTTGCAAAGTAGGGGAAGTTGGGGATATTGCCGTTCACATCGAGACACCGGCTTTATTCAAAAATTATTATAAAGATCCGGAAAGAACTGCAATGCAATTTCGTGGAGATTATTATGTAACTGGCGATAAAGCAAAAAAGGATGAAGAAGGTTATTTGTGGTTTGAAGGACGCGGGGATGATATTATTATTAGTTCCGGATACACCATTGGACCTTTTGAAGTGGAAGATGCACTTGTTAAACATCCGGATGTTAAGGAATGTGCCGTTGTCGCAAGTCCGGATGAAGTGCGAGGGAATATTGTAAAAGCTTTTGTCGTTTTGCAAGATGGAGTAGACCCTGAAAAGCCCGACTTAATCAAGTCTTTGCAAAATCATGTAAAAGATCTAACGGCTCCATACAAATATCCTCGTGAGATCGAATTTATTCAAGAACTTCCGAAAACAACATCAGGAAAAATTCGCCGAATTGAACTTCGGCAGCAAGAATTAGAAAAAGCAAAATAAATAATTTCATGAAGACAGATAGCTATATAAAAGCTATCTGTTCTCTTATTTTATAAAAATATCCGTTTCACTTTCTCCCAAAATGAATTATCTTTTAATTTTACCGTTTTGATGATTCTGTCACTTAGTTGGATATCGATTTTTTCGACATGGCGAATACTTAGTGCTTCATTATCCATTCCCATTGTAGGGTAATCATTCCCGGTTTGGACGACTTTCAATGACAATTTTCGGTGACCACTAAGAATAAAAGAGGAACCTAATGTCCGGTATTGATTATTGTTTAATGACGCAAGTTCACTGACTTGAAGACATGGCAGCAATGGATCAACAATCGCTCCATTTACCGATTTATTGTAAGCTGTGCTTCCTGTTGGAGTAGCAATCAGCATCCCGTCTCCTCTAAACGTTTCAAATGAGATGTCATCTATGTAAACATCCATAACAAATGTTTTAATGATCCCGGAGCGAATGCTAAATTCATTTAAACAATAAAATGATCCTTGTTGATTTATATTTACTTGAATGACAGGATATTTTCTCACTTCTATTTTGTCTAATTTCATTGCTTCGATCATCTCAGTCACATCATCTATGTGAAAGTCACAATACATTCCGAGACGGTCCTTTGTGGAAACACCTACATAAAGACAATCTTGCCTAAATCCCGACTTGCGAACGGCTTGCAAAAAGGTGCCATCACTTCCAACACTTATAATGATGTTTGCATCCATCACATGATCGACAACGGTGAAATCATATTTTTTTGCAGTATTTATTAAATGCGTAAGCTTATGTTCTAGCTCTTCTCGATTATTGTAATAAAGGTAAATGTTCTTTCTTTCTGACATTCATAATCACCTTTCTCTCTTGTAATTAGTGAATTTTGAAAACGATTTTTTCATTATTGTTTAAGACAAGTTTACCATTATTACGAAACTTTTTAAAAAGGAAGTCGTACAATATAGGAGTGTAAAAACACTGGCCATGAAATTTATATACATACACTATTATGTCCATAATAACAAATTAGTGGAAAGAAGGAGGATGTGAATAATGAATAAAAAAAGGTGGGGAGCTTTGGCGATTGCTGTACTGCTTTTTGGAGTATCAATTATTGTGAATTTTGCAAGTCTTGCATTTACAACAGACTTTACTAAATTTTTTGAAGAGACATTCACTACATCGGATGAAAACTTTTCAGAAGAAGTGATGGAGGATGGTGATGAATTTAAAAAAATCGCGATCCTAGAGGTAGATGGAGTCATTCAAGATACAGGTAGCAGTACTTCCTTACTGAAAGATGGTTCGTATAATCATCGAGATTTTATGAAGCAATTAAACTATGTGAAAGATAATAATGATGTAAAGGCGGTTATTTTACGGGTAAATTCACCAGGTGGTGGAGTAGTAGAATCTGCAGAAATTCATGATAAAATAGTCGAAATACAAAAAGAGGCGAAAAAGCCTGTGTATGTATCAATGGGAGCAACTGCTGCGTCAGGCGGTTATTACATATCAACCTCTGCAGATAAAATCTTTGCAAGTAAAGAGACAATGACAGGTTCTCTCGGGGTTATCATGCAAGGTGTTAACTATTCGGAATTAGCAAAGGATTTCGGGGTAGACTTTGTGACGATTAAAAGTGGTCCGTATAAAGATATTATGAGTCCTTCAAGGAAAATGACAAATGATGAGAAAAAGATCATTCAAAATATGGTGAATAATTCATATGATGGATTTGTTCAAGTTATCTCACAAGGAAGACATATGCCTGAGAATATAGTTCGAAAATTAGCGGATGGACGCGTTTATGATGGCAGACAAGCGAAAGAATTAAAATTAATCGATGATTTTGGATACTTGGAAGATGTAATTGATCATGTTCGTAAGGATTTTCATTTAAAAAATGCACAAGTTGTTCGCTATAAAAGTGATGCGGGCTTAGGTTCCCTATTTTCGATGGCAGCTCAAAAAATGATGGGGAAAGAAGCGGACGTAACAGGTTTAATGAAAATGTTGTCACAACCTAATGCCCCACGGCCCATGTACATCTATTCGGAGTAAGGAGGTAGCATATAATGACAGAAGAACAAGATATAGCTACTAATAAAAACGATATAGCGGCAAATGACAAAACCTTAACTGTCGTTCAGACATTCTCTTTTGCAGGATTTTGGATGAGATTTTGGGCGTATCTCCTCGATATTGTTGTAGTCGCTAGTATTAGTCGATTAATTATAAGGCCTGTTTTTCGAATCGTGGATATTCCTTTAACTGATTCAGGACTGTTTACACCCTATTCAATTGTAACGACCCTATTATTTTATCTGTACTTCATATTGATGACGAAATTTTTAAGTGCCACGATAGGAAAAATGGTGTTTGGATTAAAAGTGATTTCATTAAAAGAAAAGAAACTTTCATGGAGTACAATCATTTTCCGTGAAGGGATTGGACGATATATTTCTGTTTTTACAAAAATATTATACGTTGTTGTTGCTTTTACTCCGAATAAACAAGGCATTCATGACATATTTGCCGATACAACTGTCGTACATGAAAGAGCGGTAAAACAATTTCAATCAAAACCTGCATGACTCAAAGCTATTATTGAATAACAATCCTCAAATAAACCCGTATTACATTATGAGTAATGCGGGTTTATTTTTTTTCTATTTTGGCGAGAATGTAAGGCTGAAAGGTTGTGGAGAAATGATCGTTGCCACTGTTATAATAGGTATTTTTCTTCTATTCTTACTTGTTATTTGGTTTACAACTATCACTATCTTTATTGATTATTCACATAGAATCGACGATGATCATTTACGAGTTCAATTCATTATGTGGAAGTTTATTCGCTATAAATTGAAAATACCAACAATTAAAGTTGAAAAAGATGAGCCGACTATTACATATGAAAAGAAAACGAATACTGGAACACATGAACATGCAGAAATTACTACTAAAGAAATAACTGAGCGAATATCAGATTTTAAGGAATTACTAGAACATATTTTTGGGTTGAAAATTATCATACTAAAATTCTTAAAAAAGGTCAGAATCACTCAATTGGAATGGCATTCTACAATCGGGTTAAAAGATGCAGCATTAACGGGAAAATTATCTGGTGCAGCAATGGCTTTAAAATCAATCATAATCGCTTTCATAAGCAATAAAATGAAGTTGATGAAATTCCCTAGTTATTCTGTTACACCATCCTTTCAAATTCCCATTTCAGAAACTTCACTAAAATGTATGATTAAAATAAGAATCGGGAATGCTATTCTAGCAGGATTAAAAATAGTAAAGTTTTGGAGAGGCGGTAAAGGTTCTTTCAAAACAAAGCCATTAACAATGATTTCTAAAGAAGATTCTAATGAATCTTTGTAAGAGATAGGAGGATTACTATGGGTGAACATCCAATTGAAGGATTAATGTCAGCAGCAATGGAAAACTTAAAGGAAATGATTGATGTAAATACAATCATTGGTGATCCCGTTGAAACACCAGATGGTAGTGTAATCTTAACTGTATCAAAAGTAGGATTCGGGTTTGCCGCAGGTGGAAGTCAATTTAATGGACCTGATAAGTCTAGTTCAGGAGGACAAGGACAAAGCGGTCAAGGTGGTAAAACTGATCTTCCTTTTGGTGGCGGTAGTGGTGGAGGAGTTTCGATTACCCCTATTGCTTTTTTAATTGTTAACTCCCAAGGGGTAAAAATGCTTCATCTTGATGAAAGTACACATTTACTCGAAAAAATATTGGACGTAGCCCCGAGTGTTGTGGATAAAATTCAAAGTATGATAAAGAAAAATAATCAAAATACTAATTCAAATGGATGGAAAAACCATCAGCCAACAAATCAAAAACAAGATTTTGATTTTTAAAACTCGCCATTGGCGAGTTTTTAATTGGTAAAATAGTTGAAAATTAAGTATGATTATTATAAATACATAAAAGGAGGAATTAAAACGATGACAAATGTAACGTTTAAAGGAAATCCGGTAACAATACTTGGAAATGAAGTTAAAGTTGGAGATACTGCTCCTAATTTTACTGTATTGGCAAATGATTTATCAGAGGTCACACTTGATGACACGAAAGGGAAAGTTCGATTAATTAGTGTTGTACCATCTATTGATACTGGTGTATGTGATGCACAGACACGTCGTTTTAATGAGGAAGCATCAAAATTAAACAATGTGGAAGTCTTAACAATTTCCTGTGATCTGCCATTTGCTCAAAGCAGATGGTGTGCTGCAAGTGGTTTGGAAAATGTTAAAACTTTATCTGATCATCGTGATCTTTCATTTGGGGAAGCATACGGAGTAATTATGAAAGAATTACGACTACTTGCCCGTTCCGTGTTTGTCGTTGATAGTAATGATAAAGTAGTTTATGTTGAGTACGTAAGCGAAGGCACCAATCACCCAGACTACGAAAAGGCAATCGAAGCAGCGAAACAAGCGAAGTAAATTTTAAAAAATATAGAATCATTGTCCCCGATACGAATCGGGGATTTTATGTTGGGAGGAAAAGACTAATGAATATTACTCCAATGGAAGCGATTTTCAATGTCTTAAATGAAACAGCACTTATTCTACAAGAAGAACTTTCATGCACTTATTTAGAGGCACTTGCTGAGACAGGAGAAAACTTATTTCATGGGGAGATCGTGCAAGAGGAGATAAGCGAATTAAATAAAAAAAGACTAAAGAAAAAATACGAGGAAATTAATCTTTCTTCATTTACCGAAGAACAAATTCGAAAAGCGTACCAATTAGCCATCCTAAAAGGAATGAAAGACAATGTTCAGGCAAATCATCAAATGACCCCTGATACAATTGGATTAGTGATGAGCTATTTAATTAAACGATTTACAGAACAAATAAAAACCTTTTCTATACTTGATCCGGCAGTTGGGACAGGTAATCTGCTAATGACAATCATGAATCAATTAGAGGATAACGTAATTTCCGCTTATGGAATAGAAATCGATGATATTTTAATTAAACTAGCATACATCGGAGCAAATCTGCAAAGTCAACCGGTTCAGCTGTATAACCAAGATTCATTAGAACATTTGTTTATCGATCCTGTAGATGTAGTTGTAAGTGATTTACCAGTCGGGTACTATCCGAATGATAGTGGCGCTTCAAACTACCAGCTGAAGTCTGATAAAGGCCATTCCTATGCTCATCATCTATTCATCGAGCAAAGCATAAATTATACGAAGCCAGGTGGATATTTATTTTTTCTAATTCCCAATGGACTATTTGAATCAGAAGAAGCACCGAAATTACATAAATTTTTAGCGGAACAGGTACATATCCAAGGTGTGATTCAACTTCCGCTTTCCATCTTTAAAAATCCAAATGCGGCGAAAAGCATCTTGATTCTTCAAAAGAAGGATGATTCTGTAAAAGCTCCAAAACAAGTACTTATTGCAAATCTGCCGACATTATCCAATCAACATGCAATGGAGACAATGCTTGCAAAACTTGATAAATGGTTTCGGGAGAATAAAGAGTGATAAAAAATATCCGGTGTATACCGGTTATTTTTTTTGCATTATTTGTTCAAAATCATTCGAATAAACTTTCTTCTCTGTGTAAACGATTACTCTCTCCTTTATGCTTGAAAATATCTGTTTTGACAATTAAAATGAGAAGTCGTTAATAGTTATAGTTTGAAATGCAAAACCTAAAATAATGATAAAATTCATTAATCAGTAATGCAAAATAGATTACTTTCTTATATAGAAAGGAAAGGTAGTTATGTCAAAAATTATCGCAATTAATGCAGGTAGTTCCTCGCTTAAATTTCAATTATTTGAAATGCCTGAGGAACGTGTAATATCGAAAGGCCTTATTGAACGAATTGGATTGGCAAATTCAATTTTTACTATATCAGTAAACGATGAAAAATATAAAGAAGTCATGGATATTCCAAATCATGAGGTAGCAGTCAAACTTCTTTTGGACAAATTAACCGAATTAAATATCATTCAATCATTAAATGAAATAGAAGGAATTGGTCACCGTGTTGTACATGGGGGCGAAATTTTTAATGATTCCGTCCTTATTACAGAGGAAGTAGTGGAGCAACTAATTAAACTTTCAGATTTAGCTCCACTCCATAATCCGGCAAATATTATTGGAATACAGGCTTGTCATGCAGCATTGCCTAATGTTCCAGCAGTTGCTGTTTTTGATACTGCTTTTCATCAAACAATGCCTGAAAGCTCATTTTTATATAGCTTGCCATATGATTATTATGAAAAATACGGTATTCGCAAATATGGTTTTCATGGAACCTCTCACAAATATGTTTCTCGCCGTGCGGCTGAAATGCTTGGGCGTCCAATTGAACAACTTCGATTAATCTCTTGCCATTTAGGAAATGGAGCAAGTATAGCAGCAATTGAAGGTGGAAAATCAATTGATACGTCCATGGGATTCACGCCATTGGCAGGTGTAGCGATGGGAACGAGATCGGGGAATATAGACCCTGCCTTAATACCATTTATCATGGACAAAACAGGGAAAACGGCAGATGAAGTGTTGGATGTACTTAATAAAAAATCGGGTATGCTCGGTGTTTCAGGATTTTCTAGTGATCTTCGGGACATTGAACAAGAAGCAGCGAAAGGAAATAATCGAGCAGAATTAGCTTTAGAAGTTTTTGCGAATCGAATTCATAAATATATTGGTTCCTATTCTGCAAGAATGTCTGGAGTTGATGCGATTATTTTTACAGCTGGAATTGGCGAAAATAGTGATCTTGTTCGTGCGAAAGTTCTTCACGGTCTAGAATTCATGGGAATTTATTGGGATCCAGCATTAAATAAAATTCGAGGAAAAGAAGCATTTATTAATTATCCACATTCACCGGTTAAGGTACTAGTCATTCCAACGAATGAAGAAGTAATGATAGCAAGGGATGTTGTAAGTTTAATAACAAAATAGTTATGAAAAGGCAAGCCATTTCGGTATTGCCTTTTTTTATTCGTGGCTCTTTCATCTAGGCTGTATGGTATACTTAAGGATAATTATTCCTTATGAAGAGGTGAATTAGATGCAATGGACACAAAGAGATCAGGCTGTTTGGGATCAAGTTCAGATATGGATTGATACGTTGAACGAAGAGAAATCAAATGATTTCACAAATACATATGAAAAATGGATGGATCATGGATTTTCAATGATACCTGATCATATTAAAGAACCTTTTTTTGAAAAACTGGATACATGGCTGTTTCATCTTCACTCTCTTATTCAAAGTATGCAATTTCAAGAAGATGCAAGAAATCGAATATTAAGTACTGCAAGAGTTTTTGATGAGGAGGTAAATACAATTCCAGAAATAAAAAACTTAACGATTGATCAAGTGTCTTATATTGCAGATCAGCATTCTGCGCGTCATCGATTGTATGCCTTCATTCAAGGTGGGATTACAGGGACTGGGAAAACAATCCTTCTTGGTTCAGACTTTCTTGTAATGATTATATTAAATCTTCGAGCTGTTCAAATTATTGCTATGTCTTATGGCTATGATATAAAAACACCTTATGAAATGATGACCTCACTAAAAGTTTTTCATGCCGCAACACTTCCTAAACGATTAAAGGGAAATGCATGGGGTCTGTTAGTGCATGATTTAGGGGAACAACAATATTTTTATGATGGCACTGATCAAATAACAAGCTATCAATCGTTAGAAGGGCCGTTCAAACAATTAGTTAAAGTATATTTTATTTCCTTATTTCAAAAGGAAAAAGATTCTAAATGGACATTTATACCGTTGGCAGTTGGTGCAGGTGCAAACTATCTATTTTCAAGAAAAGTTACTGATTTCGCTGATAAATATTATAAATTCCGTTATTTACAGGATAAAGGATGGGAGAAATGAGTATTTTCGCACATAAACAAGCTTCGCCAACTAGTATTTATTGTGGAATCATTACTGTAAGTGACACGAGAACAGCAGAAACAGATAGAAGTGGTCACCTGATGATGGATTTATTAAAGTGTCATGGTCATTCAATCAATTTCTATCAAATAGTAAAGGATGATCAACATTTAATAAAAGACGCGATTAAGAAAATAGCGGATATTGACGGGATCAAAGCGATTTTAATAAATGGGGGAACGGGAATCGCAGCAAAGGATGTAACTATTGAAACAGTTTCGTCCCTTTTTGAAAAAAAGGTAACGGGATTTGGTGAACTTTTTCGGTATTTAAGCTATACGGAAGATATCGGACCTGCTGCGATGTTATCCCGTGCTACAGCAGGGACGTACAAAAATAAAATTATTTTCGTTACACCTGGTTCAACAGGTGCTGTACGGTTAGCTATGGAGAAACTCATCTTGCCGGAATTAGGTCACATCGTATATGAAATTGAGAAAGACAGAAAGTAAGAAAACCCTTCTTATGTTCCAATTTATGGTTTGTATATCTAAAAACAGATTTCGAACAATAGTAAATATAGGAAGGGGGCACTATTTTGAAAAAACAAGATCGTGAAAAAGAAATTATTTATAATGAGCAAGGCATCAATCAAACAACTAATCAAATTATGGGAGCATATGCGAGCGGTGTAGTTGACCAACCAGATGGACAATTTCACATTTATGATCAGGATGAGGAAGCATAGAAGGTAAAAAAGAGGAATCAGCAATTGCTGATTCCTTTAATTATTTCACAATTTGCAATGATTTTGGATAGGCGGTTAAAATTTCAACACCGTCTTTAGTCACGAATACATCATCTTCGATACGAACCCCTGCTACATTTGGTACATAGATTCCAGGTTCAATAGTAAACACCATTCCTTCTTGAATGAGTAGTTCATTTGTATTTGTTATTGAAGGATATTCATGCACACCAATTCCTAACCCATGGCCAAGTCGGTGTGGAAAATAATCTCCATACCCAGCATCAGAAATAATATTTCTCGCAATCATATCTAATTGCTTTGCTGTTATTCCAGGCTTAACGGCTTTAATTGCTTCCTCTTCCGCTTGTAAAACGATATTGTAAATTTTTTCTTGGTCGTCATTTGTATGATCATAGGCTACTGTACGGGTAATATCAGAGCAGTATCCTTCATAAACGACACCTAAATCAAATAGGACTAAATCGCCTTTTTTAATTTTAGTTAATCCGGGATTCCCATGGGGAGAAGCGGCATTTGTACCAGTTAGCACCATTGTTGAAAAGGACATCTCAGAAATTCCTTTTTTCTTTAATTCGTACTCAATAGCTGCAATAATATCTAGTTCGGTTTTTCCTTCTTTTATTTCGTTAACACCAACTTGCACAGCAAAATCCGCGAATTCAGCTGCTTTTTTCAGGATTTCCTTTTCCTTCTCATCTTTAATTAAACGCAATTGACGAAGCTTTGCTTCTGCTGCAACGAATTTCGCACCATTAAAATGTTGAAGTAATAACTCATATCTTTCAATATTCATATGCTCTTTTTCTACCGCGATTGTTTGAATCTCATTTGTCCGTTTTTTAACTTGCTTTTCAAGTACTTCCCAAGGATTATCAGTATCTGAGCATCCAATGATTTCGTATTCCCAACCCGACGCTTTCGCATCAGTTACATCAAGTGCCGGGCAGATCATAAATGGTTCCTGATTTGGGAAAACAGCAATGCCAAGTAATCGCTCATGAGGATCACTTAGAAAACCACTGAAATAAAAAACATTTTCAGGGGTGGTGACAAATGCAAAATCAATCGTTTCTTGTTGTAGCCAACTAGTTAATTCTTGTAGTCTTTTGTTCATTTTTTTTCATCTCCTAATTGGGTATATATAAAGAATATCAGAATATACCTATCGTTTCTAATTTCTAGTATGGAAAACAAATAAAAATTACTTTTAAACAGATACCAAAAGGGGTATTTTGTATTGGAAAGAGGAGTTTTGGATTTTATATTGAATATGGTTGATAAACTATTTTTTTTTAAGGAGAGATATAAAAATGAAAGTATCTTATCATGGACATTCTATAGTAAAAGTAGAAACAAACGGAAAAACAATTCTGTTTGATCCGTTTATTAATGGTAATTCTCAAACTGATTTAAAAGTCGAGGAAGAGAAGCCTGATTATATTATTTTAACCCACGGTCATAACGATCATGTAGGTGATACTGTGCAAATTGCAAAACAAAGCGGAGCAGTAGTTATTGCTAATAATGAAATTGCAGATTATTTAAGCTGGCAAGGTTTAAACACCCATCCGATGCATATTGGAGGATCTTTTGAATTTGAATTCGGTAAGGTGAAGTTAACCCCTGCATTTCATGGCTCAGCATTAGTCACAGAAAATCAAGAGATTATTTATTTAGGAATGCCAACAGGTGTGTTGCTAATGGTTGAAGGGAAAACGATTTACCATGCAGGTGATACAGGATTGTTTTCCGATATGAAATTAATCGGTGAGCTTCACCCCATTGATCTAGCGTTTTTACCAATTGGTGATAACTTTACGATGGGACCGGAAGATGCTGCAATCGCTGCAAAATTTTTAAATGCCAAAACCGTTGTACCGATTCATTACAATACCTTTCCATTAATTAAGAAAGACCCACATCAATTCATTGATTTACTCGAAAAGAAAAATGGCAAGGTAATGAGTGCGGGTGAATTTATTGAATTATAACGAAAATGATACATCTGTTTAAAAGCAGATGTATTTTTGTGTTGGAATTCAATATAAGAGCATACAATAATACAAGCTTAAATACTGGAGGGAGTCCAATGAAAAATAGATATTTACTA
Source organism: Heyndrickxia sporothermodurans (assembly GCF_003055045.1). Classification (NCBI taxonomy): domain Bacteria; kingdom Bacillati; phylum Bacillota; class Bacilli; order Caryophanales; family Bacillaceae; genus Heyndrickxia; species Heyndrickxia sporothermodurans. The sequence goes on from NZ_NAZB01000008.1 coordinate 92,383, forward strand.
TGTATCTTATTAACCGCATTAATGCTCTATTATGCTTTACCTCATTTAGCTTTTTCTGTTCAACATGAGGCCGGTATTTTTTCCATTGCTTGGCTTGGTTTAGCTTTGCTTGTTTTTGCCGGCAATCTTACAGCGTGGCTTTATGCACCGAAAAAACAGCGAGCAAATAAAAATGTAGATAAACCGTTACCAAAACGTGTAAAGTCACATAATTAAGGAAGAGTCGTTAATAATTGAATTGTCAGGCTCCTCACCTTATAATAAATCTAACGAAAAAGTCGCGAAAAGGGTGAAGAGCTTGGCAACTAAACATGAACAAATACTTGAATACATCGATCACCTCCCCATTGGAGAGAAAATTTCCGTAAGACAAATTGCCAAGGCTTTAAATGTGAGTGAAGGAACGGCATATAGAGCAATTAAAGATGCTGAAAATAAAGGCTATGTTAGTACAATTGAACGAGTAGGTACGATTAGGATTGAAAGTAAGAAAAAGAATAATATTGAAAAACTGACATTTGCGGAGATTGTAAATATTATCGATGGACAGGTGCTTGGAGGGAAAAAAGGGTTACATAAAACATTAACTAAATTTGTTATCGGTGCAATGAAGCTGGAAGCGATGATGAAATACACGGGTGCAGGGAATCTATTAATCGTTGGAAATCGGACGAAAGCTCATGAACTGGCGCTTAGAGCTGGAGCAGCTGTGTTGATCACCGGTGGCTTTGATACTGAGGACGAGGTGAAAAAGCTGGCGGATGAATTAGAATTGCCGATTTTGACTACCAGCTATGATACGTTTACAGTTGCAACGATGATTAATCGCGCGATTTATGATCAATTAATTAAAAAGGAAATTATTTTAGTAGAAGATATTTTTACCCCAATAGACAAAACAGCTTATTTAATGATTCATGATCAAATAAGCACATGGTATGAAAAAAATAGAATCACTTCCCACAGCCGCTTTCCAGTTGTTGATCAAGGAATGAAAGTCGTTGGAATGGTCACTTCAAAAGATATAATAGAATTTGATCAGCACTTAACGATTGAAAAAGTAATGACAAAAAATCCGATATCCGTAGGTTTAAAGACAAGCGTGACTTCCGCTGCACATATGATGATCTGGGAGGGAATAGAGGTACTTCCGGTTGTTGATGACTATCATCGGTTATTTGGGATTATAAGCAGGCAAGATGTATTGAAGGCGCTGCAAATGACGCAACGACAGCCTCAAGTTGGCGAAACGATTGATGATATCATTACTACACAAATAGAGACAGCAGCTGAAACTGCTGAAAAAGAAAGTTATTTTTTTGAGGTTACTCCACAAATGACGAATCCGCTTGGAACAATTTCATATGGCGTTTTTACTACGCTTGTTTATGAAGCGGCAACCCGAAAATTGAAGAAACAAAAAAAGGGTGATATCGTTATTGAAAATATGACGATTTATTTTATCAAACCTGTTCAAATTGAAAGCACAATCGAAGTTGTTCCTACGATTCTCGAAGCGGGTAGAAAGTTTGGGAAAATTGATGTAGAAGTATTTAATCAAGGCCAGCTCGTTGGAAAAGCATTGTTAATGTGTCAATTAATAGATAAATAAAAAAAGCCATTCATTGGCTTTTTTATTAATTAATGTTGTTTCATTTCTTCTAATTCTTTAATAACGTATGGTCGGTAAAATCGCAGTGATTTTATTCCGGCCCAAACGCTAAAGAAGCCTAGGATAATAAAAATTGCACCGATAATATAGGTAATGGTTGATGGATGAAGAAACAATTGATTAATACCGAATAAACCAACGAAAAGTCCTAATGAAATCCCTGATTTTCCTGATAAATATTTTCGCTCCATTGGCAATGGGCTTCTTACAAATTTTATTTTATAGAATACATAGAATGACAATGATAATATAATGAAAAACACTACTATAGGCAAAATGTTCCCTCCAAATATAATATTCAACATTGTTTACATTGTAACGAGTTTTATATGAAAAAGCTACAAAGTTAATATGACAAATTAAAGAAGGTGTGAACTTATGAAGGATAAAATACTAGAAACAATAAAACAATATGAGACAATTATTGTTCATCGCCATGTTCGCCCAGACCCGGATGCTTACGGGTCACAAGGGGGATTAGTAGAAATTTTGCGTACTTCCTTTCCAAATAAACAAGTGTATGCTGTTGGTAAGCCCGATCCTTCACTTGAGTTTTTAAAAAAACTCGATGTAATCTCGGATGAAACCTTTCATGGAGCACTCGTTATTGTTTGCGATACGGCAAATGAAGAAAGAATATGTGATCGTCGCTATTCTTTAGGTGATAAGCTAATTAAAATTGATCATCACCCGAACGAAGATGCTTATGGTGATCTACTTTGGGTAGATACGACGGCATCATCTGTGAGTGAGATGATTTACGATTTCTATTTATTTGGTGCTGATAAAGGGCTAAAAATGAATGATGAAGCAGCACGATTGATTTATGGTGGTATCGTTGGGGATACAGGAAGATTTTTATACCCAAGCACGACGCAAAAAACATTTGATTACGCAGGGGAGTTAATCAAATATTCGTTCGATCGAAATGAATTATATGACAAATTGTATGAGCTAGATCCAAAAGTGATTAAATTACAAGGATATGTTTTGCAAAACTTTAAAATGTTTGAAGATGGTGCGGCAGTTGTGAAACTAAGTGCGGACATTCTTAAACAATTTGAAGTCATTCCTTCAGAAGCCTCATTACTTGTAAGTTCATTAGGGAATGTCCGAGGAATGAAAGCGTGGTGCTTCTTTATTGAAGAAGAGGACCAAATTAGGGTTCGATTACGCTCAAAAGGACCAGTTATCAACCAAATTGCAAAAAAATATAATGGCGGGGGCCATCCATTGGCTGCAGGTGCCTCTATTTATTCTTGGGATGAAGCCGAACATGTAATAAACGATTTAAAGGCTGTTTGCAAAGACTAGAGTTTATGCTCTAGTCTTTAATTCAGCCTTAATTCGAGTTCGATACTAATCGTTGTATAAAAAATCATTGATTTTATGACATATCTATATGGACGATTATTAAATTTTACTGTCTTATTTTCAATTGCTTTTATTATTAACTCTTTATTTTTAACTGTATTGTTTAAGTCATTTGCAATTAAAGATTTCAAGTCTTCCTTTACCTTATTCTCCGCTTCAATTTTACTTTGTAAATCGATATTATACTTTTCAAAGTCTGTTATTTTCACTTGAACATTTTGAATAATTAATAGCTCCGCATTTTTTCGATTTAACTCTTTATACTCATCTTGCCAAATTTTTATGTCTTGTTTTAAATTATCGATTGTTTCTTGTTGGAATTTTATTTTCTTTGCATGTTTTTCCTGCATAACACCATACATAAATAAAAAGACAAGCCAACTAATACAGCCGCCGATAACGATGCCGGCAATGAATCTTTGCCATGAAGGACGATGATACAATGGTGGAATTCTCATTGGATTTCCTCCTGTGTTAACCATAGTATGATAAGCGCTGCAGTATTCGCCCCTCCCATTGCCGATAAGATTAATAGAAATTGTTTAAATAAATCTTTAATTTCTCCATTCAAAAAGCCTTTTTCAAAGCTATATACAGTATCAAATGTCCCGCCAATGGCTGCAATAATGGCCCAAATCCGCAAATTTTTTGAAATCTTCGTAATCCCCGTTAAAACTTGTTCTCCAGTGATAAATGTTGCCAAGCCGGCCCCAATTAAAGACCCGCCTATCATTACACCGAAGGCGATAAAAAAACTATTAAAAAAGGCAGGGAAGAATGCTTCGTCCATTGAAATCACTCCAAACTGTATAACCATTCACTATTAATATATATGGGACAACTAACGCTGATATGTAATGGAATCCGAAAAAATAAAAGTTAATATGGGAACATATTTTCTTTTTTTTAATGGAGGTCTTATAATATGAATAAAGATTTCAATTGAAAGGTGGGAAGAGAATGTCATTTGTCCATTTACAAATAACAACTGCATATAGCTTATTATCTAGCACTATCTCAATTAAAAAACTAGTTGAAAAAGCTAAAGAGCTTCAATATCATACATTGGCTATTACCGATCGAAATGTACTTTACGGTGTCATTCCGTTTTATAAAGAATGTATAGAAAATCAGATTAAGCCAATTATCGGATTAACAATAGATGTTATCAGTGAAATGGATAAAGAAACATCTTATCCACTCGTTCTATTAGCTAAAAATACAACGGGATATAATAACTTATTAAAACTTTCAAGTACAGTCCAAACAAAATCACCAAATGGTATTCCGATAAAATGGTTAAAAGGGTACCATAAAGGGTTATTTGGCTTTACACCCGGAATAAATGGCGAAATTGAACAGTATTTATTGCGCGGAGAAGAAGAAAAAGCTGAAAAAATCGCAACTATTTTTAAAAATATTTTTGAAGAGGATTCTTTCTATTTTTCTATACAGAATCATCAGCTTCCTGAAGAAAAGATAATAGAAGAAAAGCTCGTTCACCTTTCAAAAAAATGCAAGATAAAACTTATCGTTACGAATGATGTGCAATATTTGGAAAAGAGTGACAGCTTTAGTCATGAATGCTTACTTGCTATCAATGAAAATAAGAAACTTAGTGATGATGATCGAAAAAAACTTCCTTCAGAAGAATATGATTTGAAAGATAAACAAAGTATGGTTGAAGCGTTCTCCGAACATATAAACGCATTAGAAAATACAGTACTTGTAGCAAATTCGTGTCAATTACAAATTGAAATGGGGAGAAAACTTCTTCCAAAATTCCCATTACCACCGGGAGAAACCTCTGACCAAGCATTAAAGGAATACTGTGAACAGGGATTGCGAGAAAGATTTGATCACCCAGAACCGATTTATTGGGAACGTTTATCTTATGAATTAACGATAATTAATCAAATGAAATTTAGTGATTATTTCCTTATTGTTTCGGATTTTATGAAATTTGCCCGTAATAACGGAATATTAACTGGTCCCGGACGAGGTTCAGCAGCTGGCTCTCTTGTCGCCTATGTATTAAAAATTACGAATGTCGACCCAATTGAACACGACTTACTTTTTGAACGCTTTTTAAATCCTGAGCGAATTACAATGCCCGATATTGATATTGATTTTCCTGATCATCGCAGGGATGAGGTCATACAATATGTAACTGAAAAGTATGGGCAATTACATGTAGCACAAATTATTACGTTTGGAACATTTGCTGCTAAAGCTGCGGCAAGAGATGTCGCTAGGGTATTTGGCTTTAATACAAAGGAATTAGAGCAATTGTCAAGGATGATTCCAAGTAAACTCGGTATAACATTAAAGCAAGCGTTTAAGGAATCAAAGAAACTTCAGGAATTTGTTGGAGAATCTGAATTACATCAAAAACTTTTTCAAACAGCATTAAAAATTGAAGGAATTCCACGTCATGTTTCAACACACGCAGCAGGTGTCGTCATCAGTGAAGAACCACTAGTTAACCTTATCCCCATCCAAGATGGACATACAGGTAGTTATTTAACACAATATCCAATGGACATCTTAGAAGAGATTGGCTTATTAAAGATGGATTTTCTAGGTCTACGGAATTTATCGCTAATTGAACGGATCATAACAAGTATTCAAAAAGGTACTGGCAGTAAAATAAATATCGATCAAATTCCTTTAGATGATGAAAAGACCTATCAATTATTAAGTGAAGGAAACACAACAGGTGTTTTCCAGTTAGAATCGGAAGGGATGCGAAGTGTTTTAAAAAGGTTAAAACCAACTGATTTTGAGGATATTGTCGCAGTTAATGCGCTTTATCGTCCCGGTCCAATGGAAAATATCCCTTTATACATCGATCGAAAACATGGAAAAGAAATGATACAGTATCCACATCAAGATTTAGAACCAATTCTAAAGAAAACGTATGGCGTTATCATATACCAGGAGCAAATTATGCAAATTGCCTCAAGAATGGCTGGTTTTTCGTTAGGAGAAGCGGATTTACTTCGAAGGGCTGTAAGTAAAAAGAAGAAAGATGTGCTAGATCATGAAAGGATTCATTTTGTAAAAGGGGCTATTAATAATGGTTATAACGAGAAAACAGCCAATGAAATATACGATTTAATTGTCCGATTTGCTAACTATGGATTTAACCGAAGCCATGCGGTTGCCTATAGCTTTATCGCATACCAACTCGCATATTTAAAAGCTCATTTCCCGCTATATTTTATGGCTTCATTATTAACATCAGCTATTGGAAATGCAGATAAAATTGCACAATATATACGAGAAGCGAAACAGATGAATATTCAAGTGCTTCCACCATCTATTAACAAAAGTCATTACTTTTTTAAAGTGGAAAAGGGTGCCATCCTCTTTAGTTTAGCGGCGATAAAAGGGCTAGGTGGTGTAGCACTAAAGGATATTTTACATGCAAGAGCATCGAAGCCTTTTAGTGATTTATTCGACTTTTGCATTCGAACGACACATCTTTCTATTAATCGGAAAACGATTGAAAATCTAGTGTTTTCCGGAGCGTTTGATGAGTTTCAGGTTGATCGTGCAACACTTTTGGCAAGTATTGATGTAGCCTTGCAGCATGCTGAACTCGTCAATCCAAGTGACAATATGGAAGACTTATTTTCTGATGATGAATTTTTTCAAATTAAACCAAAGTATGTGGAAATGGAACCAATTAGTATTATCGATAAACTTTCTTTTGAAAAACAAGTACTCGGACTGTATTTATCAGACCACCCTATTCGTCCATTTCAAGATTTAATTAACAATTATACGAATGACACGATAATTTCTATTTCTAATCATCAAAAACACGTGAAACTAGGAGTTTACTTAAATGAAGTAAAAACCATCCGTACAAAAAAAGGGGAACAAATGTGTTTCGTTAAAATTAGTGATTCCAGTGGTGAAATGGAAGGGGTATTATTTCCGAAAAGTTATCGACAATACAGTAGATTATGTAAACAAGGGCAAGTAGCACTACTTGAAGGAACGGTTGAAGTAAGAAATGATTCAACACAATTAATTATACAAAAAATGATCGATATGAAAGATTTAGAAGACGCCAATAAGAAACTTTTTCTTCGTATTCCATATTTGTTTCAGTCCCATGAAAGTTTAAGCCGTATTAAGGAAATCATTCAATCACATCATGGGAGTGTTCCTGTTATTTTATTTTATGAACATACGCAAACAACGATTCAACTTCCTAGAATGGATTGGGTCAATCCTACTAATCAATGTTTAGAGGAGCTAGTCCGTTTATTAGGTAAGCAAAATGTGATTTTGCAATAGGATTCTACTTTTTTACGAATAATAACTTAAGTTCTGTAAACAAGTTTAATATTATTTTTCACTAAAAAGGGAAATATGTTATATTATTTAATAGACCAATGTGGTCAGACCACCTAATTGTTTATCGTTTGTAGTAAAAAGGAGTGGAAACTTTGACTTTGCGAGAAGAAGCGCTACATATGCATCGTATAAATAAAGGAAAACTAGAATCTAAATCAAAAGTTACTGTAAAGAATGCAAAAGATTTAAGTTTAGCATACTCACCGGGAGTAGCAGAACCATGTAAAATGATCTATGACAAACCTGAAACTGTATATGAATATACGATGAAAGGCAATATGGTTGCTGTTGTAACCGATGGAACGGCTGTTTTAGGATTAGGGAATATTGGACCGGAGGCAGCGTTACCTGTTATGGAAGGAAAAGCAGTATTATTCAAAAGTTTTGCCGGTGTTGATGCGTTTCCTATCTGTTTGAATTCAACGGATGTAGATAAAATTGTTGAAACGGTTAAACTGTTGGAGCCTACTTTTGGTGGTGTAAACTTAGAAGATATTGCTGCACCAAATTGTTTTGAGGTCGAAGAAAGACTGAAAAAAGAAGCGAATATTCCTGTTTTTCACGATGATCAGCATGGAACGGCGATCGTAACTGTTGCAGGTCTTGTTAATGCATTAAAACTCGTCGGTAAGAAAATGTCTGAAATAAAAGTAGTTGCCAGTGGTGCCGGAGCAGCCGGAATTGCCATTATTCGTCTCCTTTACCATTACGGTGTACGCGATATCATTATGTGTGATTCAAAAGGGGCTATTTTTGAAGGTAGAACTTTCGGAATGAATGATATCAAATCCGAAGTGGCGAAATACACAAATCGTGAGCGTAAAGAAGGAGCCCTTGCAGATGTCATTGAAGGCGCCGATGTATTTATTGGTGTTTCAGTAGCAGGTGCATTAACAAAAGAAATGGTAGAATCGATGAAAACAGATGCCATTATTTTTGCTATGGCAAATCCGGATCCGGAAATTATGCCGGACGATGCAAAACAAGCAGGTGCGAAAGTGATTGGGACGGGTCGTTCCGATTTTCCTAATCAAGTAAATAATGTTCTTGCTTTTCCTGGAATTTTCAGGGGAGCATTAGATGTTCGAGCAACACATATTAATGAGGAAATGAAAATAGCGGCTGTTGAAGCAATTGCTGAATTAATAAGTGAAACTGAATTAAACGCTGATTATGTTATCCCACGTCCTTTCGATCCACGTGTTGCACCTGCAGTAGCAGCGGCTGTTGCAAAAGCAGCAATGGAAACAGGTGTTGCGAGGATAAAAGTCGACCCCGAAGAAATTAGAGAAAGAACAAAGAGACTTGCTATTATTGGAAAAGGTGAGTGATTTGTTCGGTGAACAAAAATATAAGCAAAACGAAGGTATATCTTGAAATTGTCGACCAAATTCGTCAAATGATTTATGAAGATGGATTAGTTTCAGGTGATAAACTTCCTTCTGAGCGTGAACTCTCGGAGCGTCTCAAAGTTGGACGCTCCTCTGTAAGAGAAGGTCTGAGGGCCTTAGAGTTACTAGGCTTGATCGAAACTCGCCGAGGAGAAGGTACATTTCTCCGGGATTTCACAGACCACCATTTAGTTGATTTATTAAGTACGTTTATATTACAAGATGATAAAGTGAAAAATGATGTGAAAATAACGAAAGAACTAGTTGAAAAGGATGCAATAAGATTAGTAATTAATAATTTGGATCGTCCATCTATTGAATTGATAAAATATAAATTAGAACAAGGCGACCTTACATTAGAAGATGATTTTTTTCTTGAAATTGTACAACTTTCAAATATCCATCTTCTTTTTAAAATTTGGTTATTATTAAAAGAATATGCATCACAATTAAATGGTTCTCGCGAAATTAAGGATATAAAACCATATTTACAATTACTACATACAATAGTAGAAGAAAATTTGCCTTTATCATTGCAATTTTATGATGACTTAAAAAATATGTCGAAGTAAATACGACAAACTTTAGCAATATTTTCGTTCATCTTCAATTATATTGGACAAGAAGAATCTATTTATAAAAAATATTCTAAGCTATTTTGTGGTATCAGCCTTTTAAAGGAGGATTTACTTTTGCTGAAAGATTTTTTTACTAAACCAAAGAAAAGAAAGTATGCTACAATACCATCGGAAGCTGCTAAGCATGATGTGCCTGAAGGCATTATGTCAAAATGTCCAAACTGTCGTAAAATCCTATATACGAAAGAGCTTCAAAAAAATTTAAAAGTGTGTAATCATTGCGGTTATCATCATCAAATGAATGCATTTGAACGAGTAGAAAGCTTTATAGATGAAGGAACTTTTCAAGAATTTGATCGTCAGCTACTATCGGAGAACCCTCTAAATTTCCCTGATTATCTTGAGAAATTACAAAAAGATCAACAAAAAACAAATATGAATGAAGCTGTTTTAACTGGTAGTGGAAAAGTGAATGATCATCAAGTTGTTATTGCTATCATGGATTCAACTTTCCGTATGGGAAGTATGGGATCAGTTGTAGGTGAAAAAATTACAAGAGCAATTGAGGAAGCAGATAAACTGAGTGTGCCGTTTATTATTTTCACAGCTTCCGGTGGAGCAAGAATGCAAGAAGCCGTTCTGTCTTTAATGCAAATGGCGAAGACAAGCGCGGCATTAAAACGTTTTAGCGATAATGGGGGTCTCATTATTTCTATTATGACTCACCCAACTACCGGTGGTGTGTCAGCAAGCTTTGCTTCCTTAGGTGATTATAATTTTGCCGAGCCGGGAGCATTAATAGGCTTTGCTGGAAGAAGAATTATAGAGCAAACTGTTCGTGAAGAGCTTCCCGAAGATTTTCAGACTGCTGAATTTTTGTTAAAGCACGGACAACTGGACGCCGTAATTAACCGATTAGACTTAAAGGGAACAATTACGACAGTACTAGAAATTCATGAGCAAGTAGGTGAGTTGCCATGGTAAATGAGTTGGAATTTGAAAAACCATTAAGCGAGCTTCAGAAAAAAATCGCTGAGCTAAAAGAGTTTACAAAAAACTCAGATGTTGATTTATCAGATGAGATTGAGAAGCTTGAGACTAGATTAAAAAAATTAGAAGCCGATATTTACGAAAATATGCAACCATGGGACCGGGTACAAATAGCTAGACATCCAAATAGACCTACAACATTGGACTATATCCCTTATCTATTTTCTGATTTTATTGAGTTGCATGGTGATCGTTTTTTTGGCGATGACGAAGCGATTGTTGGCGGTATCGCAAAATATAAAGGTCTTCCAGTAACGATTATCGGACAGCAACGGGGAAAAGATACGAAGGAAAACATCCGTCGTAATTTTGGGATGCCCCATCCTGAAGGCTATCGAAAAGCACTTCGCTTAATGAAGCAGGCGGATAAATTTAATCGACCAATTATAAGTTTTATCGATACGAAAGGCGCTTTTCCGGGGAAAGCTGCTGAAGAAAGAGGAATTTCAGAATCAATTGCCCGAAACTTATTTGAAATGGCTGGTCTCAAAGTACCTGTAATATGTATCGTTATTGGTGAAGGGGCAAGTGGAGGAGCACTTGGTATCGGTGTAGGAAATCATATACACGTCATAGAAAATTCTTGGTTCTCAGTCATTGCTCCGGAGTCAGCTGCAACGATTTTGTGGAAAGATTCATCCCAAGCAAAACGGGCAGCAGATATTATGAAAATTACTGCTCCTGATTTGAAAAAATTAGGTGTTATAGAAGAAGTAATTCCGGAAGTAAAAGGTGGCGCTCATAAAGATGTTGCTACCCAAGCCGAGTCTATTGACCATGTGTTGGAAAAATCACTAAAAGAATTAGTTGGTTTATCTGCTGAGGAACTTATTGAGCAGCGCTATAATAAATATCGAGTTATAGGAGAGTTTACTGAGTTAAAGGATATCGCAGAAATTTCAAAATCCTGATATCGATAATTGAGTATTAAACGAGCAATCGGACGAATCCGATTGCTTAGTTGTTTTTCCTTTTCCTTTAAAACAGTTATTGTTTGTGGACTTACTTATAAAATGATATTTTAGAAATATTAACTAGTACTCTTGTCGATAATATTGTTATAATTATAATTTTTGATTTAAGTGAGTACGATTTTACATATTAGAAATTTTGAGGTGACTATAATGAAACGTATTGGTGTTTTAACTAGCGGTGGAGATGCGCCGGGAATGAATGCGGCTATTCGTGCGATTGTTCGTAAAGGTATTTATCATGGATTAGAAGTGTTTGGTGTTTATAACGGCTATAGCGGCCTAATTAATGGGAAAATAGAAAAACTTGAGGTAGGATCTGTTGGTGATATTATTCATCGTGGAGGAACAATGCTCCATTCGGCTCGATGTCTAGAATTTAAGACACAGGAAGGGCAGCAAAAAGGTATCGAGCAAATGAAAAAATTCGGGATTGAAGGTTTAGTCGTTATAGGTGGAGACGGTTCTTATCAAGGCGCAAAGGCTTTAACAGAACACGGCTTTCCATGTGTTGGGGTTCCGGGAACAATTGATAATGATATCCCGGGAACTGATTTTACGATTGGTTTTGATACAGCGATAAATACAGTGTTAGATGCGATTGATAAAATTCGTGATACTGCTTCATCACATGAAAGAACGTTTATAATTGAGGTAATGGGCAGGGATGCAGGGGATATCGCTCTTTGGTCCGGATTAGCAGGTGGTGCTGAAACAATTCTAATCCCTGAAGACAATTATGACATGAATGAAATTGCGGAACGTTTACGAAAAGGGAATGACCGTGGAAAGAAGCATAGTATTATAGTTGTTGCTGAAGGTGTGAAAAGCGGTAATGAATTTGCGAAAGAATTAGAGGAAGCAACTAATTTTGATACGAGGGTTTCCGTTTTAGGACATATTCAACGCGGCGGATCTCCTACTGCTAGCGATAGAGTTCTAGCAAGCAGACTTGGGGCAAGAGCTGTTGAATTATTATTGGAGGGTAAAGGTGGAAGAGCTGTTGGAATCGAAAATAATCAGCTCGTCGACTATGATATCCTTGAAATTTTAGGAACACCGCATAAAGTCGCTTTTGATATGTATCGTCTATCAAAGGAATTATCAATTTAAGCTTAAAGATTTGTTAAACGCACTGTTGCTTGTATTCAACAGCGAAGTTAAAAAAAGGGAGTAATTAACATGAAAAAAACAAAAATCGTTTGTACCATTGGTCCTGCAAGTGAAAGTATAGAAATGTTGGAAAAATTAATGAAAGCCGGAATGGATGTAGCTCGATTGAATTTTTCCCACGGTAGTCATGAGGAACACGAAGCAAGAATTAAAAACATCCGCACAGCAGCGGAAAACACAAATAAAACGGTAGCTATTTTACTAGATACAAAAGGTCCGGAAATCCGCACAAATGATATGGAAAATGGAGCAATTGAGCTTTGTGAAGGAAAAAACGTTACGATTTCAATGGAGGAAGTTTTAGGAACAAGCGAAAAGTTTTCTATCACATATGAAGGCCTTATTAACGATGTTGATAAAGGATCGAAAATCCTTCTAGATGATGGTCTAATTGAATTGGAAGTTACTTCTATTGACAAGGACAAAAAAGAAATTAACACGAAAATAATGAATAGTGGTGTATTAAAAAATAAAAAAGGTGTTAATGTACCAGGAGTATCCGTTAATTTACCTGGGATTACAGAAAAAGATGCGAGCGATATTTTATTCGGAATTAAACAAGGCGTTAATTTCATTGCTGCTTCTTTCGTTCGTCGTCCTTCAGATGTGTTGGAAATTAGACAATTATTAGAAGAAAATAATGCTTTACATATCCACATTATTCCTAAGATCGAAAACCAAGAAGGTGTTGATAATATTGATGAAATCTTGGCAGTTTCTGATGGTCTAATGGTTGCCCGCGGTGATTTAGGGGTTGAGATTCCAACAGAAGCAGTTCCTCTTGTTCAAAAGGAATTGATAAAAAAATGTAATGAACTAGGTAAACCAGTAATTACCGCAACCCAAATGCTTGATTCAATGCAAAGAAATCCACGACCAACAAGAGCAGAAGCAAGTGATGTAGCAAATGCCATTTTTGATGGTACAGATGCCATTATGCTTTCAGGAGAAACTGCTGCAGGGTCCTATCCTTCAGAAGCTGTTCAAACGATGTATAATATTGCTATTCATGCTGAAAAAGCGTTAAATCACAGTGCGATTTTAGGGGAACGTAGTAAAAATAGTGATCACAAAATGACTGATGCTATTTGTCAATCCGTCGCACATACGGCGATAAATTTAGATGTAAATTCCATTATTACACCGACGGAAAGTGGTCATACTGCACGGATGATTTCAAAATACCGTCCTAAAGCACCGATTATTGCTGTTACATCGAATGAATCGGTATGTTTAAGTCTTGCATTAGTATGGGGAGTGTATCCTAGAATTGGACAAAAAGTAGAAACAACCGATGAAATGTTAGAGCTAGCTGTTCAAGAGGGCTTAAATACAGAAATTGTGAAGCACGGGGATTTAGTTATTATCACAGCGGGAGTACCGGTAGGTGAGGCAGGAACAACCAATTTAATGAAAGTTCATGTAGTTGGAGATATTGTTGCTAAAGGTCAAGGTGTTGGCAGAAAATCTGCATACGGTAAAGTAGTGACTGCCAAAAATGCTAATGATGCAAAAGCGCAAATTGTGCCCGGGTCAGTCCTCGTTACTTATGGTGTAGATAAAGACATGGTTCCGTTATTGAAAAAATGTACAGCACTCATTACTGAAGAAGGTGGTTTAACTAGTGATGCTGCTGTAGTTGGTATAAATTTAGGCATTCCGGTAATTGTTGGTGTGAAAAATGCTACGAATTTATTTACAAATGGACAAGAAATTACAGTAGATCCTGTACGTGGGGTTATCTACAATGGACATGCTAGCGTGTTATAATTTTACATTCTAAAAAGAAAAACGGTGTGAACTCACACCGTTTTTCTTTTTAGTCAATACGTTTTTCCGGTTTTCCAACGATAAATTCCCATATGTCTCGAAATACATTGGCTTTATGTAATGTAGTAATGATGACAAGGGAGACCGGTCCAAGAATTAATCCGAGAAAGCCGACAAGTTTAAAGCCAACAAACAATGCGACTAAAGTAGCAAGTGGATTAAGTCCAATATTTGAGGACAAAATTTTTGGTTCCATCATTTGTCTTTGTACAACTACAACTGTATAAAGTACCCCTAAACCAATTGCAAGTGGAATATCCCCCGAAATCGCTTCGTAAATAATCCAAGGAATGAACACAACTCCGGTTCCTAAGTATGGAAGGATATCAACAATACCACTCACCAAAGCAATCGTAATGGCATAATCTACCCTTAAAATCAAAAGCCCAATTAATACGATAACTAAAGTAATGGAGATTAAAGTTAGTTGTGCTTTAATAAAACCGAACAATGCTTTTTTTAGATCATGTAGAACTGTTCTTCCACTTTTCATCGCACGATCAGGGAGAAACTTACTGCTCATTCTGGAAAGTCGATACCAATCTTTGCTAATAAAGAACGTAGCAAGTAATGAGAATACAAGAACTGTAGCGGCATTTGGAATCCATGAAACGAGAGCTGGAAGCTTTAAGAAAAAGTTTTGCAGGAAACTTCCGGCACTTGTAGCTATTTTTTGCCCTGCCGTTTGGATATTATTTATAATGGTATCCTGCTGTCCAACATCAAGACTTTTAAATAAACTGGCAGCTTGATTGTAGAGAGGAATTACCTGTCCGGCAATAAAGTTTTCCACAAACTCAACTAATGTATTAACATGCTTAGGAACAACATCTGCTAAATAATTTGTTCCGGAGACAATCTCGGCAATTAATAAAGTTATTAATCCTATAAATACACCAATTATTAAAATTATGGATATAATAACGGCGAGTGTGCGAGGAAGTTTTGCCTTATGAGATAAAAAATTTACTAAAGGATTAATCAGAAAGGCAATAGCAATGGCAATTAAAAAAGGGTAAGTAACTTTTGATACGAAATACAAAAGAATCGCGCCAACTATTACAATGCCTATAACTATTAAAAATCGAATGGTACGATATATATACTCAGGATTCAAACTTTCCCCTCCCATCTTTTAGTTTAATTTTACATGGAGTCGCTAGGAAAAAAAAGCTAAATGATAAACTTTTTCCAACAATACACATTGAAAGAAAGGATGTATTAAAAATGGTTCAGTCTTACCTTTTTCTAATATTATTACTGATTATTGGTTTGATTGCTAAAAATCAATCGTTAATGATTGCGATTGCTGTATTACTCATCTTAAAAATAATTGGAATCGATCAAAAAATGTTTAGTTTTATCCAATCGAAGGGTATAAATTGGGGAGTAACTGTTATTACTATCGCTGTGCTTGCACCAATAGCCAGCGGGCAAATTGGGTTTAAAGATTTGCTTGAATCATTGAAATCGCCATATGCTTGGATTGCTCTTGCCGCGGGTATGGCTGTAGCACTTATCGCTAAAAACGGTATTACTCTGTTAACGCAAGATCCACATATTACAGCAGCACTTGTACTAGGAACAATTCTAGCAGTAGCGGTTTTTAAAGGTGTGGCAGTTGGCCCATTGATAGGCGCCGGCATTGCTTATATGGGAATGAAGGTAGTTGAATTATTTACACAATAAATATTCAATTTACAGCGAAAAATTATTTGAGAATAAAAAACAAAACAATAAAATATTTGCAAAAAAATGTAGAATTTTATTATACATACTTACTAGATTTGATTATAATAAAGGATGAAAGCGAATAAATATTAGTCCTTTAAATGGACAAGTTTTTAAATTATATTATAATAGGATATGTGTGACCGTTTGCATTTGTTTTTACATAATGAGCAAATGCTTTAAATCGAATAGGCTTCGGTTTAAAAACTAATCTTTTTATATCATACCGCTGCTCAAATAAAAGAAATTGTTAAAGGAGAGATGATCATGACAGCAACAAAAGGTCTTGAAGGTATTGTAGCAACTACGTCATCAATAAGTTCAATCATCGACGATACCCTTACATATGTAGGATACAATATTGATGATTTAGCGGAAAATGCTAGCTTCGAGGAAGTAATCTACTTACTATGGCATCTTAAATTACCAAACAAAAAGGAATTAGATGAATTAAAACAACAATTAGCAGACAATATGGAATTACCTAAAGAAGTGTTGGAAAGCTTTAAAAAGTATCCTATTAATCAAGTTCATCCAATGGGTGCATTACGGACAGCTGTATCAGCACTTGGTTTATACGACGAAGAAGCAGATGTGATGGAAGAAGCAGCAAATTATCGTAAAGCAATCCGTTTACAAGCAAAAATGCCTGCTATTGTAGCTGCATTTTCACGTGTACGTAAAGGACTAGAACCAGTTGCACCACGAAAAGACTTAGGTTTTGCTGCTAACTTCCTTTATATGTTAACCGGCGAAGAACCTGAAGCTATTGCTGTTGAAGCGTTTAACAAAGCACTAGTATTGCATGCGGATCATGAGCTTAATGCATCTACATTCACTGCACGTGTTTGTGTTGCAACCCTTTCGGATGTTTATTCCGGTGTAACAGCAGCAATCGGAGCTTTAAAAGGACCTTTACACGGTGGAGCAAATGAACAAGTTATGAAAATGTTAACTGAAATTGGTTCAGTTGATAATGTTGATGCTTATATTCATGAAAAACTTGCTAATAAAGAGAAAATTATGGGATTCGGTCATCGCGTATATCGTAAAGGGGATCCTCGTGCGAAACACTTAAAAGAAATGTCTGAAAAATTAACAAAACTTACCGGTGAACCACAATACTATGAAATGTCTACAAAGATTGAAGATATTGTAACATCGGAAAAAGCACTGCCACCAAATGTTGATTTTTACTCTGCATCTGTATACCATAGTTTAGGTATTGATCATGATCTATTTACACCAATATTCGCAGTAAGTCGTGTTTCCGGATGGTTGGCACATATACTTGAACAATATTCAAACAATCGCTTAATCCGTCCTCGTGCTGAATACACTGGCCCAGGAATGCAAACTTACGTGCCAATTGAAAAACGTTAATTAAAGATATTTACAAATCCGAAAATAATTGTTCTAATAAATGATGTAGTTTGTGCGCTTTTAATTCGAACTGGAGGGAAAGAAATGTCACAAGGTGAAAAAATTACAGTAGAAAATGGCGTTTTAAAAACACCAAACAATCCAATTATTCCATTTATCGAAGGGGATGGAACAGGTCCTGATATTTGGGCAGCTTCTCAAAGAGTTCTTGATGCAGCTGTTGAGAAAGCGTATAAAGGTGAACGTAAAATTGAATGGAAAGAAGTATATGCTGGAGAAAAAGCATTTAACAAAACTGGCGAATGGCTTCCATCTGAAACTTTAGATGTTATCCGTGAATATTTAATTGCCATTAAAGGACCTCTAACAACACCAGTTGGCGGCGGAATTCGTTCTTTAAATGTTGCTTTACGCCAAGAACTTGATCTTTTTGTATGCTTACGTCCTGTACGTTATTTCGACGGTGTACCATCTCCGGTAAAACGTCCTGAAGATACAGATATGGTAATCTTCCGTGAAAATACTGAAGATATTTATGCAGGTATTGAGTACAAAGAAGGTTCAGATGAAGTTAAGAAAGTTATTGACTTCCTTAAAAACGAAATGGGTGTTAATAAAATTCGCTTCCCTGAAACATCAGGTATCGGTATTAAACCAGTTTCAAAAGAAGGAACCGAGCGCCTTGTACGTGCTGCATTAAATTATGCAATTAAAGAAGGTCGTAAATCTTTAACACTTGTACATAAAGGCAATATCATGAAATTCACTGAAGGTGCCTTTAAAAACTGGGGTTATGAATTAGCTGAAAAAGAATTCGGTGATAAAGTATTCACTTGGGCACAATACGATAAAATTAAAGAAGAACAAGGCACAGAAGCTGCAAATAAAGCACAATCAGATGCTGAAGCTGCTGGTAAAATCATCGTAAAAGATTCGATTGCTGATATTTTCTTACAACAAATTTTAACACGTCCACGTGAATTTGATGTAGTTGCTACAATGAACCTAAACGGTGATTATATTTCTGATGCGTTAGCTGCACAAGTTGGTGGTATCGGTATTGCACCAGGAGCAAACATTAACTATGAAACAGGACATGCTATTTTCGAAGCAACACATGGTACAGCTCCTAAATATGCTGGTCTTGATAAAGTAAATCCTTCTTCTGTTATTCTTTCCGGCGTTCTTTTACTTGAGCACTTAGGTTGGAACGAAGCGGCTAACTTAATTACAAAGTCAATGGAAAAAACAATTGCATCTAAAGTTGTAACATATGACTTTGCTCGTTTAATGGACGGTGCTACAGAAGTGAAATGTTCTGAATTTGGAACTGAATTAATTAAAAATATGTAAAGCTAATAACACAGCCTGACAACAGGCAGATGAAATTGCCGGCTGATAGATTGTATTCTTTCACCGGCAATTTTTTTTAGGTGCTAAAGTCTTCATTATATAATATCTAGAGGGGGACATAACAATGGCAATGAACAGAAAAAAGATCTCAGTAATCGGCGGTGGTTTCACAGGAGCTACTACAGCATTTTTGTTAGCACAAAAAGAACTTGGTGATGTAGTACTTGTTGATATCCCACAAGCAGAAAATCCAACAAAAGGGAAAGCACTTGATATGCTTGAGGCAGGTCCGGTTCAAGGATTTGATGCAAATGTTATTGGTACTTCTAATTATGAGGATACAAAAGATTCTGATGTTGTTGTTATAACCGCTGGTATTGCCCGGAAGCCAGGGATGAGCCGCGATGATTTAGTTCAAACAAACCAAAAGGTAATGAAAAGCGTTACACAAGAAATAGTAAAATATTCTCCTAACTGCTATATCATTGTTTTAACTAATCCGGTTGATGCCATGACATATACAGTATTTAAAGAATCTGGTTTTCCTAAAAACCGTGTAATTGGTCAATCAGGTGTTCTTGATACTGCCCGTTTCCGTACCTTTGTAGCCCAAGAACTTAACATTTCAGTTAAAGATGTAACCGGTTTCGTTTTAGGTGGACATGGAGATGATATGGTTCCTCTAGTACGTTACTCATATGCGGGAGGAATTCCTTTAGAAACTTTGATTCCAAAAGATAGTCTTGATGCAATTGTTGAACGGACACGTAAAGGTGGAGGAGAAATTGTAAATTTATTAGGTAACGGGAGCGCTTATTATGCCCCTGCTGCTTCATTAGTTGAAATGGTTGAAGCCCTAGTGAAAGATCAACGCCGTGTTCTCCCTTCTATTGCTTATTTAGAAGGTGAATATGGATACGAAGGAATTTACCTTGGTGTGCCTACAGTACTAGGTGGAAATGGAATTGAAAAAATTATTGAATTGGAATTAACTGCAGAAGAAAAAGCTGCATTAGACAAGTCTGTTGAATCCGTACAAAATGTAATGAAAGTTTTAGCATAATTGCTATTAGGTCAAACCACACTTTTGGTTTTGACCTAATTTTTTTGTGCAACAAAATAAAGCGTGCTATGATAGGAGTATGTCTTGCAACTGGTTACGAAAAAAGGGGAGTGCTGTGGATGCTGTTAGGGAAAAAGCGAAAACTTGGGAGAAAAATCGAGCAAATATCTGTAGGGGAAAAACTAATATTAACCGAAAATATTGAAGATAAAGATTTACTTTTATATTTAGGATTAACGAACGATGCCAATCCACTTTACATTCAACACGACTATGCCACACAAACACCATATGAAAAACCGATCGTACCTACAATTATGTTAACAGGTATTATCACATCCGCTATTTCTAAATATTTACCCGGACCGGGATCACATATAATAAAACAACAGCTGAATTTCCAAAAACCAGTCTATCACTATACATCAATTCAATTTCTATTCGAAGTCATTGCGGTAAATCATGAGCAGCATACGATAGATGTTTTTGTTGAAGCAAAAAATGAATCCAATGAAACAGTTATTAGTGGAAATATCACAGTTTGTCCGCCACATCGAATGGAAATGTTAAATGAAAAAGTATTAGATAATTTTTAAAATGGTCAGCCATGCTGGCCATTTTCCTTTTATGAAGTGTACATGCTAAAATGATAAAAGGCAGATATACGAAAAATGCGTATGATTTGGGAGGGAAGATGATTGAGTAACAAATTAATTTTAATTGATGGAAACAGCATTGCTTATCGTGCCTTTTTTGCTTTACCGCTATTGAATAATGAAAAAGGCATACATACGAATGCAATTTACGGATTTACAACAATGCTTATGAAAATTTTAAATGAAGAAAAACCGACTCATATTTTAGTAGCTTTTGATGCTGGAAAAACGACATTTCGCCATAAAACATTTAAAGAATACAAAGGCACTAGACAAAAAACACCACCGGAGCTTTCTGAGCAATTCCCTTTTATTCGTGAACTATTAGATGCCTATGGTATTCAACGCTATGAGCTTGCTAATTATGAGGCCGACGATATTATTGGTACACTATCTCTTAAAGCTGAAAAAGAAGGCTTTGAAGTAAAGGTGATTTCGGGAGACAAAGACTTAACACAACTTAGTTCAAAGGAAACAACGGTCTGTATTACAAAAAAAGGCATAACAGATATCGAAGAATATACACCCGAACATATCAATGAAAAATACGGATTAACTCCGGAACAAATTATCGATATGAAAGGTTTAATGGGAGATGCTTCAGACAATATTCCCGGAGTACCGGGAATTGGTGAAAAAACAGCGATAAAGCTATTAAAAGAATTTAACACACTCGAGAATCTATTAGAATCGATCGAACATGTAAGTGGAAAAAAATTAAAAGAAAAGCTTGAGGAATATAAAGAACAAGCGATAATGAGTAAACAACTTGCAACAATTACGCGTGAAGCACCAATTACGATTGAACTTAATGAAACTAAATATAAAAATGAAAATGATGAAAAGCTCATTTCCCTATTTAAGGAGCTAGGATTTAATTCTCTTATTGATAAGCTCGATGTGAAGACTTCTCTTGAGCAAGAAGAAAAAATGAAAGATCTTCCTTACGAAATCGTTGAAAATATAACGGAAGAACTTTTCACTTCGGAATCATCACTCTATGTAGAAATTTTAGAAGATAACTATCATACGGGCGAAATTATTGGATTAGGGATGAGTAATCAAAATGGAACCTACTTTTTCCCTGCAGATGAAGCACTGAAATCACCCCTTTTTAAAAACTGGGCTGAGGATGAATCAAAGAAAAAATTTGTATATGATGGAAAAGCTGCGATTGTTTCTTTAAGGCGGTTCGGAATTGATTTAAAAGGGATCGATTTTGATTTATTAATTGCTTCATACTTATTAAACCCTTCAGAAAATGTGGATGATTTTGCATCTGTAGCGAAACGGCATGGATTTACAGATATTCAAAGTGATGAACAGGTATATGGAAAAGGGGTCAAACAAAAAGTACCGGAGAAAAAGGTTCTTGCTGAACATGTGGCAAGAAAGGCAATAGGAATATCATCCGTTGTTGACCAATGCTTAAAAGATTTAGAAGAAAACAATCAATTACAACTCTTCGAAGAACTAGAATTACCACTTTCATTTATTTTAGCAACAATGGAATCTACGGGAATAAAAGTAGATGTTCAACGGCTTAAAGAAATGGGTGAAGAAATACTCGGAAGACTACAAACGATTGAGGCAAAAATCTTTGATTTAGCGGGTGAAATGTTCAATATTAATTCACCAAAACAATTAGGCATTATTTTGTTTGAAAAACTTGAGCTACCTGTGATCAAAAAAACAAAAACTGGCTACTCAACTTCAGCGGATGTATTAGAAAAGCTTGAATCGAAACATGAAATCGTTCGAGAAATTCTTCATTATAGACAATTAGGCAAACTACAGTCGACTTATATTGAAGGATTACTTAAAGTAGTTCATTCAGATAATAGTAGAATCCACACAAGATTCAATCAAGTGCTTGCGCAAACAGGACGATTAAGTTCTGTAGATCCTAACTTGCAGAATATACCTATTCGGTTAGAGGAAGGGCGTAAATTACGACAAGCATTCATTCCTACTGAAAAAGATTGGTTGATTTTTTCAGCTGATTATTCGCAAGTTGAATTACGAGTCCTTGCCCATATTGCAGGTGATGAAAAATTAATTGCTGCGTTTAATGAAAATATGGACATTCACACGAAAACAGCGATGGACGTTTTCCATGTAGATAAAGATGATGTAACAGATAATATGCGCAGACAAGCAAAAGCGGTAAATTTCGGGATTGTTTATGGAATAAGTGATTACGGGTTATCGCAAAATTTAGGAATAACAAGAAAAGAAGCGGCTAGCTTTATTGAGCGGTATTTTGCAAGCTATCCGGGTGTCAAAGAATATATGAATGATATTGTTCAAGATGCGAAAGAAAAGGGATATGTTTCAACAATCCTAAAGAGGAGACGTTATATTCCTGAAATAACAAGTCGGAATTTTAATATTCGCAGCTTTGCTGAAAGAACAGCTATGAACACACCGATCCAAGGAAGTGCTGCAGATATCATTAAGAAAGCAATGATTGATATGGCAGCCCGATTAAAAGAGGAAAAACTGCAAACAAGATTGTTATTACAAGTGCATGATGAATTAATATTCGAAGCACCAAGCGACGAAATTGAAATATTGAAGAAAATCGTTCCCGAAGTAATGGAAAATGCAGTGGATTTAGTTGTTCCTCTTAAGGTTGACTATGCATTTGGTCCAACTTGGTTTGATGCGAAATAACAGATTGAAAGTAATAAAGAGGTGTTAATTAGTGCCTGAATTACCAGAGGTTGAAACGATTCGTAGAACATTACAAGAGCTTGTTGTTGGAAAAACAATTAAAAACGTATCCGTATTTTGGCCGAAAATAATAAAAAAGCCAGTTGAAATTGAACAATTTACGGATGCTTTACAAGGGGAAACAATTACAGATATAAATAGAAGAGGGAAGTTCTTAATTATTAACACAAACACATATGCTCTTGTCTCACATCTTCGGATGGAAGGAAAGTATGGACTATTTAGCAAAGAGGAAACGATCGATAAACATACACATGTCATCTTTCATTTTACGGATGGGACTGAACTACGCTATCGGGATGTTCGTAAATTTGGGACGATGCATTTATTTCTTAAAGGCGAGGAAAATAATCAACTTCCACTGTTACAATTAGGACCTGAACCATTTTCATCTGATTTTACAAAAAAGTATTTGCAAGACAAGCTGCGAAAAACAGAACGAAAAATAAAACCTGCACTTTTGGATCAAACGGTTGTAACTGGTTTAGGAAATATTTACGTTGATGAGGCATTATTTCGTGCCCAAATTCATCCTGACAGAAAAGCTAATACATTAACTGGTAGAGAAATAACACTTCTCCACCGGGAAATCATTGAAACACTGTCTGAAGCAGTAGAAAAAGGTGGAAGTACGATTCGTTCATATGTAAATTCACAAGGTCAAATTGGTATGTTTCAATTAGAATTACTTGCATATGGGCGAAAAGGTGAACCTTGTAAACGATGTGGAACACCAATTGAAAAAACCGTGACAGGGGGCAGAGGAACACATTTTTGCCCAAAATGTCAAAAAATAAAGCAATAAACATTTTAACATTTGATAAGCTCCTTCCATATATTATAGGTAGTGATGTGAGAACAGGAAGGAGCTTTCTTATGGGCTTTCAGTTATCACTCTTAATGTTAGCTTTTGCAGTTAGTCTAGATAATTTTAGTGCTGGTTTTACTTATGGATTAAGGAAAATGAAAATTCCAATAAAGTCGGTAATTATTATTGGGATATGTTCAGGCTTTTCCCTTTTTATTGCCTGTTTGTTTGGGAATATTCTACAATCCTTTTTGGAACCAACTTTTGCCAATCGATTCGGTGGAGTAATCCTTATTTTGATTGGTATTTGGGTGTTATACCAATTTTTTCGACAGGAAAAAGAAGAAAACGATACAAGCGAAAAAGTTGTATTAAACCTTGAAATTCGTTCCTTAGGGGTTGTCATTAATATCTTAAAAAAGCCCACATCGGCTGACTTTGATAACTCTGGAACAATCAATGGAATTGAAGCATTTATGCTTGGTGTTGCCCTTTCATTGGACGCTTTTGGAGCGGGAATAGGTGCGTCAATGCTTGGATATGCACCAATCCATTTAAGTATTTCTGTAGCAGTTATGAGTATTTTATTTGTTGCTGTTGGATTAAAATTAGGAAAAATGTTCTCTCATCTCAATTGGATGCAAAAAATTTCATTCTTACCCGGGATTTTACTTATATTAATCGGACTTTTTAAATTTTAGTGAGGTAAAAGATATGGCAATGATTATAGGATTAACCGGTGGAATAGCGAGTGGAAAAAGCACAGTTTCAGCGATGCTTAAAGCTAAAGGATATACAATAGTTGACGCGGATATAGCTGCTAGGGAAGTTGTCAATATTGGTGAAGATGCTTACTACGGTATTATTGAAGCATTTGGGAAGGAAATTCTTCTTGAAGATGGCAATATTGATCGAAAAAAATTAGGATCTATCGTCTTTCATAATACAGATAAGAGATTGCTTCTTAACAGTATCGTTCATCCTGCGGTAAGGAACTACATGCAAAAGAAAAAAGCGGAGGCAATCGAAGCTGGAAAACAAACAATAATAATGGATATTCCTCTTCTGTTTGAAAGTAAACTTACTTATATGGTCGATAAAACGATTCTCGTTTTTGTCGATCCAAATATACAAAAAGAAAGGCTAATGAAACGAAATCATTTATCTGAAGAAGATGCAATAGCGAGAATTCGTTCACAAATGCCATTGAAGGAGAAAATTCAATTATCGGATGCGGTAATTGATAATAATGAAACGTTGGAGGAAACGAAAAAACAATTAAATAAAATTATTAATGAATGGGATATGCATCCTTAATAGGATGTCATAAACAAGACACAAAAACACCGCTTTTTAATCAAAGTGGTGTTTTTTAGTGTATTTTTTTTAATATCATCATATTTATACTTACATAATTCAATTAATGTGTTATACTAATTTCAGAAAATGTTGTAATTGAGTATAACGTTAATATTGGAGGCTAGCATTGATGAGAACAAAAATAGCAATTAATGGATTTGGACGAATTGGTCGAATGGTATTTCGAAAAGCGATAGTAGAAAAAGATTTAGAGATAGTGGCTATTAATGCAAGTTATCCTGCTGAAACATTAGCGCATTTGATTAAATATGACACTACGCATGGAAAATTCGATGTAGATATTCTTTCAACCGATAATGAATTAATTGTTAATGGACATCGTATCCAATTACTTAACCAACGAAATCCAGTAGAACTTCCGTGGGAAAAACTTAATATAGATATCGTCATTGAAGCAACCGGAAAATTTAATGCAAGAGATAAAGCAGCTCAACATTTGCAAGCAGGTGCAAAAAAGGTCATTTTAACAGCCCCGGGCAAAAACGAGGATGTTACGATTGTGATGGGAGTAAATGAAAGCGCATTAAATATTGAAGAACACGATATTATTTCAAATGCGTCATGTACAACCAATTGTTTAGCGCCAGTTGTTAAAGTATTACATGAGCAATTCGGAATTGAAAATGGATTAATGACAACTGTTCATGCCTATACAAATGACCAAAAGAATATTGATAATCCACATAAAGACTTACGCCGCGCCCGCGCATGTGCGCAATCAATTATACCTACTACGACTGGTGCAGCGAAAGCTTTAGCATTGGTGTTACCTGAGCTAAAAGGAAAATTACACGGAATGGCATTAAGAGTACCTACACCAAATGTATCTCTTGTTGATTTAGTCGTAGATTTAAAGAAAGAAGTAACAGTAGAAGAAGTAAATAATGCTTTTATTACTGCTTCAACAGGATCGTTACAAGGGGTATTAGATTTCACGACAGAACCGCTTGTTTCTGTTGACTTTAATACAAATCCACACTCCGCAATCATTGACGGTTTATCAACGATCGTTATGGAAGGGAAAAAAGTAAAAGTCCTTGCATGGTATGATAACGAATGGGGCTACTCCTGCCGTGTCGTTGATTTAACAAAATATGTAGCTAAAGAATTAAATAATAAGTCAAAAGTGAAAATAAGTTAAATAAAAAAACTTGCTGAATTTACAGCAAGTTTTTTTACATATATGATTCTCAAATTAATTGAGAAATTTAAAATGATTATTGCAAAAAGAATTTAAACAAAGTATACTATTTTTCGTGATGTTGAAAATTTAATATTTGTGGCTACTTAAAGGGTTAGGACCTCTTTGGACTAACTTTCCCCCGTGGTAGTTACATAGTGAAACAGATCATATGTTTATTAACCACAAAAAATATTAAGTTTAAGGGGGAAACGATCATGGAAACAATGGGTCGTCATGTAATATCCGAATTATGGGGTTGCGATTTTGAAAAATTAAATAATATGGATTTTATTGAAAAGACGTTTGTAGAGGCAGCTTTAAAATCAGGTGCTGAAATTCGAGAAGTGGCATTTCATAAATTTGCCCCACAAGGTGTTAGTGGTGTAGTCATAATTTCTGAATCCCATTTAACAATCCACAGCTTTCCTGAACATGGATATGCTAGTATTGATGTGTACACATGCGGTAATTTAGATCCAAATATTGCCGCTAACTATATAGCTGAAAGCCTAAATGCCCAAAAACGAGAAACAATGGAACTTCCTCGTGGCATGGGTAAGGTGCAAGTAAAATAAGTAAAAGTAAACGCATGAATAGTAAAATAAAATAGTACAAAATAGCAAAGTAAACGAGGTGTATGTCCGTTCATCATACACCTCGTTTTTTCTTGTGATTTTCATCAATTTTCTATATCATGAAAGTAATAAAGCTATGAACGGAGCTGATGAAATGAAATGTCCATCATGTTCACATAACGGGACTCGTGTAGTTGATTCACGTCCAATTGACGAAGGACGTTCGATTCGCAGAAGGCGTGAATGTGAATTATGTACCTTTCGTTTTACTACTTTTGAAAAAGTAGAAGAGACCCCACTAATTGTTGTTAAGAAAGAAGGGGTAAGGGAAGAATTCAGCAGGGAAAAAATATTGCGCGGTCTTATTAGAGCTTGTGAAAAAAGACCAGTAACTCTTGCGGAATTAGAAAAAATAACTTTAGATATTGAAAAGCATTTAAGAAATTTGGGGCATTCTGAAATTAATTCAGATTTGATTGGTGAATTAGTTATGGACAAGCTAGCTAAAGTGGATGAAGTGGCATATGTCAGATTTGCATCTGTCTATCGACAATTTAAAGATATAAATGTTTTTTTAGAAGAATTAAAGGAATTAATTAAAAAAGAATAAAGGCAAGGCGAACTTTCCTTGCCAAAAAAAAGGCAAGGCGAACTTTCCTTGCCAAAAAGAGGCAAGGCGAACTTTCCTTGCCAAAAAGAGGCAAGGCGAACTTTCCTTGCCAAAAAGAGGCAAGGCGAACTTTCCTTGCCAAATAAAATCCTTGCCTAACAAGGCTAGAGCACTTGGCTAGTCTTTTGCTTTTTCTTATAAGGAAGTGTAAACCATGCATCAAATGTGGAGTGAGGTTCAACCTGTAGATCGGTATCAAGTGTCATTAAACGGTATTTTGCACGAATATGATCGGAAAGTAATATCGTTATTATATCAGCCGCTTATTGGAACAAACTGTTACAGTCTGTACACAACACTTTGGAATGAAGTGGAAGATAATCGATTATTATCTGATGAGTGGACCCATTATCATTTAATGAATTTTTTATCGTTAAATTTAAGAGAAATTTATGAAGCTCGTTTAAAACTAGAAGGAATTGGTTTATTAAAAACGTACGTTAAACAAGTTGGAGAGGATCGAAAGTTTATCTATGAACTGCAACCACCGTTATCTCCTGAACAATTTTTCACGGATGGGATGCTGAATGTTTTTTTATACCGCCAATTAGGTCGTACACATTTTTTAAGATTAAAAAATTTATTTGCTGATCAAATGGTTGATAAACAGGAATATAAAGAAATTACTCGGACATTTCAAGAAGTGTATACAACTAGTGGAGATAATTTATTCCAAGATTCAGATGCTAACGATGCAAGTAAAATAGGAATGGACGAACAATTTATTTCTAGGTCTTCCACTAGTAAGATAAATATAGAAAACACCGACTTTGATTTTGAATTATTAATGGCGGGACTGAATGAGCTTATCATTCCAAAGAGTGCGATCACGAAACAGGTGAAAGCTGCTATCACTAACCTATCGTTTTTGTACAATATAAATGCTTTGGAAATGAAAAATTTATTGTTAAGTGCACTTAACGCAGAACAAGAGATTGATATTGAACAACTTCGAAAAGGGGCAAGAGATTGGTACCAATTAGAACATTCCCAACAATTACCTAAGCTTGTTGACCGATTACAACCCGTCCTCTACCGATCCAATATTGAGGAGACGAATACTCAGGAAGAAAAGTTGATTGTTTACTTAGAAACGATTTCACCAAGACAGCTTTTAATTGATATTTCTGATGGCAGTGAACCATCGAAATCCGATTTACAAGCGATAGAAGAGATTATGTTTCAACAACAACTTCCGCCGGGCGTCATAAATGTGCTCATTCAATATGTAATGCTTAAAACAGACATGAAACTTACTAAAAATTATTTAGAGAAGATTGCTTCCCACTGGTCAAGGAAAAAAGTGAAAACGGTCAAAGAAGCAATGGAATTGGCTAAAAATGAGCATAAACAATACCAGCAGTGGGCTGATAATAAAAATGACCGAAAAGAAAAACGGAAAAAACCGATACGTACGGAAAAAATTCCTGATTGGTTTAATGAAAAGGAGGATAAACCGGTAAATCAAGAGAATTCAGAGGATTTTAACGAAAAACTAAAACGGCTTGAAATGATAAAGCAACAATATAAAAAATAGGAGGTGAATCGAATGGAAAAAATCAATGATACATTAAAAAAATTGTCTATGCGAACAAATTTTAAACAGAGATATGAAGAAGAAAGAAATGAGATTTTAAAAAATGAAGATGTTCGCAAATTTCTATTGGAAAATGAAGGACGAATTACAAGTTCAATGATTAATAATAGTTTAATGAAATTGTATGAATTTATTTCTCAATCGAAAAATTGTCAAAAATGCCAAAGCTTAGATCAATGTATAAATATGATGCAAGGTTATGAACCTGAACTTATTTTAACCGGAAACTCCATTGATATAACGTACCGGCCTTGTCATCGGAAAGTTTATCATGATGAAAGAAAGAAAACCGAAAAATTAATTCAAAGCATCTATGTTCCTAAAGATATTTTAAAAGCTCGAATCGCTGACTTTGATTTTAATGCTAACACCCCGGGTAGAGCGATCGCGTTTGAATATGCAGAAAAGTTCGCTAGGGAATATGAACCGGGAAATAATATGAAGGGTTTATATTTATTTGGCAGCTTTGGGGTTGGGAAATCGTATTTATTAGCTGCTATTGCTAACCATTTAGCGGAAACGAAACAAATTTCTTCACTCATAGTCTATGTGCCGGAGTTTTTCAGAGAAATGAAACAATCGCTTGGGGATCATACTGTAAATGAAAAAATGGAAATGGTAAAAAAATCACCTATCCTTATGCTTGATGATATTGGGGCGGAAGTTATGTCAAGCTGGACTCGAGATGAAATATTAGGGTCTATTTTACAATTTCGTATGCAAGAAAATTTACCAACATTCTTTTCATCGAATTTTGATTTTGATGCTTTACTGCACCATCTTACTTATTCACAGCGCGGAGAAGAGGAGAAAATGAAAGCGGCACGAATTATGGAGCGGATTAAATATCTTTCTACGCCTGTACGTATCGATGGACCGAATCGGCGACACTAGAAAACAACCCTTTTTATTCATACCATACTTCTAAATTGTCCAAGCAATCCATATATATATAACATGGATAATTCCATGTCAGGGGGGATATGCTTGGATTTTATTTTTAAAGATTTGGAAGATGCAATTTGGCTTCATGAATATTTTATTAAAAGAAATAAGGCGGTTTGGTTTCACGAAACGACTTTTCAAAATCAAAAACAATATTTTATAACAATTGACGTCAAATTAATTTCGATTACTGATATACAAGAGGGAATTATACAATTTATTGTATTGAAAAAACGATTAGATTGGGTTCGTGATATTCTAGATGAGTATTTTTATTATAAAGAGGAGTCAGAGCAGAATAATATCCTTGATATCGTTATTGAAATGTTCAATGGTGAACGTAAGGAATTAACTAATATCACAGGTGTTATTAATGATGAAGAAATGATACAGAAGGCTATTTTTCCTTTGTTGGAACAACATGAATCGGTTTCATTCGATTCGCTGCTTAAATTTAGATTAAAAGCCTACTTCGAACGATTGATCCAATACGTTGAGATGGCAATTGATGAATATAAAATGGAACAAGAATATCAAGTATTTGTTCAAACGTTAAGGGATTATTTAGAGAAACGAGAACCGAAAATAAAAATTGTAAGAATTTATTTTGAAGGTTACGGGAAATTTTTTGATGAGCATTTTAAAGAAATTACGAAGAAAGAAATAGCCGAATTAATGGATCGAAGATTGTTAACTAACCATCCTATTTATATTGATTCTGTTACCATCGCACCGTTATTATCCATTGCGCCAACGAAGATTTATGTATATATTGATTCGGAGGAAAATGGCTTAATTCGTACAATCCAAAATATATTCGAAGAAAGAGTAATCCTTTTAAAAAAGGAGCATTTTGCGAAAGATAAGCAGCTTGTAATGAAAAATATGATTAATCGGTAATATCACTCTTGATTTTCTCTTGTGAACCGTCTATAATAACGTACATATTAGTAAAGTACGAATTGGTACTAGTAAATAGTTTAAATGTAATGATGAGGACAACAGTATTCCTTTACGGTTCCCAGAGAGGAAAGATTTGGTGAAACTTTCCAACACGAAATGAGTACTTACCACCTCTAAACTTCAACTGCGAAAGAGCATTCTATTAGTAGTTGACGGAACCATTCCGTTAAAAATGATCCGAAGTCATATCATATTTCTGATATGTAAACTAGGGTGGAACCACGTGTATATAGCTCGTCCCTTTCCAGGGACGAGTTTTTTATTTGTATAATTTTTTAACAAAAGGAGTGTAAAAAACATGTCTGACATGATTAAGATGACTTTTCCAGATGGTGCTGTTAAGGAGTTTCCATCCGGAACAACAACTGAAGATATTGCAGCATCCATTAGTCCAGGGTTAAAGAAAAAAGCAATTGCCGGGAAAGTAAATGAAAAATTAATTGATTTTCGTACTCCAATTACCGTTGATGGATCAATTGAAATAGTCACACCAGACCATAAAGATGCTCTAGAGGTGCTTCGCCACAGTACTGCCCATTTAATGGCACAAGCTGTAAGAAGAATATTCGGACATGTTAAATTAGGTGTTGGACCTGTTATTGAAGATGGTTTCTTCTATGATATGGACCTTGAAGTGTCTATTACCCCAGAAGATCTACAAAAAATAGAAAAAGAAATGAAGAAAATTATTAGTGAAAATCTCGAAATCGTTCGTAAAGAAGTTACTCGCGATGAAGCGAAAGAACTGTTTGCGGGTGACAAATATAAGCAGGAATTAATCGACGCGATACCTGCAGATGAGAAAGTAACAATCTATGAGCAAGGTGAATTCTTTGATCTTTGTCGTGGGGTTCACGTTCCATCGACAGGAAAAATTAAGGAATTTAAACTGCTAAGCATTGCTGGTGCTTACTGGCGCGGAAATAGCGATAATAAGATGCTCCAACGTGTATATGGAACAGCCTTCTTTAAGAAAGAAGATTTAGAACAACATTTAAAATTTTTAGAAGAAGCAAAAGAAAGAGATCACCGTAAAATCGGAAAAGAATTAAATTTATTTACGACTTCCCAAAAGGTTGGACAAGGTCTTCCACTATGGATGCCAAAAGGTGCAACCATTCGTCGGACTGTTGAACGTTATATCGTCGACAAGGAAGAGCGTCTAGGTTATGATCATGTATACACACCAATTATGGGCAGTGTCGATTTATATAAAACAAGCGGTCACTGGGATCATTACCAAGAGGACATGTTCCCGGTTATGGAAATGGACAATGAACAATTAGTGCTTCGTCCAATGAACTGCCCTCATCATATGATGATATATAAAAACGGCATTCATAGTTATCGCGAATTGCCAATTCGTATTGCGGAGCTAGGTACGATGCACCGTTATGAAATGTCAGGAGCACTTTCAGGATTACAGCGTGTTCGTGGAATGACATTGAATGATGCACATATTTTTGTTCGTCCTGATCAAATCAAAGAGGAATTCCAACGGGTAGTTGAATTAATTATTGCCGTATATAAAGACTTTGATATTACAGATTATTCATTCCGCCTATCGTATCGTGATCCTGAAGATAAAGAAAAATACTTCGATGATGATGAAATGTGGAACAAAGCCCAAAGTATGCTTAAAGAGGCTATGGATGGTTTAGGACTAGAATATTTTGAAGCAGATGGAGAAGCAGCTTTTTACGGACCTAAATTGGATGTACAAGTGCGGACAGCATTAGGTAAAGATGAAACACTTTCAACTGTTCAGCTTGATTTCTTATTGCCGGAGCGCTTTGACTTAACATATGTTGGTGAAGATGGAAAGCCGCACCGCCCGGTTGTTATTCACCGTGGAGTTGTATCAACAATGGAACGTTTTGTAGCCTACTTAATTGAGGAGTACAAAGGTGCGTTTCCAACTTGGTTAGCTCCGATACAAGCGGTTGTTATTCCTGTTTCACCGGATGTTCACTTTGATTATGCGAAACAAGTGGAAGAAAAGCTTCGTTCTGAAGGATTTAGAGTTGAGTTAGACTCGCGAAATGAAAAAATTGGTTACAAAATTCGTGAGCATCAAATGCAAAAAATTCCTTATATGCTTGTTGTGGGAGATAATGAAGTAAGTGAAAACGCAGTCAACGTACGTAGATACGGTGAACAGAAATCAGAAACAATTCCTTTCGAACAATTTATTGCTCATTTGAAAAATGAAGTAGTGAAATAAATTTCAAAAAAATGTTGCGGAAGAAATAAGATTTTGATAATATAAATGATGTTGCAAAAAGAAATCGTAATAATTATAAGCCATTGACATCAAATTGCGATGTATGATATATTATCTAAGGTAAATTGAATATTAGTTTGAGGAAAAGAAGAAGCACCCGCTTCTCGCCTGATTGACGCAAGATTGCAGTTGGCAGGTTTCGAAATTCATCACATTCTTAACTATTCATGCGAATGTAAAGTGCGGGTTCTTTTTAAGTCCCGTACTTTTTTAATGCTTGTGAAACCGATGTTAACTAAAAATTGTGTTCAAAACGGTATGTCGGCTTAATTCTTCACCCAAATGATGTATTCTATTAATAGCGATCGGCTTAAAGCCGGGTCTGTGCAAAAAAACCTTGGAGGTGGCTAATTATTAGCAAAGATATGATGGTTAACGATGGCATTCGTGCTCGAGAAGTTCGTCTTATTGGTCAAAATGGCGAGCAGCTAGGTGTTAAATCTCGAAATGAAGCAATTGAGATCGCATCACGAGTGAATCTTGATCTTGTACTTGTTGCTCCAAATGCAAAACCACCAGTAGCCAAAATTATGGACTATGGGAAATATCGATTTGAACAACAAAAGAAAGATAAAGAAGCACGTAAAAATCAAAAAGTTATCAACTTAAAAGAGGTTCGATTGAGCCCAACGATTGATGAACATGACTTTAATACAAAGCTTCGCAATGCCCGTAAGTTTCTCGAAAAGGGCGATAAAGTAAAAGCTTCTATTCGTTTTAAAGGTCGTGCAATTACACATAAAGAAATCGGTCAAAAAGTTCTTGATCGTTTCGCAAAGGAATGTGAAGACCTAGGTACGATTGAATCGAAACCAAAAATGGACGGTCGAAGTATGTTCTTAGTATTAGCACCAAAAACTGAAAAGTAATGTCTGAAGGAGGAAATATCCTATGCCAAAAATGAAAACTCACCGCGGCTCAGCAAAGCGTTTCAAAAGAACAGGTTCAGGTAAATTAAAACGTTCTCATGCTTACAGAAGCCATATGTTTGCTAATAAAACAGTTAAACAAAAACGTAAGCTTCGTAAAGCAACACTTGTTTCTAAAGGTGATTTTAAACGTATTCGTCATATGCTTGACAATCTTAAGTAATGAGCGATTTATATAGGAGGGAAATAATATGCCACGTGTAAAAGGCGGAATAGTTAGCCGCAGACGTCGTAAAAAAGTATTAAAATTAGCAAAAGGTTATTTCGGTTCAAAACATACATTATATAAAACAGCTAATGAGCAAGTAATGAAATCTTATATGTATGCTTATCGTGACCGTCGTCAGAAAAAACGCGACTTCCGTAAGCTTTGGATTACTCGTATCAATGCAGCTGCACGTATAAATGGTCTTTCTTACAGCCGTTTAATGCACGGACTAAAGCTTGCTGGTATTGAAGTAAACCGCAAAATGCTTGCTGATTTAGCTATTCATGATGAAAAAGCATTCACTGAACTTGCTAACCAAGCAAAAGCTCAATTTACAAAATAATGCTATTTTGAAAGTCATCCTCTTTGTGAAGGATGGCTTTTTTTGTTTGTCATAACATAACAATTTATTAAATATCTTTTAGTAAAGTGTCTACATCAAGAATGACAAGAAGAGAGTGGTGAGAAAAATGAATGAGCAATTATTAATGTTATTTTCATTTGTAGAAGGTAGTGCAGTATTGGCTCCTTTTATGTTTATTCTTTTTCATGTGCTTAGGCAATTTTTATTTATTCCAGTGGCCGTAGTTTGTATGGCAGGGGGAATATTATTCGGAAGTTTACTTGGTATTATTTATTCGTTAGCCGGATTAATGCTGCTTTCAGTCCTTTTCTATGGATGTATTAAGAAAATGCCGAAAACCTATGAAAAGCTATTAAAAATTAAATTAAAATGTTTTGGGCAGTATGCGAAGCTTACGATCGGGCAAATAGCTATCCTTCGTTTAATTCCTTTTTTTCATTATCATTTGCTAAATATTTGCTTGCTTGAAAGGAATCCTACATTTAAAAGTTATTTAAAAGGATCTTTTGTTACAAATATTCCACTCGTCGTGTTCTATACTGTTTTTGGACAGTTCATCTCCCGATTCACACCTTCACTGATTATAATTATCCTCATTGCATTGTCCATTCTGTTTTTTATATTAAGAGAAAAAGTGATTGTTATGAAATGGAAAGAATTTTTCCCTGGTACATAAAAAACTGCTGTAATATTCAGCAGTTTTCTTTATGTTTTCTAATAATTTCTTTGATAGGATTTTTCCAATCAATCACTGCATTCGGATATTTTAATTTAATTTCATTTTCCAAAAATAATAAGTCTTGATCGTTTAGTGCATTTAGTAATTGTAAATCATGCGGCCAAACAAAAATGGATAATACATTAGAGGATGTTTCTTTAGGTCCTAAATATTTTTCTCCTTCGAGTAAAACTCCTTTATATGTAATCAGAAAGTTTTTCCGAATATTTTCAGAGTCATCATAAAAAAAATAGCGCTTTCCATTATGTGCATGCTGTAATTTTCGCTTTGGATTACGTAGGTACTTAATAATTTTTGCAATAAAGTAAATCACTAAGGCAAGTATGGCAATTCTTATTAACCAAAGCATAATCTAAACCTCCAATTAATAATTACTACCTTTTGCATACGTGTATTACTTAAAAAGGATTCATCTTTTTTGATGCTTTCGTAAATTTTGTGAGAATAAACAATTGAACCGTTCCTTTCCGCTCCAGGCACTTGCTTTCCGCGGGGCTGGCGCTGAGCCTCCTCATCGCTTCGCTCTTGCGGGGTCTCATCTGTCCAGCTGATCCCGCAGGAGTCAAGTGCCTTCCGCTCCAATCCACTCTGTGCGTTTAAAATATTTAAAGTAACAATCTATTTTATGAAAAATATAGAGGTGAATTTTTGTATTTTTTTGATTTTATCTATTATAATAATTAGGGTACATACATATTAATATTGGAGGTTAATAGGATGGCAAAGCTTGATGAAACATTGACGATGCTCAAGGACTTAACGGATGCAAAGGGCATCGCGGGTAATGAAAAAGAAGCACGCGACGTAATGAAAAAATATATTGAACCGTTTTCAGATGAAATTACTGCAGATGGTCTAGGAAGTTTAATTGCTAAAAAAGTAGGAGATGAAAACGGTCCCAAAATTATGGTTGCTGGTCATTTAGACGAAGTTGGATTTATGGTAACCCAAGTTGATGACAAAGGATTTCTTCGATTCCAAACGGTCGGTGGCTGGTGGTCTCAAGTAATGCTTGCACAAAGAGTAACGATCGTTACAAGAAAAGGAGATCTTACTGGTGTCATCGGATCAAAACCACCACATGTCTTGTCTCCTGAAGCTAGGAAAAAGCCGTATGAAATTAAAGATATGTTTATTGATATCGGTGCTTCAAGCAAAGAAGAAGCTTTGGAATGGGGCGTACTTCCGGGGGATATGGTCGTTCCATACTTTGAATTTACCGTAATGAATAATGAAAAAATGCTTCTAGCAAAAGCGTGGGATAATCGTATTGGCTGTGCAATTGCAATTGATGTATTGAAAAATCTAAAGAACGAAAAGCATCCAAATATTGTTTACGGTGTCGGAAATGTTCAAGAAGAAGTTGGACTTCGCGGTGCAAAAACAGCCGCTATGAAAATTAAGCCTGATATTGGCTTTGGTGTCGATGTTGGAATTGCCGGCGATACACCAGGGATTACAGAAAAAGAAGCTTTAAGCAAAATGGGAGAAGGACCACAAATCATTTTATATGATGCATCAATGGTCTCTCATAAAGGTTTGCGCGATTTAGTTGTAGGGGTTGCAGAAGAATTAAGTATCCCATATCAATTCGATGCCATCCCAGGTGGAGGAACAGACGCAGGATCGATTCATTTAACAGCAAATGGAGTGCCATCACTTGCCATTACTATTGCAACACGTTATATTCACTCACATGCAGCCATGTTGCATCGTGATGATTATGAAAATACGGTGAAATTAATTACAGAAGTCATTAAACGTCTTGATCGTGAAACTGTGGATAAAATTACCTTTGAGTAATGATATAATAAAGGGCATAACCAAACGGATATGCCCTTTCCTATGTTTATTGCTTTAAGCCTTCTTCTAATGTCTCAAGCATCATATTCTTTTCTTGTTCATCCGCATGATTCCAAATTACTTCAAACAAAACACCTAAGCCGGGCAGCATTTTTTCTTCTCCTCTTTGAATCGCATCAACAATTGTATCCTTTAATTGTGCTTGGTCATTTCCGGATACATTATGAATAATGGCATTACGGAGATTTAAGTTCATTTTGTAGCACTCCTTTTATTATATTTCTTTAACATTTGCTATTAGCATGTCACGAATTAGAATGTTATATGTATATAAATTACGATATAATGAGATATTGATAAGTGAAGAGGAGAATACAAGTGAAATATATCGAGTCATTGAAAAATCCGCAAGTGAAACAGTGGAAAAAATTATTGACTAAAAAAGAACGTCAAAAAACGAATTCCTATTTAGTTGAAGGTTTCCATCTTGTTGAAGAAGCACTAAAATTTAAAGAGGACATCATTGAATTAATGTATAGTGAGGAAATCGAAATTCCTCAAGAATGGGATATTCATGGACTTCAAGTAACAAAAATTACTTCAGAAATTAGCAAAGCGATTTCGGATACAGAAACAGCCCAAGGCATTTTTGCCGTTTGTCAAATGAAAAATACTTCTGTTAATGAGTTGAATGGAAAATCATTTTTGCTATTGGATGCGGTCCAAGACCCAGGGAACATCGGAACGATGATCCGTACAGCAGATGCTGCTGGCTTGAATGCCGTTGTTTTAGGAGAAGGAACGGTTGATGCATATAATCCTAAAATCATTCGCTCTGCCCAAGGCAGCCATTTTCATATTAATATACTAACGGGACACCTGGATGAATGGATTAATAAGCTTCAACAAGAACAAATTCCTGTCTATGGAACGGCATTGGAAAACGGAATCCCTTTTAAACAAGTTCAGCCACAAGATTCTTTCGCGCTTATAGTTGGAAATGAAGGGAATGGGGTATCCAAACATTTATTAGAGTTAACAAAGCAAAATTTATATATCCCAATACACGGACAAGCAGAATCATTGAACGTTGCAGTAGCCGCTGGAATATTAATGTATTATTTAAAGAAATAAATTTGAATTTCATTTCACAAAATACTATAATATATACAATTGCATAAATGATAAAAGACAATGATAGGGAAAAGTAGTTTAATGGATCCATTTAGGGAGAAAATGCCAAAGACTGGGAGCATTTTTATGGAATATTAAGTGAAATTCACCCCTGGAGTCAGCATCGGGACCGTTTCTATTGAAATGTAAAGATGCCTCGGTGAAAAGCCGTTATTTAATGAAGTTGAGCATAATATTTTTTGATGCTAATTAGGGTGGTACCGCGATGATAACCTCGTCCCTTCTAAGGACGGGGTTTTTTTATGCTTATTTATTAAAGGAGGTAGAAAAGATGGAGCAAAAATTAAAAGATTTACAAGGAGAAGCCTTAGCAAAAATTGAGCAAGCGGAAGACTTAAAGTCTTTAAACGATGTTCGCGTTGCATATTTAGGAAAAAAAGGGCCGATAACAGAAGTTTTAAGAGGAATGGGGCAGCTTTCAGCTGAAGAACGTCCGAAAATGGGTGCCCTTGCCAATGAAGTAAGGGAAGTAATCAGCAAGCAAATCGAGTTAAAAAGTGAAGCATTAGAAAAAGCCGCAGTTGAAAAACAATTAGCGGAGGAAACGATCGATGTTACCCTTCCCGGTCGCCCAGTTAAAGTAGGTAATCACCATCCATTAACAAGAGTAGTAGAAGAAATTGAAGATTTCTTTATCGGTATGGGATATACGATAGCTGAAGGACCGGAAGTAGAAAAGGATTACTACAATTTTGAAGCTTTAAACCTTCCAAAAGGACACCCAGCTCGTGATATGCAAGATTCCTTCTATATTACTGAAGATATTTTATTAAGAACACATACTTCCCCAGTTCAAGCGAGAACGATGGAAAAACATGAAGGAAAAGGACCAGTTAAAATTATTTGTCCTGGGAAAGTGTATCGTCGAGATAATGATGATGCAACCCATTCCCACCAATTTATGCAAATTGAAGGTCTTGTTGTAGATGAAAACATTACAATGGGGGATTTGAAGGGCACGTTAGAAGTATTTGCGAAAAAAATGTTCGGTGCTGAGCGCCAAATCCGCTTACGTCCAAGCTTTTTCCCATTTACAGAGCCATCTGTTGAAGTGGATGTATCTTGTTTCTCCTGTGGAGGAGAAGGCTGTAATGTATGTAAAAAAACAGGCTGGATTGAAATGCTAGGTGCCGGAATGGTTCACCCAAATGTTTTGCAAATGGCTGGATTTGATTCAACTAAGTATACAGGATTTGCATTTGGAATCGGTGCAGAACGAATTGCGATGTTGAAATACGGAATCGATGACATCCGCCATCTATACACGAATGATACTCGTTTCTTAAAACAATTTTCTGTACATGAGTAAAAGCTAGGGAGGAAAAGATATGTTAGTTTCATATAAATGGCTAAATGAATATGTAGACTTAAATGGTCTATCCGCAGAAGAATTAGCAGAAAAAATAACGAGAAGTGGAATTGAAGTAGAAAGTGTTGAACATAAAGCCGCCTCTATTAAAGGCGTCGTTGTCGGTCATGTATTAGAATGCGAAAAGCATCCAAATGCTGACAAATTAAATAAATGCTTAGTTGACCTTGGCGACGAAGCACCAGTACAAATTATTTGTGGGGCTAAAAATGTTGCCAAAGGACAAAAAGTAGCCGTTGCTACTGTTGGGGCTGTTTTACCGGGAAACTTCAAAATTAAAAAATCAAAATTACGTGGTGAAGAATCAAATGGGATGATTTGTTCCCTGCAAGAACTTGGGATTGAAGGAAAGCTAATTCCGAAGGATTTTGCCGAAGGAATATTTGTATTTCCAAACGATGTAGAAGTGGGTTCTGATGCATTAGCATTGTTAAATTTAGATGATAAAATTCTTGAATTAGGTTTAACACCGAACCGTTCAGACTGTTTAAGCATGTTGGGTGTAGCCTATGAAGTAGCAGCTATTCTTGGTACGGAAGTTAAACTACCTGCTATCGAGAAAGCAACTGATTCTGAAGCTGCAAGCGATTATATTTCAATTAAAGTCGATGCACCGGAAGAAAATCCACTATATGTGGCGAAAATCATTAAAAATGTAAAAATCGGCCCTTCGCCATTGTGGATGCAAACAAGATTAATGTCAGCCGGAATCCGTCCACATAATAATGTGGTGGATATTACAAATTACATTTTACTTGAATATGGTCAACCGTTACATGCCTTTGACTATAATAAATTAGGTTCAAAAGAAATTGTTGTTCGTTTAGCCCATGAAGGGGAAAAAATCACTACACTTGATGACACCGAAAGAACGTTAAAAGCTTCTCATTTAGTTATTACAAATGGAAAAGACCCAATTGCGATGGCGGGTGTTATGGGTGGTGCTAATTCTGAAGTTAGCGATTCTACGACAACCGTATTACTTGAATCGGCTTATTTTAACGGTCAAACCGTTCGTAATGCGTCTAAAGACCACGGATTACGCAGTGAAGCCAGTGCCCGTTTTGAAAAGGGTGTCGATCCGAACCGTATCCATGATGCAGCGGAGCGCGCTGCCGAATTAATGGAAAAATACGCATCCGGTGACGTTTTGTCTGGTGTAGTAGAAGTAAATACATTACGAGTTGAGCCTGCTGTTATTGAAATTACGTTAAGCAAAATAAATCAAACATTAGGAACAACCATTACTTCAAATGAAGTACTTGAAATTTTTAACCGTCTACAATTTGACGTAAAATTAGACGATGAAATTTTTACGATTACAATACCAACCCGCCGCGGAGATATTACGATACAAGAAGATCTAATTGAGGAAGTAGCACGTCTATACGGTTATGATAATCTTCCAACTACATTACCTTCGGGTGAAACAACACCGGGCGGATTAACTGAAAATCAAAGAAAACGTCGTGCAGCAAAAAGATTTTTAGAAGGTGCGGGTTTAAATCAAGCAATCACTTATTCATTAACAAGCGAAGAAAAATCTAAGAATTATGCAATTGAAAAAAGAGATCCGATACGTTTAGCGATGCCGATGAGTGAAGAAAGAAGCCACTTACGCTTAAGCATTTTACCTGGATTATTAGACGTTGTTTCCTATAATCTTGCTAGAAAAAATGATTCTGTATCTATATATGAAATAGGTTCAGTATTTTTGAAAACTACGGATCATGAGCAACCTGATGAATATGAACATTTAGCAGGAGCAATTACTGGATTATGGCATTCTCAACTATGGCAGGGTGAGAAAAAAGCAGTTGACTTTTATGTAGCAAAAGGTGTTGTTGAAGGGTTATTCGAAAAACTTGGTGTAAGTCAACATATCTCTTATCAAACTGCACAAATTGACGGCATGCATCCGGGAAGAACGGCTGAAATCGTTTTAGATAATGAAGTAATCGGTTTTATCGGTCAAATTCATCCACAAGTTCAAAAGGAATTGGATTTGAAAGAAACATATGTATTTGAACTAATGACGAAACCAGTATTTAGTTTCGATGTAAGGCCATTACAATATATGTCTATTCCGCGATTCCCTTCCATAACGAGGGATATTGCATTAGTCGTTGACAGCACAGTAAATGCTGGAACGTTAAAAGATATTATTGAAACAGCGGGTGGATCATTATTAAAAGAGGTTTCAATTTTTGACCTTTATGAAGGTGAACATATGGAACAAGGGAAAAAATCCATTGCATTTTCATTAAAATATTTTGATCCGGATCGTACATTAACAGATGACGAAGTTGTAAAAGCACATGAAAAAGTGCTTAAGGCAGTGAAAGAACAAACAGGTGCTGAATTAAGAGGGTAGAAAAAAACGCGGAGCTTCCGCGTTTTTTTATATTAACTTTAATGCCTTTTCCGTGTTAGCAAAATGAATTTTAGCAAAATCTTTTAAAGCAGGACGGCCTTTCTTTTTAATTAATCGTGCAGCAGCCTTATCGACCTGGTGTCCTGCCCCTTTTGGTAAGGTGAATCCTGCTTTTTCACTTAATTTATCAAATTCTTTTATAAATGCATATCTTGCTAAGATAGAGGCTGCTGCTACTGCAAGATGGACACTTTCTCCTTTCGTACTAAAGTAAACATTTTCGGTGCATATTTCTTTTTGTCCCTTTAAATGACGATAATACGTATCTGCTTCAACGAATTGATCAATCAAAATTGCTTCGGGTTTTTCGGGTATTTTTTTCAAAAGATTATTCAATGCTTTGTTATGTAATAATGCTTTCATTTTACCTTGTGTCATTCCACTTGCTTGCAATTGATTGTATTTTTCATTATGTAATATTAATAGACTGTAAGGAATGACGTGAAGCAAATCCTTGGCGATCGTGACAATTTGGGGGTCGGAAAGATCTTTAGAGTCCTTTACGCCCAACTCCTTTAGCAAAGGGATTTGTTCCTTTTTAACATAGGCACTAACAACTGTGATAGGTCCAAAATAATCACCTGTTCCTACTTCATCAGAGCCAATCAGTGACATTGTTGAAATGTCGGGCGGTAACGGTTTTCCAGATGTTTTATTTACCTTTGTCTTTTTTGGGATTGTTGAAGCTTCTCCCCATTTACTAGCTTCATCGGAATGGAAATTTCCTTGGAACATAACCTTTCCTGATCGGTAAGCTGTAATCGTGCAGCCATTTTGTTTAGCAGTAAAAATTGCTCCAGGTGGATTTTTTTCAAGGAGTGACTGTGAATAATAATCCTTCATTTTATTTATCATTTCATGGGAAACTTTTATGACAGTGTTTGACATATGAACAACCTCCATTAAGTAATTATATAATATGTTGTATACGAAATTAGATACTTTCGACATTAATGGACAAAATCTTTCCAACTTATTCATTCCATGTTATTATAAACAATAGGATTTTTAAACCGAGGGGGCAAAAAAGATTGACTGAAAAAAATCGCATAACGGTCGGGATATATGGACAGCAATATACTATTGTCGGTACGGATTCGGCAAATCATATACGCCATGTTGCCTCATTAGTTGATGAGAAAATGCGTGATATTAGGTCCCAAAACCCCTCATTAGATACTAGTAAACTTGCTGTTTTAACAGCTGTAAACGCCGTACATGATTATTTAAAATTGCAGGAAA
Source organism: Heyndrickxia sporothermodurans (assembly GCF_003055045.1). NCBI lineage: Bacteria > Bacillati > Bacillota > Bacilli > Caryophanales > Bacillaceae > Heyndrickxia > Heyndrickxia sporothermodurans. Next base: position 136,402 of record NZ_NAZB01000008.1, read on the forward strand.
AAATAGAGATTCTCGAAAATCAACTTCAACAATTAAAGGACTGAAGTCATGGTTAATTTAGTTATTCTATTAATCTTAATCATTGGATTTTTTGTTGGTCTGAAGAGAGGATTTATTCTTCAGCTCATTCATATTACCGGTTTTATTATTGCATTTGCTGTAGCGTATATGTATTTTAAAGATTTAGCACCACATCTTAAACTATGGATACCGTATCCGGCATTGGATGAAAACAAATCGATATCCATGTTATTAAGTGGATTAAATCTAGAAGATGCCTATTATCGGGCAATTGCTTTTGCTATTATTTTCTTTGCAACAAAAATTATTTTACACATTATTGGATCGGCACTAGATTTTGTTGCACGTATTCCGATCTTAAAACAATTAAATGTTTGGGCTGGGGGCATATTAGGCTTTCTCGAAGTTTACTTAATTATCTTCATCATCTTATATATTGGAGCCCTGCTTCCGATCGAATCGATTCAACATGCACTTGATCAATCATTTATTGCCAAAGGAATAATTAAAAATACGCCAATACTTTCAAATCAAATTGAAAACTGGTGGATTAGCAATATTTCGTAGAAACTTCTCTTCATGGGGAAGTTTTTTCTTTTTACATGCCTTTTCAAATCATTTTTGCTAGTATATATGTAAATATACAAGCATAAGAGCTTTCTTCGACAGAAAGGAGATTGAATTTGTTATGGATAAAAAGTCGATTATTCGATTATTAGAACATATAGCTATTTATTTAGAAATAAAAGGAGAAAATTCCTTTAAGGTTTCGGCTTATCGCAAAGCGGCTAAGAGCTTGGAGGCTGATCGTAGAAGTTTAAGTGAAATAGAAGACTTTACAATTATTGAGGGAATTGGAAAAGGTACCGCAGAAGTAATAAAGGAATTTATCGAAACGGGAAAGTCCACACTACTTAAAAGTTTGCAGGACGAGCTGCCAACCGGATTGATCCCGCTCCTCCAACTTCCGGGATTAGGAGGGAAAAAAATTGCTGCTTTGTATCATGAATTAGGAATTACAGACGTTAATTCACTAAAAGATGCATGTGAAGAGGGCTTAGTCCAAAAATTAAAAGGATTCGGACCAAAAACGGAAGATAAAATTTTGAAATCAATTGAGGAATTTGGTTTAAAACCTAGTCGCTTTTCGATTCCATATATGTTGAAATATATTGAACTATTTGATGAGGTATTATCTACCATGGATAATGTCATTCAATTTTCTCGAGCAGGAAGTTTAAGAAGAGTACAAGAAACGATGAAGGATTTAGATTATGTAATTGCAACGGTAGAACCAAAACTAGTTAAAGAACAGTTATTTCGATTATTTGAAGTATCTGAGGCAATTGCTGATGGAGATACGAAAGTTACCCTCTGTGTTGCAGATACAGTTAATATAGATATTCGTCTCGTCCATCCTATAGAATTTGCTACCACATTGCATCATTTTACAGGTTCAAAAGAACATAATGTACGAATGCGTCAACTCGCCAAAAAACGTGGGGAGAAAATTAGTGAATATGGTGTTGAAAACCTAAAAACAGGTGAAGTACTTACGTTTGCCAATGAAACGGAATTTTTTCACCATTTCGGATTGCCATATATTCCACCGGAAATTCGAGAAGATGGCAATGAAGTGGATGATTTTACTTCCGATATACAATTAATCTCATTAAATGATATTATCGGTGATCTACATATGCATACGACTTGGTCTGACGGAGCAAATTCCTTGGAAGAAATGGTAAATGCTTGTAGGCAAAAGGGTTATAAATATATGGCGATTACAGACCACTCGAAATATTTAAAAGTAGCGAATGGATTAACAGTGGAAAGAATAAGAGAACAAAATGCAGAAATTAGAAAATTAAATGAGAAATATGATGATATCCTCATATTATCCGGGATTGAGATGGATATTCTCCCGGATGGTACACTTGATTTTGAAGATGAAGTATTAGCGGAATTGGATATCGTTATCGCTTCCATTCATTCTAATTTTAACCAGCCAAAATCAAAAATTATGGAAAGATTAAAGACTGCTTTGAATAATCCTCATGTTGATATTATAGCTCATCCAACCGGGCGCTTAATTGAGAGAAGGCAAGGCTACAGCGTTGATATAGATTTACTAATTGAATTAGCAAAGGAAACGAATACGGTTCTTGAATTAAATGCGAATCCTAATCGACTCGATTTAGCAGCGGAAAATGTTCGAAAAGCGCAAGCAAATGGCGTGAAAATAGTCATAAACACAGATGCACATAATATAAAAAACCTAGATTATATGGAATATGGTGTAGGTACGGCAAGAAAGGGTTGGATTGAAAAAGATACAGTAATTAATGCGATGGAACCAGAGGAACTATTGAAATTTTTGGGGAATAAACATCGTTAAAATGGTAATGGTTATAGGTTGAGATCGGAAACATCTTTTCATCCTTTCACCTCTAACCTCGAGAAATAGGAGGCTTGCAACTTGTTATGCAAGAAAAAATACTTAAAACATTAGAATTTAACAAAATTAAAGAATTGCTTTTGGAGCATGCATCCTCGTCACTTGGACAAGCTAAAATACGTGAATTAGTTCCATCTTCCTCATACGATGAGGTATTGGAAATACAGGCAGAAACAGATGAGGCCAGCCATGTACTTCGGCTAAAAGGTCATGCACCGTTAACAGGGATTTACGATATTCGACCACATATAAAAAGGGCTCAAATTGGCGGGATATTAAATGCTATGGAATTAGTTCAAACCGCCAGCACTATTTATGCAGCGCGAACAATGAAAAGATTTATCGAAGGTTTGCTTGAAAATGCAGTTGAGATTCCGATTCTTGAAGAAAAGGCGGAACAAATCACGATTCTTACACCACTTGAACACAAAATTAAAAACGCGATTGATGAAAATGGAGAAGTTCTTGATGGAGCGAGTGAAACGTTGCGACAAATCCGTCAAAAATTACGTTCAAATGAAAGTAGAATTCGTGAAAAACTTGAAAGCTTGATTCGTTCTCGAAATGCTGCCAAAATGCTTTCTGATGCAATCATAACAATAAGAAATGATCGTTACGTGATTCCTGTAAAACAAGAATATCGATCTAATTATGGTGGAATCGTTCATGATCAATCAGCATCTGGACAAACCCTTTTTATTGAGCCGCAATCTGTCGTAGAACTGAATAATCAGTTAAGAGAACTTCATATGAAGGAACAACAAGAAATTGAACGGATATTAAGCGAATTATCAGCAGAAGTTGCTGATTCGGGTGATGAGTTAGCTACCATGGTCGAAATCATGGGAGAATTTGATTTTATCTTTGCAAAAGCACGCTTCGGAAAAACAATTAAAGCGACAAAGCCAATCATAAACAATCAAGGGATTATCCAATTAAATAAAGCAAGACATCCGTTATTGCCTATCGATGAAGCAGTTGCAAATGATATCACCTTAGGGAAAGACTATACTTCTATTGTTATAACGGGGCCAAATACAGGTGGAAAAACCATTACACTTAAAACAATAGGGATTTGTACATTAATGGCACAAGCCGGATTACAAATTCCTGCTTTGGATGGTTCTGAAGTCTCTGTATTTAAAGAAGTATTCGCTGATATTGGTGATGAACAATCGATCGAGCAAAGCTTAAGTACCTTCTCCTCCCATATGGTAAATATTGTAGATATTTTGAAGCATGTTGATCATGAAAGCCTTGTCCTCTTCGATGAATTAGGTGCTGGAACCGATCCACAGGAAGGTGCAGCGCTGGCAATTTCAATTTTGGACGAAGTGTACGGACGAGGGGCAAAAGTGGTTGCTACTACTCATTATCCTGAGCTAAAGGCATATGGGTATAATCGAGAAGGAGTGATTAATGCAAGTGTTGAATTTAACGTGGAAACGTTAAGTCCAACTTATCGACTATTGATTGGTGTACCCGGAAGAAGTAATGCGTTTGAAATTTCGAAACGATTAGGGTTATCTGAACATGTCATTCAACATGCCAAATCATATATTGGTGCGGATACGAATCAAGTGGAAAATATGATTGCTTCTTTAGAAAAAAGCAAACGCGAAGCCGAAAGAGAACACCAAGAAGCACTCGACTATTTAAAAGATGCCGAAAAGCTCCATAAAGATTTACAAAAACAAATGATCGAATTTTACGAACAACGAGACAAAATGTTTGAAAAGGCGGAATTAAAGGCGGCGAAGGTCATTGAGGAAGCAAAAGAAGAAGCGGAAGAAATTATCCGTTCTTTACGTAAGATGCGACTCAATAACCAAGCAGTGATAAAGGAACACGAGTTAATTGAAGCACGAAAACGTTTGGCAGATGCTGTACCTACACTTGAAAAGAAATCAGTTAAAAAATCAGTAAATAAAAAGCATCAATTTGTTCCCGGAGATGAAGTGAAAGTCATTAGTTTTAATCAAAAAGGCCACTTACTGGAAAAAGTTAATGATGAAGAATGGCAAGTACAAATGGGAATTATGAAAATGAAAGTAAAGGAATCCGACATGGAATTTATCCAATCACAGCAAAAAGTTGAAACAAAGCCTCTTGCAACTGTGAAGGGTAAAGATTATCATGTCGGATTAGAGCTTGACCTACGTGGTGAAAGATACGAGAACGCCCTACTTAAGGTAGAAAAGTATATTGATGATGCATTATTAGCAGGCTACCCGCGTGTATCAATTATTCACGGAAAAGGAACAGGGGCACTTCGTCAAGGAGTTCAAGAATATTTGAAACATCATCGCTCGGTAAAACGTATAAGATTAGGTGATGCAGGTGAAGGCGGAAGCGGAATTACTGTCGTTGAATTTAAGTAAAGACATACCTTTACCGAAAACCTATTCGAGATATTAAGGAGTCAATGAGTGATGATGAACCATTTTTGGGAAAATCCCTTTGTTTTAACAGCAGGATATTATAGTGTCGTAGTTTTATGTATGGTTGTGTTTTTAGTCATATTTGAAATCGTTACAAAGTATCGAAATTGGGAAGAGATTAAAAAGGGTAATGTTGCGGTAGCAATGGCAACTGGAGGAAAGATTTTCGGGATTGCCAATATTTTCAGATATTCAATACAACATCATGATTCTCTTTTTGTCATGATAGGATGGGGATTTTACGGATTCCTATTGCTACTAATAGGATATTTTATCTATGAATTTTTGACCCCAAAGTTTAAAATAGATGTTGAAATTGAAAAGGATAATCGAGCAGTTGGCTTAATTTCGATGATAATTTCAATTGGATTATCATTTGTTGTTGGAGAAAGCATTTCATAAGGTAACTTGGAAGGAAATAGGTGAGATAAGCAAATGGAAACATTAGCAAAAGTTTTACTCGCTGTATGTGCATGTTTCTTAGTAGTGGGTATAATCTATGTCATAATGACATAAATAATAATGAAAGACTGACATTTGTGTGCTCAGTCTTTTTTTATAGTCAAGGACCTGTAGCGGAAATGAATAAAAAATGAACAATGATTCATTTTCTATTCATTTCAAATTGTAACCATTTACGTAATAGTCTATAATAGAGTAATAAGTGAAAATTTTCTAACACCATTTGAGGAGGGGACATATGGAACAAAAGCCTTGGCTGTCACAGTATCCAAAGGAAATACCGGCAACGTTATCATATGAAGAAAAACCGGTCCATTCTTATTTAACGGAAGCAGCGAAGAATTACTCAAATAAAATAGCCGTTCATTTTATGGGAAAAAATATTACGTATCAGGAAATTTATGAATCCGCACTAAAATTTGCAAATTATTTAAGAAAACTAGGAATAAAAAAAGGCGACAGAGTTGCTATAATGCTGCCAAATGGTCCACAATCAGTTATCGGTTATTTTGGAGTATTATATGCAGGAGGAGTTGTAGTACAGACAAATCCTCTTTATACAGAAAGAGAATTGGAATATCAAATGGAAGATTCAGGAGCAGAAGTTATTTTAACATTGGATATTTTATTCCCCCGAGTGAGTAAAGTGATGGGAAAAACATCAATCAAACATATAATTGTAACCGCTGTCAAAGATTATTTGCCTTTCCCGAAAAACTTAATATATCCCTTTATTCAAAAGAAACAAACAGGGATAGCCGTGAATATTAATCATGAAGGTAACCATCATCTATTAAAGAGAATACTAACTGATATGCAGGCCATTCCGTTAGAAAATGAATTTGATTTTGAAAACGATCTCGCGTTGTTACAATATACAGGTGGAACGACGGGTTTTCCAAAAGGTGTTATGTTAACTCATAAAAACTTAATTGCAAATGCATCTATGTGTGATGCTTGGATTTATAAGGCAAAAAAGGGAGAAGAAACGGTTCTGGGCCTATTACCATTCTTCCATGTTTATGGAATGACAGCTGTCTTACTGCTTTCAGTCATGCAAGGATATAAAATGGTATTACTCCCTAAATTTGATGCAGAAACTACATTAAAAACGATTCAAAAACAGCGACCAACAATATTTCCTGGTGCTCCAACAATTTATATTGGTTTATTAAATCATCCAAATATTGAAAAATACGATTTATCATCCATTAATTCATGTGTAAGCGGCTCAGCAGCCTTACCAATTGAAGTACAGCAAAAATTTGAAAAGGTTACTGGTGGAAAATTAGTTGAAGGATATGGTTTATCCGAATCCTCACCAATTACTCATGCCAATTTTTTATGGTCAGGAGAAAGGGTGAAAGGAAGTATTGGCGTTCCGTGGCCAGATACGGATGCTGCAATTTTTTCATTGGAGGATGGAAAGCCTTTACCGGCGGGTGAAATAGGAGAACTCGCAGTTAAAGGCCCACAAGTGATGAAAGGCTATTGGAATCGACCGGAAGAGACTGAGCAAGTATTAAAAGATGGCTGGTTATTTACTGGCGATGTGGGTTACATGGATGAACAAGGATATTTCTATATCGTGGATCGGAAAAAAGATATTATCATTGCGGGTGGTTATAATATATATCCTCGTGAAATTGAGGAAGTTTTATATGAGCATCCTGATATCCAAGAGGCTGTCGTAGCTGGTATACCTGATCCGTATAGAGGAGAGACTGTAAAAGCCTATGTTGTATTAAAAGAAAACGCAAAAGTAACTGAAGAAGAATTAAATAAATTTTCTCGAAAATATTTAGCCGCATATAAGGTGCCTAGATTGTATGAATTTAGGAATGAATTGCCAAAAACAGCAGTCGGAAAAATTTTAAGACGCTCATTAATAGATGAAGAACGCAAAAAGCTCGAAAAAGACGACAAATTAGGGTAAGCTAATTTTCTAGAGCCGTGCGTGGCTCTTCACTTTTTTAAGAAGTTGCTTGACAGAGAATGTGTTTCACATTATTATAAAACTATGAATGAATGGTCATTCATTTTTTAAAAGAAAATGAGAGTGTGTGGAATTAATTATTGTGGGAAAGCATTTTGACCTTCACCTCTCGCTTTAAATTGAAAGGTGTGGTGTAGGTTATATATGAAAACAAATAAACCGAAATACAGACAAATCATTGATGCAGCAGTTATAGTGATTGCCGAAAATGGTTATCATCAAGCACAAGTTTCCAAGATTGCGAAGCAAGCAGGTGTTGCAGATGGGACAATCTATTTATATTTTAAGAATAAAGAAGATATCCTCATTTCATTGTTTCAAGAGAAAATGGGAATGTTTATCGAAAAAATTGATGAAGAAATAGCAGGAAAACGGACAGCTGCGGAGAAGTTATTAGTAATGGTTGAAAGTCATTTCAAAATTTTGTCAGACGACCATCAATTGGCCATCGTTACCCAGCTAGAGCTCCGTCAATCGAATAAAGAACTTCGTTTGAAAATAAATGAAGTGTTAAAAGGGTACTTAAAATTAGTCGATAAGATCATTTATCACGGGATAGAAACCGGTGAATTCAAAAAGGATATTGAGGTACGCTTAGTTCGCCAAATGATTTTTGGTACGATTGATGAAACCGTGACAACATGGGTAATGAATGAGGAAAAATATGATTTAGTTGCACTTGCTCCGGCAGTTCAACAATTGCTTATCAATGGTTTTGGAGCATAAAAAATGTCATATCGGTGGGAAGCAACAATCTCACCGATTCACGCATAACAAAACGGCAAGGGGGATGGAAATGGAGTACATACAAATAAAGAAAGAAAATCAGGTAGCGTTCATTTCGATTAATCGGCCGCCGGCAAATGCTTTAGGTTCGGCACTAATAGAAGAATTATCACAACTTCTTGACCAAATAGAGGATGACTTTGACACTAGAGTTTTAGTTCTTCACGGGGAAGGACGCTTCTTTTCTGCAGGTGCTGATATTAAAGAATTTACGACCATTCAATCGAGCGATGATTTCGGAAGTTTGGGTGAAAAAGGTCAAACCCTTTTCGAAAGAATGGAAAGGTTCCCTAAACCAATTATTGCAGCAATACATGGTGCCGCATTAGGCGGTGGCTTGGAATTAGCTATGGCATGTCATATTCGTTTAGTAACGCAAAATGCAAAGCTAGGTTTACCTGAACTTCAATTAGGTTTAGTTCCCGGATTTGCCGGAACTCAAAGATTACCGAGATATGTTGGGATGGCAAAAGCGGCTGAAATGCTTTTTACGAGTGAACCGATAACAGGTGACGAAGCTGTCAAATGGGGACTTGCCAACCATGCTTATTCTGATGAAGAATTATTAAATAAAGCGAAAGAATTAGCAGAGAAAATCGCTAAGAAAAGTCCTGTATCCATTAAGGCTGCTATTGAACTATTAAACTATGGAAAAACGAATCAGTTTTACGATGGTGTAAAACGTGAATCTGAATTATTTGGCGAAGTTTTCAGTTCAAAAGATGGTCAGGAAGGAATCAGAGCATTTATTGAAAAAAGAGAACCACATTTTAGAGGTGAGTAAAGGGCATTGCCCTTTTAAATAAATTTAAATTGTTGAAGGAAATATTTGTAGTTTACATTAGTCTTTCAACTTAAGGTTAAAATTCAAAATCTTTAAAACAAATGAAATGTTTTTAAATTCTAGGAGGGACTCACATGAATATCTTCGTACTTTTGAAAAGAACATTTGACACAGAGGAAAAAATTACGATCTCGAATGGATCGATTAATGAAGATGGTGCCGAATTCATTATCAATCCTTATGATGAATATGCCGTTGAAGAAGCGATACAAGTGCGTGATGAACATGGTGGTGAAGTAACGGTTGTATCTGTTGGGAGTGAGGAAGCGGAGAAACAGTTACGTACAGCACTTGCTATGGGGGCAGATAGAGCAGTTCTAATCAATACTGAAGACGATTTGGAACATGCTGATCAATTTTCGACGGCAAAAATTCTTGCTGAATACTTAAAAGATAAAGAAGCCGACTTAATTATTGGTGGAAATGTTGCCATTGATGTAGGTTCAGGACAAGTTGGCCCACGTGTTGCGGATCTTCTAGGTATACCGTATGTGACAACGATTACAAAATTAGAGATAAATGGCGAAAATGTCACAGTTGTTCGTGATGTGGAAGGTGACTCGGAAGTAATTGAAACAAAATTACCTTTATTAGTGACTGCGCAACAAGGTTTAAATGAGCCAAGATACCCTTCCTTGCCGGGAATAATGAAAGCGAAGAAAAAACCGTTAGAAGAATTAGAATTAGATGATCTAGATCTTGATAAAGATGATGTAGAAGCAAAAACGAAAACGATTGAAGTATTTTTGCCGCCTAAAAAAGAAGCGGGTCGTATTCTTGAAGGTGAATTAACAGATCAAGTAAGCGAACTTGTTAATCTTCTTCATAAAGAAGCAAAAGTCGTTTAATTTTCATATTTAGTTTCAAACAATTGACCAATCTATGTTCACATACAGGAGGTAATTCAAATGGCTAGAAAAGTGTTAGTACTAGGAGAAGTTCGTGATGGATCATTACGTAATGTTTCTTTTGAAGCTATCGCAGCAGGAAAAACGGTTGCTGAAGGTGGAGAAGTAGTTGCTGTTTTATTAGGTGATAATGTAAACGCTTTAGGACAAGAACTAATCCAATACGGTGCCGATCGTGTCGTTGTTGTTGAAGATGAAAAATTAAGTCAATACTCTTCAGACGGTTTTTCTCAAGCTTTTATGGCTGTAGTTGATTCCGAAAAACCTGACGGAATCGTATTTGGCCATACAGCGCTTGGAAAAGATTTATCACCAAAAATCGCAAGTAAATTAGAAACAGGATTAATTTCAGATGCTACTGATGTGGAGGTTGCTGGTGGAAATTTAGTTTTTACTAGACCAATTTATTCCGGAAAGGCATTTGAAAAGAAAATTGTTACTGACGGAGTGATCTTTGCAACCGTTCGTCCGAATAACATTGCACCTTTAGAAAAGGATGAGTCCAGGACTGGTGATGTTAGCAAAGTCACAGCCGAAATTAAAGATCTTCGTACAATTATTAAAGAAGTTGTACGTAAAGCGAGTGAAGGTGTTGACTTATCAGAAGCAAAGGTTGTCATTGCTGGGGGACGTGGAGTTAAGAGTGCAGATGGTTTCGAACCATTAAAAGAATTAGCGAATGTACTTGGTGGTGCAATTGGTGCTTCACGTGGTGCATGTGACGCAGATTATTGCGATTATTCCTTACAAATCGGCCAAACAGGTAAAGTAGTTACTCCAGATCTGTATATTGCATGTGGTATTTCAGGAGCTATTCAACATTTAGCTGGAATGTCTAACTCGAAAGTGATTGTTGCCATTAATAAAGATCCTGAAGCGAATATCTTCAAAGTAGCCGATTATGGGATTGTAGGAGATTTGTTCGAGGTTGTACCAATGCTAACAGAGGAATTCAAAAAATTAAAAGTAGCATCTTCATAATAAATAACACTTGGCAGAGAAAGAATTTTTCTTTCTCTGTTTTTTATTTTTTCGTAATCTAGGACAATACTTGTTCAATAAAATAGAAAGGAAGGTGTTTTGTTAAGGGAGGGATTAGCAAGATTGACCTATCAAATGATGATTTCCCAACAATTAAAATGGAATATTCCTTTTCTTATTATTTGTGTTTTAATTATTGGACTTTCCTATTTTTTTACAGGAAAAAGGCAGCTAAATCAGTTCATCCTTTTTAGTGGTGGAATGATTCTATTGTATTTATTACAAGGTTCTCCTCTTCGTACAATTAGTCATTTGACTTTCACAACCCATATGCTACAAATTAGTCTATTATATTTTATTGTTCCTCAGTTCCTTTTACTAGGAATGACAACAACATTTTATCAAAAGGTAAGCCATTCATTACTAAAGCATATAAAAATAGATTCTTATTTTTTTATCATTCTCTTTTCCTTTTTCCTATATATTTACCATCTTCCCGTTGTTTTTACCTTTATCACTTCTCACAAAATTTATCACGATCTATCCATATGGATTTTATTCATCCTTGCCTTGCTAAAGTGGGCACCATATATATTCTCAAAAAAACAGCAAAATATTTGTTTTGAAGCTTCTTATAAAAAGATTAATGTGTGGCTTATTACACCAGCTTGCCTTTTGTTAATCATGCTTCCTGTTCAAGAGACTAACCCCTTACTGAACCAAATGATCAATTTATGTATTCCACCAAGTATAAATGTTGAATTTTTTAAACCAATGATAGACATCCAACTTGATCAACAAATTGCCGGAATTCTTATGTTTTTTATTCATAAATCTAGTTTTCTATGCGCAAGAAGTTTGGCAAAGTTAGAAATGAATAAGCAGGAAACGATATGTATCATCGATTTCTTTTTTAAACGACGGTTCTAGTCCATATTTATAAAAATAAACTAGTAATAAATATGGGCTAAAGTTGGGTGAAATGTATGGTTGAATCAATGCAAATAGATATTAAAGGGATGCATTGTAGTGCATGCGCAACGAGAATCGAAAAAGTAGTTACGAAAATGGACGGCGTACTAAAAGTTAATGTTAATTTAGCAACCGAAAAAGGAAGAGTGATGTTTGACCCTAATCAAACAAGTAAACTTCAAATCTTAAATAAAATAAAAAAAATTGGATTTGAACCTATTATTTCCAGAAATACAAGTCATTCTACCGAATCAAAAAGAAAGGAAATGGTTCGGTTAACGTGGAAATTTATCATCTCCGCGATTCTTTCAATCCCACTAATTTGGACAATGTTGTCACATATGAATCTTTCATTTATACCAATTCCGGAGATTTTTCTAAATCCTTTGTTTCAACTAACACTCGCCACACCTGTCCAATTTATTATTGCTTATCCTTTTTATGAAGGAGCATGGAGTGCAATTAAAAATCGACAGGCAAATATGGATGTATTGGTAGTCTTAAGTACCACTGCCGCTTATTTTTATAGTCACTTCTTAACATTTACACCATCAAATAATAATGGGCTCCATTATGAAACGAGTGTTTTAATCATTACGTTTGTTTTATTAGGAAAATTAATGGAAGCTAAAACGAAGAGAAAGACAATGGATGCAATAAAAAAGCTGAATCAATTACAAGTAAAGTCAGCAATAAAGTACGAGAACGGGGAAGAATCGGAAACGTTTATCCATCAAATTGTTCCAGGTGATGTACTACTCGTTAAACCGGGTGAAAAAATTCCAATTGATGGACAGGTTGTTGAAGGGACATCAACAGTTAATGAAGCAATGTTAACAGGGGAAAGCATTCCGGTTGAAAAAAGTATTGGTAATAATGTTTATTCTGGAACGATCAATGAAAATGGCGTATTGAAAATAAAAGCAACGAAAAAAGAATCAGAAACAATTCTATCAAAAATTATTGGAATTGTAGAAGAAGCTCAAATTTCCAAGCCACCCATCCAACATATTGCGGATAAATTTACCGGAATTTTTGTTCCTATCGTTATCATCATTGCGATTGCAACCTTTTTATTATGGTACGTAAATTTAAATCCTGGACAGATGGGAGATGCAATTGAGAAAGCGATAGCTGTATTAATTATTTCTTGTCCTTGTGCATTAGGATTGGCAACCCCAACATCAATAATGGTTGGAAGCGGAAGAGCTGCCCAATTAGGTATCCTTTTTAAAGAGGGGAAAATGATTGAACTCCTTTCAAAAAACAACATGGTTGTCCTTGATAAGACAGGAACAATTACAAAAGGTGAACCAGCAGTTACAGATATAATGGTGCGAAATTTAGAAGAAAAACTATTTCTCCAATTAATTGGAGCAATAGAAAAAAACACGAACCACCCAATTGCAAAAGCGATTGTTAAAGAGGTCGAAAAACGGGTGGATTTAATCCCGAATATTGGGAGCGCAACAACAATTCCGGGTCATGGAGTTAAAGCAACTGTAGATGGAAAACAAATTGTCATTGCGAACCCCTCGTATTTTAAAAAACAAGGAAATAGTACATTCAAGGATATTGAAAAAGATGTTAAGGGACTGGAGGACGAAGGGAAAACCGTTGTCCTTGTTTCAATGGAGGAGCAGCTTCAAGGAATGATTGCAGTCGCAGATGAAATGAAGGATACTTCTGAAAAGGCAATAGCAAGACTAAAAAAGTTGGGGCTTTCCGTATCGATGCTATCTGGTGATAATAAAAACACAGCAAAATTAGTAGCGAAAAAAGCTGGAATTGAGCATTTTCAAGCTGAAGTTACTCCGCAAATGAAAGCGGAGTTAATCAAAAATTATCAAAATAAAGGACAAGGTGTAATCATGGTGGGTGATGGAATTAATGATGCACCCGCACTAACAGTTGCAAATATAGGGATGGCAATGGGGAATGGATCAGATATTGCCGTTGATTCCGGTGACATAACATTGTTAAACAATGATTTAAATCGAATAGCCGATGCGATTATTATTAGCAAAAAAACAATGTTGAATGTTAAGCAAAATTTCGTGTGGGCGTTTATTTATAATATTATTAGTATCCCACTTGCTATAACGGGTGTATTGCCCCCATGGTTTGCAAGTGCAACGATGGCTTTTAGCTCTGTTTCCGTTGTTTTAAATTCACTAAGGTTAAAAAATATAAGTATATAATCCATTTAGGAATATGCATAACAAAAAAAGTTGTGGGAAGTTTAAAATAGAAACAAATCATTAGCATATGAAAAAGAACGATGTTATACTTGCGTTAGAATTTGTAATACAGTTTTCATAGGAGGTTGTAATTCAATGGCAATTACACATGCAACTGATCAAAATTTTTCTTCAGAAACTTCTGAAGGATTAGTACTAACAGATTTTTGGGCTACATGGTGTGGACCATGTAAAATGATTGCACCGGTACTTGAAGAATTAGATAGTGAAATGGGAGATAAAGTCAAAATCGTTAAACTTGATGTTGATGAAAACCAAGAAACTGCAAGTAAATATGGTGTAATGAGTATCCCGACACTCATCTTAATGAAAGATGGCCAAGAAGTAGATAAAGTAATCGGCTACCAACCAAAAGAAGCATTAGTTGAATTAGTGAACAAGCATCTTTAATAAATATAATCCGAGTCTACACTGACTCGGATTTTTTAAACAATTTCTCCCCACCAATTCCACATTCCAAAAATAACCCATCGATATTGAAAAAGGGGTAAAAAGTATGAATGAAAGAATTAAAAATAAATTGGCAATCCTTCCAGATCAGCCAGGCTGTTATTTAATGAAAGACAGACAAGGGACAATCATCTATGTTGGGAAGGCAAAAATATTAAAAAATCGTGTTAGATCTTATTTTACTGGCTCACATGATGGGAAAACACAAAGGCTTGTTAGTGAAATTGAAGACTTTGAATATATAATTACCTCATCTAATATTGAAGCACTCATCTTAGAAATTAATTTAATTAAAAAGCACGACCCAAAATACAATGTCATGTTAAAAGATGATAAAACTTATCCTTATATTAAACTGACACATGAACGACATCCTAAATTGATAACGACAAGAAAAGTAAAACGTGATAGGGGCAAATACTTTGGACCTTACCCGAATGTTCAAGCAGCAAATGAAACAAAGAAATTATTAGATCGAATTTACCCTCTCAGAAAATGCTCAACATTGCCTGATCGCGTTTGTTTGTATTATCACTTAGGACAATGCCTTGCACCGTGTGTGAATGAAGTAAAGGAAGAAACATATAAAGAAATAGTGGATGACATTAGCCGATTTTTAAATGGTGGTTATAAAGAAATAAAACAAGAGCTTACGAAAAAGATGGAAGATGCTGCCGAAAACTTAGAATTTGAACGAGCAAAAGAATATAGAGACCAAATCATCAATATTGAAACTACAATGGAAAAACAAAAAATCACCATGAATGATTTCACAGATAGAGATGTATTTGGTTTTGCTGTTGATAAAGGGTGGATGTGTGTTCAAGTCTTTTTTATCCGTCAAGGAAAGCTAATTGAACGGGATGTTTCACTGTTTCCTTTTTATGATGAACCGGAAGAGGAATTTTTATCCTTCCTCGGACAATTTTATTTAATGCCGAATCACTTTAAACCTAAAGAAGTTTTACTACCGGAAAAAGTAGATTCAGATCTAGCAAATCAATTATTAGAAACAAAAGTGATTCAACCAAAAAGGGGACAAAAAAGAGAATTAATAAAGCTGGCCGAAAAAAATGCAGCCGTCGCTTTAAAAGAAAAATTTGCCTTAATCGAACGTGATGAAGAACGGACAATTAAAGCGGTCGAAAATCTTGGCGAAGCAATGGGTATTTATACGCCACATCGCATTGAGGCTTTTGATAATTCGAATATTCAAGGAACAAATCCAGTTTCTGCAATGGTTGTATTTGTTGATGGAAAGCCGGAAAAGAAAGAGTATCGAAAGTATAAAATAAAAACAGTTCAAGGTCCGGATGACTATGAATCGATGAGAGAAGTCGTTAGAAGAAGATATGGCAGGGCATTGCGTGAGGAGCTGCCGCTTCCCGATTTGATCATTATTGATGGTGGTAAAGGTCAAATAGAAGCGGCACGGGATATTTTAGAAAATGAACTTGGGTTAACGATCCCGCTAGCCGGATTGGCAAAGGATGAAAAACATAAAACCTCGCAACTATTGTCTGGGAATCCATTGGAGATTGTACCACTTGCAAGAAACAGTCAAGAATTCTACCTTTTACAAAGAATTCAAGATGAGGTTCATCGATTTGCAATTACATTCCACCGTCAGCTTAGAGGCAAAAATGCGTTTCAATCGATGTTAGATGACATTGCAGGAATAGGTCCGAAAAGAAAGAAACAGTTACTTCGCCATTTTGGATCAATGAAAAAAATGAAAGAGGCACCAATCGAAGAGTTTTTAGAACTTGGCATCCCACAAGCATCAGCGAAAGCATTGAAAGAAAAGCTAGATGCACAATAATTTGAAAACTGTGGAAAGTAAGGATAGTCAAGTAAATTTTAATGTGTTATAATGACTTAAAATTAAATCTAACTTTTATTTTAAAATAAGGGTAGAGGTGCGAAACTAAAGAGTAGAGGCTTGGAGAAGTATGAGATTCGATGAAAAGCTTTGAAAGGGAGTTTTGCCGAAGCAAAAACAAGGCTCATTCCTGTTTTTGCTGGTCTAAGCATTTAAGAAATGCTGGACTGTCAAGATGTGTGGTACATCTTGGAGAGCTATCTCGCATAAGGCTATTCGTAATCTGTATATTACGTCTCCTAAAGCAATGAGATAGGTATCTCATTGCTTTTTTTATGCGAAATAGGCGAGTAGCAGTAAAAACATAATTTTGAAAGAAGGCGAAAATTGTTGGCGCGAATCGTACTTAAATTTGGTGGAACCTCAGTTGGGGATGTAAATAGAATAAAAAATACAGCTAACCGAATTATTGATGAAAAAAAGAAAGGCAATCAAGTAGTTGTTGTCGTTTCGGCAATGGGAAAAACAACGGATCAACTCGTGAAGCTTTCAAAAGAAATTTCGTCCTATCCAAGTAAAAGAGAAATGGATATGCTGCTTTCAACAGGTGAACAAATTACTATTTCCCTATTATCGATGGCACTCGCTGAACTAGGTCATACGTCTATATCCTTCACAGGTTGGCAGGCGAATATCTTAACAGAAGATGTACATAGCAATGCTCGAATCATTGATATTAATCCACAAAAAATTATGAATCAATTACAAAATGATCAAATCGTTATTGTAGCGGGGTTTCAAGGTGTCACGACTGATGGCGAAATTACCACATTAGGAAGAGGAGGATCCGACACAACAGCAGTCGCATTAGCCGCAGCGCTGAAAGCTGAGAAATGTATAATTTATACGGATGTGACTGGTGTTTATACTTCTGATCCGCGATATATTCCTCATGCTCGAAAATTAGGCGCAATTTCCTATGATGAAATGTTAGAACTTGCAAATCTTGGAGCGGGGGTTTTACATGCCAGAGCCGTCGAATTCGCCAAAAATTACCAAATACCGTTAGAAGTTTGTTCGAGCTTAGTAAGAGAACCTGGAACAAACATTGAGGAGGAAGTAACAATGGAAAAAAGTTTAATTGTTCGTGGTGTAGCTTTTGAGGACAAAATTACGAGAATCACTATTTTTGGGTTAAAAAATGGATTTAAATACTTATCAACGATATTCACAAAATTAGCTAAACAAAATATTAATGTTGACATTATTATCCAAAATCAAACGGAAGGGGAAGATGCCTATCTCTCATTTTCAATAAAAAATGATGATTTACGTGATACGATTGAGATACTGGAGCAAAATCAAGAATCTTTAGGATTCGATAATTTTGAATATGAATCGGGTCTTGCAAAAGTCTCAATCATTGGTTCAGGGATGATTTCAAATCCGGGAGTTGCCGCTAAAATGTTTGACATTCTATCCATTAATAATATTGAAATAAAAATGGTTAGTACATCAGAAATTAAAGTATCTACGGTAATAGAAGAAAAATATATGATAGAAGCAACACAAGCTCTACATACCGCATTTGAGCTTGAGAAGGTTGAACTAGAGGTAAAATAAAAGAAAGAAAAGCCTAGGAAATCCTAGGCTTTTCTTAAACATCCGTATCTTTTAGATCCCATTGCACAATAATTTTAACTTTTTTATGACGTTTAACGATTTCTTCATATGCTTCTGTTCTTACTTTTTTCTGTGATTGAATTTGTTCGGCTAAAAAACCGGCTTCAAGTTTAAAACTTGATTCTGTTTTCAATTCAATTTGCCGACTAATTAATGGACTTGTTAGTTCCAATTCCATTCCTTTTTTTTCGTCTTTTGTAATTCGAAGGTTTCCCCAACCTGCTTCATCAAAAAAAGATATGATTTCATTTATCGACATAAGTGGGAATTTTCGAGCTAGTAGCTTACCTGACCAATAAAGAATATCCGGAGTTTCTTTCCCTAATATTTCGGGTAATAATATATCGCGAATTAATTCATAACCGAACGCCGGAATGGAAAGTTCATTATTTTCCGTATTTATTTCTAATTCTGCAGAAGATTTCACGTAATTCCCCTCTTTCTCTATAGTTATATTATATACAAAATTTTATTTCAGTTTAATATAAATTTTGGTAAGTTATTTGATTTAAATTTTTTCGGAAAATTTGAGACAAACTATATATTGGAGAAATTTAATGTATTATCAATGATTTACATGTTTGAAACAGCAAAAAAGCATCCCTTTTTTTGTCGAATTCGTGTATCCGTTTCCTTGACGCTTACCTAGTGCGGGAGTAAAATGGATATGTCACATAATTGTTATGAAATTGCATGGTATTCAAAATCTAATTTTGAATAATTTTGCTATGCACACGCTTTTATTATTAAGGGGGGTAAAATGTGGCCGGAAATCGTGAGTTTTTAAATCGCAGATTGCATTCATTACTAGGTGTTGTGCCAATTGGTATCTTTTTAATTGTCCACTTAGTTGTGAACCATTTTGCTACAGGCGGAGAGGAATCATTTAACAATGCCGTAGGCTTTATGGAAAGTCTTCCATTCCTCATTTTCGTTGAAATCATTGTAATTTATTTACCTTTGCTGTTTCACGCAATTTATGGACTATATATTGCATTCACAGCAAAAAACAATACGAGTAGATTAGGCTATTTTCGAAATTGGATGTTTTTATTCCAACGAATTTCTGGTGTAATTGTTTTGATTTTCCTTGCGTGGCACGTTTATGAAACTAGAATTCAAGCGGCTTTAGGAAATGCATCTCTTGATTTTAGTTTAATGGAGAATGTTTTCTCTAATCCTTGGATGATCGCATTTTACATAATTGGCCTAATTGCGACAACATTCCATTTCTCTAATGGATTATGGTCTTTCTGTGTTAGCTGGGGAATTACTCAATCACCACGTTCACAACAAATTACATCTTATGTTGTATTAGTTATATTTGTTGTATTATCAATTATCGGTATTCGTGCTATCTTCGCTTTTGTATAAGACAAAGCGAAACAATCATGTTCGTAAACATGTTTAAAGAAGGAGTGAGTCTTGAGTGAGTAAAGGAAAAATCATCGTAGTCGGTGGAGGCTTAGCCGGCTTGATGTCAACAATAAAAGTAGCAGAAGCAGGAAAACAAGTGGACTTATTTTCATTAGTACCAGTAAAACGTTCTCACTCTGTATGTGCACAAGGTGGAATTAATGGTGCGGTGAATACGAAAGGTGAAGGAGATTCACCATGGATTCATTTTGATGATACAGTTTATGGCGGAGATTTCTTAGCAAATCAACCGCCAGTTAAAGCAATGTGTGATGCTGCTCCTGGAATTATTCATTTATTTGATCGTATGGGTGTAATGTTTAATCGTACACCAGAAGGTTTACTTGATTTCCGTCGTTTCGGTGGAACGCAACATCACCGTACAGCATTTGCAGGTGCAACGACAGGACAACAATTATTATATGCACTTGATGAACAGGTTCGTCGTCATGAAGTAGCTGGACTTGTGAATAAGTTCGAAGGATGGGAATTCCTAGGTATTGTTAAGGATGATGAAGGAGTTTGCCGAGGAATTGTTGCCCAAAATCTTACTTCAATGGAAATTCAATCTTTTGAAGCGGATGCGGTTATCGTCGCCTCAGGTGGTCCTGGAATTATCTTTGGTAAATCTACTAACTCAATTATTAATACTGGTTCAGCTGCATCTATTGTTTACCAACAAGGTGCAACCTATGCTAATGGTGAATTTATTCAAATCCATCCTACAGCAATTCCTGGTGATGACAAACTGCGCTTAATGAGTGAGTCTGCACGTGGTGAAGGTGGACGGGTTTGGACATATAAAGACGGTAAACCTTGGTATTTCTTAGAGGAGAGATATCCTGCTTACGGAAACCTAGTACCTCGAGATATCGCTACACGTGAAATATTTAACGTATGTGTAGATATGAAGCTTGGAATCAATGGAGAAAACATGGTTTATCTTGATCTTTCACATAAAGATCCGCATGAGCTTGATGTAAAACTTGGTGGAATCATTGAAATTTACGAAAAGTTCGTAGGTGAAGATCCACATAAAGTACCTATGAAAATCTTCCCTGCAGTTCACTACTCAATGGGCGGTTTATGGGTTGACTATAAACAACATACGAAAATTCAAGGATTATTTGCAGCAGGTGAGTGTGATTATTCACAACATGGTGCTAACCGTTTAGGTGCAAACTCATTATTATCTGCTATTTATGGCGGTATGGTTGCAGGTCCTGAAGCAGTTAATTATATTGATGGATTAGAAAAAAGCACAGATAGCTTATCCTCTTCTATCTTTGATAAAGCTGTTAAAAAAGAAGAAGATAAATGGAATAATATCTTATCCTTAAATGGTACGGAAAATGCATATCTTCTTCATAAAGAACTTGGGGAATGGATGACTGATAATGTAACTGTTGTTCGTTACAATGATCGTCTTCAAAAAACGGATGATAAAATTCTTGAATTAATGGAACGTTACAATAATATTAACGTGAATGATACGGCAAAATGGAGTAACCAAGCGGCAACATTTACACGCCAATTAAAAAATATGCTGCATCTAGCTCGTGTAATTACGATTGGTGCATTAAATCGTAATGAAAGTCGCGGTGCTCATTACAAACCTGATTTTGCTAAACGTAATGATGAAGAATGGTTAAAAACTACTATGGCTGATTTCGATGCTTCTACTAATACTCCGAAATTTAGCTATGAGGATGTAGATGTATCCCTTATTAAGCCTCGTGAACGTGACTATACTAAGAAACATTAATACGTATTAATGTTAAAGCGATAAGCCTGTAAACGTGACTATACTATAATGAAAGAGGAGAAATAAGGATGAGTGAACAAAAAACGGTACGCTTTATTATAACTCGTCAAGATAATCCAAATTCTACTCCATATCAAGAAGAATTTGAATTACCGTATCGTCCAAATATGAACGTAATTTCATCATTGATGGAAATTCGCCGTAATCCAGTTAACGCAAAAGGCGAAAAAACGACTGCAGTCACTTGGGATATGAACTGTTTAGAAGAAGTTTGTGGCGCATGTTCTATGGTTATTAATGGGAAGCCAAGACAGTCATGTTCTGCACTAGTCGATAAATTAGAACAGCCGATTCGTCTTGAACCGATGCGTACATTCCCGGTTATCCGTGATCTCCAAGTAGATCGAAGCCGTATGTTTGACTCTTTGAAAAAGGTTAAAGCATGGATTCCGATTGATGGAACATATGATCTTGGTGAAGGACCACGTATGCCTGAGAAAAAACGTCAATGGGCATATGAACTTTCTAAATGCATGACATGTGGGGTTTGTTTAGAAGCTTGTCCGAATGTTAACAGTAAATCTAACTTCATTGGACCTGCACCACTTTCACAAGTACGTTTATTCAACAGCCATCCTACGGGTGCGATGAATAAAGATGAGCGTTTAGAAGCAATTATGGGAGATGGTGGACTTGCTA
Source organism: Heyndrickxia sporothermodurans (assembly GCF_003055045.1). Lineage (NCBI taxonomy): Bacteria > Bacillati > Bacillota > Bacilli > Caryophanales > Bacillaceae > Heyndrickxia > Heyndrickxia sporothermodurans. Next base: position 158,367 of record NZ_NAZB01000008.1, read on the forward strand.
ACTGTGGTAACTCACAAAACTGCGTGCAGTCTTGCCCGAAAGGTATTCCTTTAACAACGTCTATTGCTTCCCTAAATAGAGCGACGACATTCCAAATGTTTAAGAACTTCTTCGGAAGCGATCATATGGTAGACTAAATATATAAGAAAGGCCTTCAAGCTAAATGTTTGAAGGCTTTTCTTTTTAATTTTCTTTCAACTATTTTATATTCTCGGTATAATAAAAAGAGAATGAATACTCATTCATTTCAAAAGGGGGAGAATTATATGAAGAAGATTTCTTATATTGAAGATGTTCATGAATGGCAAAAGGGTTTTACTTTTTATCATCCTGTTAAAGTTCGCTTTTCCGAAACAGATATGTATGGCCATTTAAATAATACCGTTCCATTTACATATTTTGAAGAAGCACGAATCGAATTTTTAAAGCAAATAGAATTTATGCAAGACTGGTTAAAAGAAGAAAGTGAAACAATTCCGGTAGTTGCTGATTTACAATGTGATTATATTCGTCAAGTGTTTTTTGATGAAAAACTAAAAGTTTTTGTCAAAGCAAATAAAATCGGTACATCTTCTGTTGATCTTCATTATATGGCAATTAATGAGCAAAATGATGTTTGTTTTGTTGGACGGGGAGTAATGGTGCAAATTTCTAAAAAGACAGGCAAGGGGGTTGCGTGGTCAGAAGAGGAAAAAGAAAAATTAATCTCAAATGGATAAGCTGCTGAAAGTTGAAATTTGAATTAAATATAGGTAACAACCTTAAATTATATAAATAATTTGCACATTTTTGCTGTTTTCTTCACTTCCTTGCCAATACGATGTCACTCTACTTATTTCTCTCACATATGATAATTTGACAATCAAAATACCCATCCCCGCGGTTTAAAGCTGGCGAAGGCAAGGAGGGTTACAATAGTTGAAGGACAACGAATTCACACACAAACCGCTGCTTACAAAAAGAGAAAGAGAAGTGTTCGAGCTGTTAGTTCAAGATAAAACGACGAAAGAAATTGCAAGCGAATTGTTTATTAGCGAAAAAACAGTTCGAAATCATATTTCCAATGCCATGCAAAAGCTTGGAGTCAAGGGGCGTTCTCAAGCTGTGGTTGAACTTCTTCGCATGGGAGAGTTAAAGCTTTAACCGAAAAACCGGCTGCTAATTAGCAGTCGGTTTTGTCATATTATTAAAGATTGTTACTGCTATAAAACAAATCATGCTTGAATTTTTAATAAAAAAAGGTGACAATATTTTTAGTGGATTTTAAATAAAAACCATCGTATAAATTTAAGATGCCAATGAAGTTAGGTTTTTCTTATAGAAATATGAGCAATTGGATTACGCCATTTTCTTCAAATCTAACCTCTAACCTTTGACTTCTAACTGATAGGGGGTTCTTCATTAATGAATAATGAAGGAAATGTACAAATACACGCAGCAGTGGATGTGGCGGCTATAGAAAAAGATTTACGGTATATAGCAGCGATCATCAAACAAAAGGGAAGAGAATTACTTAGTGAATATACAATTACACCTCCCCAATTCGTCGCTCTGCAATGGTTATTTGAAGACGGAGATATGACCATTGGTGAGTTGTCTAATAAAATGTATTTGGCTTTTAGCACGACGACCGATTTAATTGACCGTATGGAAAAAAACGAACTGGTTGTTCGAGTAAAAGACCCACACGATCGCAGAGTGGTACGAATTCACCTATTGGCGAAGGGCGAAAAGATGATTGAAGAAGTCATCCAAAAACGACAAGGATATTTGCAAGACATATTAGTAAATTTTTCAGTTGATGAGGTTATTCATTTAAAGAAAAGCCTTATTAAATTACATCAAGAAATGAAAGCAGAATGAGGCGAGATTGTTGAACCAACCAATAGGTATTATTGATTCAGGTGTTGGAGGACTAACGGTTGTAAAAGAAGTGCTGAAACAATTGCCGAATGAAAGCATTATATACGTCGGTGATACTGCCCGTTGTCCATATGGTCCAAGACCTGTTGATGAAGTAAAGGCATATACATGGCAAATGACAAGATTTTTATTAAAAAGAAATATAAAAATGTTAGTCATTGCATGTAACACTGCGACTGCTGTTGTTTTGGATGAAATTCGTACAGAGTTGAAAATACCTGTATTAGGTGTTATTTATCCGGGGGCAAGAGCAGCATTAAAAAATACAAAAGGATTTAATATCGGTGTGTTAGGGACGATTGGTACAATTAAAAGCGGTGCGTATGAAAAAGCGTTAAAATCTATAAATAGGAAGGTAAGTATTACATCACTTGCCTGTCCGAAATTTGTGCCCCTTGTTGAGAGTGGAGAGTACAAAAGCTCCATTGCAAAAAAAATTGTTGCTGAATCATTAGCTCCAATCCAAAAAAGCGGCATTGATACATTGATTCTAGGCTGCACACATTATCCTTTATTAGAAGGTTTAATAAAAAATGTAATGGGTAGTGAAGTGAAAGTCATTAGTTCCGGAGATGAAACAGCGCGTGAAATAAGTACAATCTTATATTTTCGGCATTTAATGAATACAGAGAATGCATGTCCAAAACATCAATTTTTTACTACAGGTTCCAGCAGTATGTTTTCTCAAATTGCTACTGCCTGGTTAGAACAAGAGATTGCGAATGTGGAAACCATTTATTTAGGAGACGAATAACTCCTGAATAAATGGTTTTTTTATGCAAAGAAAAAACGGTCTATTTTTTAATGAAGGCTCGTATAGATAGTAGTACAAACTGTCTTAGGAGGGTACAAAAATGTCTAAAAAAACAAAGGTGACAGTAGCAGTAACTATGCTTGCATCAAGTATGTATTTGTCAGGTTGTGGTTTATTTGGAGGTGACAAAACGGAAAAAATTGATCCACCGAAAACGGTAAGCTCATTAAAGAAAGGGGAATCATTAACAGGGGATAAAGATAAACAAACAAACGCAGTAGATGAAAAGAATACGATCATGACTGAATTGTATTTAATTGATAAAAATGGCTATGTCGTTTCACAAGCATTACCACTGCCAAATGAAAAAGGTATAGCGACAAAAGCATTAGAATACCTAGTCGTTGATGGACCAGGTCAAAATATTATTCCGAATGGATTTAGAGCCGTACTGCCTGCAGATACGAAAATAAGCGTGGATGTGAAAAAAGATGGGACAGCAGCGGTTGATTTTTCAAAGGAATTTAATGGTTATGATAAAAAAGACGAAGAGAAAATTATGCAATCAATCACATGGACATTAACACAATTTGATTCAATCGAACGAGTGACGTTAAGTGTAAATGGGCACCCATTAAAAGAAATGCCTGTTAATAAAACACCGATTAACCAAGAAGGATTAACAAGGGCAAATGGAATAAATACAGATCTTACCGGTGTAATTGATATTACAAATACTCATTCATTAACAGTCTATTACTTAGATGAAAATGATGGCAAGTCATACTATGTTCCTGTGACGAAACGAATAAGCAATACGGAAACAAATGATGTAAAGGCTGTAGTAAATGAGTTAGTAAAGGGACCAAATCCGAACTCTTCACTTGTCAGTGCCTTTCAATCAGAAGTGGCCTTATTAGATGAACCAGTTGTTAAGGATGGGAAAGTAACATTGAATTTTAACGAAAATATTCTAGGTAGTTTTGAAGAAAACAAGATTTCGGAAAATGTTTTAAAACCTCTCGTCTATTCTTTAACGGAGCAAAAAGGTATTAAGAGTGTTGCTATTGAAGTAAACGGGAGCACGAAATTGTTAAATGAAGAAGGAAAACCACTATCAGAACCAGTGACTCGACCAGAAAAGGTAAACACAGGTAGTTTTTAATATGAAAAATTTGTTATACTATAAATAATAAAATTAAGAGGTAGGCTCGCATATCGTGAGCCACCTCTTCTTTCTTGGTTTAAAAAAGGAGGTCTACTGGTGAGAGTTGACGGTAGAGAAGCGTTACAATTAAGACCGATACATATAGAAACAAACTACTTAAAGCATCCAGAAGGATCTGTCCTCATTACTGTAGGAGATACGAAGGTAATATGTACAGCTAGTATTGAAGATAGAGTGCCTCCGTTTATGCGAGGCAGTGGGAAAGGTTGGATAACAGCAGAGTATTCTATGCTTCCGCGTGCAACAGAGCAACGCAATATACGTGAATCCTCTAAAGGGAAAGTGACTGGAAGAACGATGGAAATCCAGCGATTAATCGGACGTGCCTTACGCGCGGTTGTACAATTAGATCAGATTGGAGAAAGAACTGTGTGGATAGACTGTGATGTCATCCAAGCGGATGGAGGAACTAGAACAGCTTCTATTACAGGTGCATTCGTTGCAATGGCTCAAGCGCTCTCAAAATTATATAAAAATAAAGGAATGAAAAATTTCCCAATTACAGATTATTTAGCTGCAACTAGTGTTGGTATCATCAAAGATGCAGGTACAGTGCTCGATTTAAACTATGCCGAAGATAGCCAAGCATTAGTAGATATGAATGTTGTTATGACTGGTGAGGGGAAATTTGTTGAATTACAAGGAACGGGGGAAGAAGCAACGTTTTCTTCAGAAGAGCTGCAACAATTAATTGAAGCTGCAAAGCATGGACTGAATGAGTTGTTTAGTATCCAAAAACAAGCACTAGGTGAAATTTCAGCGAAAATAGAAAATAATCGTGATGAGGAATAGAAAAATGGAAAAACAAGTGATTATTGCAACCAAAAATAAAGGCAAGGCAAAAGAATTTGAAAAAATGTTTTCAACCTTTAATATTAAAGTAAAGACTTTATTGGATTTTCCCGATGCAATTGACGTGGAAGAGACAGGCAGTACGTTTGAGGAAAATGCAATCTTAAAAGCAGAAACGATATCACAACAATATAATATAATGACGATTGCAGATGATAGCGGTTTGGTCATTGATGCCTTAGATGGCAGACCTGGTATTTACTCTGCAAGATATGCAGGAGAAGATAAAAATGATGAGGCAAATATTGATAAGGTTTTAGAAGAAATGATCGATATACCGAATGATGATCGAAGTGCCAAATTTTACTGTGCGTTGGCCATCGCTATTCCCGGTGAAGAAACGATTACTGTTTCCGGGACGTGTGAAGGTGAAATACTTCGCGAACGTAAAGGGGATAATGGTTTTGGGTATGATCCGATTTTTTTTATTAAAGATAAAGGACTTACAATGGCAGAATTATCATCAGAGGAAAAAAACCGAATTAGTCATCGAGCGAAAGCAGTAAACAAGCTTCCTGCAATTTTGCAAAATTTATTTGATTTAGGTGATCAAAAATGAAATTATTAATTGTTAGTGATAGCCATGGTTTACGCGAGGAATTAAAACAATTAAAAGAAAAATATGAAAATAAGGTCGATGCGATGATTCATTGCGGTGATTCGGAACTAATGGCAAATGACGAAGAAATAAGCGGCTATTTAGTCGTTCGAGGTAATTGTGATTATGACCGCCAATTTCCCCTTGATATAAAAGAAAATATTGATGGGAATAAAATATTTATTACGCATGGTCATCATTATAATGTGAAAATGACGCTTTTGAATCTTTCGTATAAAGCAAAAGAAGTAGGTGCGGATTTTGTCTTTTTTGGCCATTCACATATGCTCGGTGCAGAGATGATTAATGGGACTTTATATTTAAATCCCGGTAGCTTACTAATGCCTCGAGGTCGTAAAGAAAAAACATATGCAATCGTTGAAAAAAATGATCATTCAATCACAACGAAATTCTTTTCCGATCTTCATGAAGAATTGGTCGACCTTCGGCAAACATTTACATTATAGGTATTTTAAATTGCAGTCTGAAAGTCAGACTGCAATTTAAAATGAAAAAACGAAAAAACTGTTGACAGAACACAACAACCCATATATAATTAAAAATGTCCTCGATGAACGCAATGATTTTTTACAGTCGAGAATACATAATTATCTGTCCCAGTAGCTCAGCTGGATAGAGCAACAGCCTTCTAAGCTGTGGGTCGGGGGTTCGAATCCCTCCTGGGACGTCATATGAAAACAAAAAAACTTACATTCGTGTAAGTTTTTTTGTTTTTTCACTAGTTTATGAACGATCACTAGGGTTTTTGTTTTGTAAATAAAAACATGCTAAACTTAAACTTGTCATTACTTGATGTTGGCTAAGAAACACATCGGAAAAGGCGGACTTATAATGGAAAAAAACAAAAATGAGAAAAGTGATCAAAAAATTGTACTTTTTCCAGGGTTAAAGGATCGTCTCTTGGAAATGGGGATAGCTCATTTAGATAATCATCAATTTACTGAAGCAGTAGATTTTTTAGGTCAAGCGAATGAAATAGATCCCGAAAATCCCGAAATTGGAACAGCCTATTTAATTGCATTGTATGAAAGTGGCAATTATGAAAAGGCGAAAGAAGTATGTCATTATTTATTGCATCAAGGTATAGGAAACTATTTTGAAATTATTGATGTTTACTTAATGATTTTGATACAACTTAGCAATCATGAGGAAATCATACATACAATTAGTACTTTGCTAGATGAAAATGAAGTTCCTTTAGAAAAAATTGAGCATTATAAAAAACTGTTGCAATTTAGTCAAAATCGATCCGAGTCGAATAACCTACAGTTTAATCAACAAGCGAATATTCCGGAGAATCCATTTTTTTTATCAGATAATATAAAAGAAAACATATACAAAGTTGCACAACTTTCTAACCAAAATATTCATCCATACATAGATGAATTAACACAATACGTGAGGAAAAAGTCAGCTCATCCTTTTTTAAAAACTATGATATTGAATGTCTTAAAAGAGCATGGTGTAGAAAAAGAAATTCAAGTAGAAAAATTTAATAATGAGGGAACGTTTATACCAGTACAGTTACCGCAAATTTTTGAAACACCCTTTTATATCGTATTACTGGAAAAATTAAAAGTCGGGTTAGAAAACAATAATCCGACATTATATCAACAAATGAAAGACATCGTGGATCGACATTTTTTCTTACTCTATCCCTTTGAACTTGTGCCGGAAGATCCTATATTATGGTGTTTAACCTATCGATGTTTTGGACAAGAATTATACGGTGAAACACTGGATTTAGAAAAAATAGCTGAAGAGAATCAAGTAAATGCTGCAAGTCTAGTAAAAGCAATTACCTTTCTAAAAAAACTTGAAGAAATTTCTTTACCGATTATATAGCTCCTTCTTGAAACAGAAAAAACGTATGTTATAATGAAAGGGTTGTAATGTGTTTTCATTTATATTAGTAATGGCAATCATTAAAAGTGTTATCTATTACATCTGTTCATTACACTATCAAAATATAGATCGTTGGAGGGAAAGGTATGTCAGCAAAATGGGAAAAGCTTGAAGGAAACCAAGGAGTACTGACAGTAGAAGTTGATGCTGAAACTGTAAAAACAGCTTTGGACGGTGCCTTCAAAAAAGTTGTAAAACAAGTTAATGTTCCGGGATTCCGTAAAGGGAAAATGCCTCGTGGAATGTTCGAACAACGTTTTGGTGTAGAATCTTTATACCAAGATGCGTTAGATATTCTTCTTCCGGATGCATATTCACAAGCGATTGAAGAAACTGGAATTGAACCAGTAGATCGCCCTGAAATCGATATCGAGCAAATGGAAAAAGGAAAAGAACTTATTTTCAAAGCGACAATCACTGTTAAGCCTGAGGTTAAACTTGGCGAGTATAAAGGATTGGAAGTTGAAAAATTTGATACAGAAGTAACAGATGAAGATGTTGAAAATGAACTAAAAACATTACAAGAACGTCATGCTGAATTAGTCCTTAAAGAAGAAGGACCGGCTGAAAATGGTGACACTGTAGTCATCGACTTTGAAGGTTTTGTTAATGGCGAAGCATTCGAAGGCGGTAAAGCAGATAACTACTCACTAGTTCTTGGATCTAATAGCTTCATTCCTGGTTTTGAAGAACAATTAGTTGGAGCAAAAGCAGGCGAAGAAAAAGATGTGGAAGTAACATTCCCGGAAGAATACCATGCTGCTGAATTAGCAGGTCAACCAGCTACGTTTAAAGTAACTGTACATGAAATTAAAACAAAAGAACTACCTGAATTAGATGATGAGTTTGCAAAAGATGTTGATAGTGAAGTAGAAACACTTGCAGAACTTAAAGAAAAAACAAAAGCTAACTTAAAACATTCTAAAGAGCATGAAGCAGAACATGCGATTCAAGATGCTGTTGTAGAAAAAGCTTCTGAAAATGCTGAAGTTGATATTCCTGAAGCGATGATCAATACCGAAGTGGATCGCATGATGCAGGAATTCGAACAACGTTTACAAATGCAAGGTATGAACCTTGAGTTGTACTTCCAATTCTCAGGTCAAGACGAACAAGCACTTCGTGATCAAATGAAGGAAGATGCTGCGAAACGGGTTCGAATGAATCTTACTTTAGAAGCTATCGCTGAAACTGAAAAAATTGAAGTATCAGACGAAGAAGCTGAAGAAGAAATTAATAAAATGACTACTATGTACAATATGTCTGCGGACGATATTAAACAAGCACTTGGCGGATTAGACACTGTAAAAAGAGACGTAAAAATTCGCAAAGCAGTTGAATTTCTTGTACAAAACAGCAAGACTGTAGAATAATATAAAATAATGGATATTAATATAAAACAAGGCACGACATATTCGTGTCTTGTTTTATAAAATACATAAATTTTTTACGACCAAGTAAAAAAATATATACATACGAAGAATATAAAACTTATTTTCGGGAAAGTCTTGATTAAGTAGGAAAATAAACAATTAATGGCGAAATAAAATAAGTAAGCTTTAAAATTTCCTGTCCAACAAAGAAATATGTTACAATCCAATACATAACTATTTTTAAAGTGTTCCAACAAAGCCAGTTTCTTGAAAAGTATTAAGTAAATGGTTTTATCTTTCGATGAAGTGTAACAATTAATAAACGGATTGGTACTTTACAAAAGATAGTACACATTTAATTAATCTTTTTTGAAATATCGGTCAATTATTCGAAAGTTTTTAATAAGGGGTGAATCTCATTGTTTAAATTCAACGATGAAAAGCAACAATTAAAATGTTCGTTTTGTGGTAAAACACAAGATCAGGTTCGAAAATTAGTAGCAGGACCAGGTGTATATATATGTGATGAATGTATTGAACTTTGTACAGAAATTGTAGAAGAAGAGCTCGGTACAGAAGAAGAGGTTGAATTTAAGGATATTCCAAAACCATTGGAAATAAGGGAAATTTTAAAAGAATATGTAATTGGACAGGATCAAGCCAAAAAGTCATTAGCAGTAGCGGTTTATAACCACTATAAACGCATCAATTCCAACAGTAAAATTGATGATGTTGAACTTGCGAAAAGTAATATTTGTTTAATTGGACCTACAGGAAGCGGAAAAACATTACTTGCACAAACATTAGCACGAATTTTAAATGTACCATTTGCAATTGCTGATGCAACGTCATTAACAGAAGCAGGGTATGTAGGTGAAGATGTTGAAAACATCCTTTTAAAATTAATACAAGCTGCAGATTATGATGTAGAGAAAGCTGAAAAGGGAATCATCTATATTGATGAGATTGATAAAGTAGCCCGTAAATCTGAAAATCCATCAATTACTAGAGATGTTTCTGGAGAAGGTGTCCAACAGGCACTATTAAAAATTCTAGAGGGTACAGTTGCCAGTGTTCCTCCACAAGGTGGACGAAAGCACCCGCATCAAGAATTTATTCAAATTGATACAACAAATATTTTATTTATTTGTGGTGGCGCATTTGATGGCGTTGAACAAATTATTAAACGTCGCCTCGGGCAAAAAGTAATTGGTTTTAGCGGAGAGAATAAAGGCGCCGATATTGATGATAAAAAACTACTATCAAAAATATTGCCAGAAGATTTACTTAAATTTGGTTTAATTCCGGAGTTTATTGGCCGCCTTCCGGTTATTGCAAGTCTTGAACCACTAGATGAGGAAGCACTCATAGAAATTTTAACGAAACCAAAAAATGCTCTTGTTAAACAATATCGAAAAATGCTTGAGCTTGATGAGGTAGAATTAGAATTTGAAGAAGATGCCTTAAAAGAAATTGCCAAACGTGCGATTGAAAGAAAAACAGGTGCCCGCGGCTTACGATCAATTATTGAAAGTATCATGTTAGACGTAATGTTTGAATTACCGTCAAGAGATGATATTAAAAAATGCATTGTTACGAAAGAAGCTGTTGTTAACAACGAGCCTCCTAGATTGGTATTAGAAGATGGAACGATCGTCGAGGGAGACGAGCAATCAAAAACTGCTTGACCATAAAGCCTGGTAGACATGCATTGTCTGCTAGGCTTTTAAAATTTTCAATATCTAGCAAGGTTCCAGCCTTCCGCAAAAAAATGGTTTATTCCCTTTAACTCCAGGAGATACTAAATTTATAATGAATCAAGCATCTTGGAGGGAATTCGATGAGTTGGACTGGGATAGCATTATTAATTCAATTATTTTTCGGAGTGATTATCGGTTTATATTTTTGGAATCTGCTTAAAGGACAGAAAACACAAAAAGTATCGATAGATCGAGAATCACGCAAAGAAATGGAACAATTAAGGAAAATGCGTTCCATTAAATTAACAGAACCCCTAGCAGAACGTGTACGTCCATCGAACTTTCAAGATATTGTTGGGCAAGAAGATGGTATTAAGTCATTGAAAGCGGCCCTTTGTGGACCTAATCCACAACATGTTATTGTTTATGGACCTCCGGGAGTAGGGAAGACTGCTGCAGCAAGATTAGTATTAGAAGAGGCAAAAAAGAATAGTAAATCGCCTTTTAAACAAAGCTCTGTCTTCATTGAGCTTGATGCGACGACGGCGAGATTTGACGAACGTGGGATTGCTGATCCACTTATTGGTTCTGTACATGACCCAATTTATCAAGGGGCGGGAGCAATGGGCCAAGCAGGTATTCCACAACCAAAACAAGGTGCTGTTACAAATGCACATGGTGGTGTTCTGTTTATTGATGAGATTGGTGAACTTCATCCAATACAAATGAACAAGCTATTAAAAGTGTTGGAGGATCGTAAAGTATTTTTAGATAGCGCCTATTATAGTGCTGAAAATTCTCAAATTCCATCGCATATTCATGATATTTTTCAAAACGGATTACCCGCGGATTTTCGCTTAATTGGGGCGACAACTAGAACACCTAATGAAATTCCACCTGCCATTCGATCAAGATGTATGGAAGTATTTTTCCGTGATCTTGAACAAGAGGAAATTGCTAAAGTTGCCAAAAAGGCTGCTGAAAAAGTAAATTTATCTCTTTCAGAATCAGGCATGCATATTTTAGCTTCATATGCGAGAAATGGACGTGAAGCAGTAAATATGGTTCAAATTGCTGCAGGACTTGCGATTCAAGAAGATAGAACTTTTATTAGTGATGCAGATATTGAATGGATTATTCAATCAAGTCAACTAACACCGAGACTTGAAAAGAAAATTGGTGAGAAAGCTACTGTAGGGTTGGTAAATGGTCTGGCCGTGACAGGTCCCAATAGTGGAATATTGTTAGAAATTGAAGTAACCGTTATTCCCGCTAAAGAAAAAGGGTCTATCAATATTACAGGAATTGTTGAAGAGGAAAGTATTGGAGGGCAGGGGAAATCGATTCGCAGAAAAAGCATGGCAAAAGGATCTATTGAAAATGTAATAACTGTATTAAGAACAATGGGTGTCCCGGCTGATCAATATGATATACATGTGAATTTTCCGGGTGGAATCCCTATAGATGGACCATCTGCAGGGATTGCCATGGCAACAGGGATATACTCAGCAATCTACAAAATTCCTGTTGACCATTCCGTCGCTATGACAGGGGAAATAAGCATTCATGGAAATGTAAAGCCTGTCGGTGGCGTGTTTGCTAAAGTGAAGGCGGCTAAGCAAGCTGGTGTGAAAACGGTCATAATACCGGCTGAAAATATGCAATCAATATTAAATGATATAGATGGAATAACGATTATACCAATTCATCAATTTGAAAAGGCAATTGAAATCGCATTAATGAACCATTTCGAAGGGGAATCACCTTTTGCCCCTCCAATAGAAGAAATGGATAAGAAAAGTGTATAAAATTTTGAATCTGAATCGATTTGGTTCATACCAAATCGATTTCTTAAATACGTTTGATAGTATAAAATGTGATTAACGTATTCTACAAAATGGACACGATTATTTAAATACGTTAGAATTGAAAAAAGATTCAACGTGTCATTTTTTGGAGGTGCACGATATTGACAAAGAAAATAGAAAACACCGTTCCTCTGTTACCACTCAGGGGATTGCTTGTGTACCCTACGATGGTCTTACATCTTGATGTAGGACGTGAACATTCTGTTCAAGCATTAGAACAAGCGATGATGAACGACCACCTCATCTTTTTAACAACACAAAAGGATGAAAGTATAAATGAACCAAATGAAGATGACCTTTTCCGTATGGGAACTCTTACCCGGGTAAAACAAATGCTTAAATTGCCGAACGGAACGATCCGAGTATTAGTTGAAGGGTTACATCGGGCAGAAATAGAAAACTTTTATGATAAAGAAACCTACTATGCAGTTTCTTTAAAGTCGTATGAAGACAATGAACAAACTGATGTAGAAACCGAAGCATTAATGAGAACCATGCTTGAATATTTCGAACAATACATAAAACTTTCTAAGAAAATTTCTGCGGAAAACTTTGAAACGGTGGCAGATATTGAAGAACCTGGAAGAATGGCCGACATAATTGCTTCGCATTTACCATTGAAATTACCACATAAACAAGAAGTCTTAGAGACAGTTGACATTAAACAACGTTTAAATAAAGTAATTGAAATCATTCATAATGAAAAAGAAGTTCTTAATTTAGAAAAGAAAATCGGTCAACGTGTGAAAAAATCAATGGAACGAACACAAAAGGAATACTATTTACGTGAACAAATGAGGGCGATTCAGAAAGAACTAGGCGATAAAGAAGGGAAAACAGGGGAAGTAGCTGAGTTCTCTGAAAAGATAGAAAACGCTGGAATGCCGGAACATGTAAAGAATACAGCGTTAAAAGAATTAGATCGATATGAAAAGGTGCCAACTACTTCTGCGGAAAGTTCGGTCATACGCAACTATTTAGATTGGCTTATCTCTCTTCCATGGACAAATGCAACAGAAGATGATTTAGATATTATAAAAGCAGAAAAAATTTTAAATCGAGAACATTATGGATTGGAAAAGGTCAAGGAACGAGTACTTGAATATTTAGCAGTGCAAAAATTGACTCAAGCTTTACGAGGACCAATTCTTTGTCTAGCTGGACCTCCTGGAGTCGGAAAAACAAGCTTAGCTCGATCAATCGCTGAATCGCTGGGGAGAAAGTTTGTAAGAATTTCACTAGGTGGTGTTCGGGATGAGTCCGAAATACGTGGGCACCGCAGGACATATGTCGGTGCAATGCCTGGTAGAATTATTCAAGGAATGAAAAAAGCTGGGACGATCAATCCCGTATTTTTACTCGATGAAATCGATAAAATGTCTAATGATTTTCGAGGCGATCCTTCTGCAGCTATGTTAGAAGTGTTAGATCCGGAGCAAAATAATAATTTTAGTGATCATTATATTGAAGAAACCTATGATCTTTCCAAAGTCATGTTTATAACAACGGCAAACGATCTTTCATCCATTCCTGGACCTTTACGGGATCGAATGGAGATTATTTCTATACCGGGCTATACCGAACTGGAAAAAATTCATATAGCGAAAGATCATTTACTGCAAAAAGAAATGCAAGAACATGGTCTATCAAAAGGACAATTACAAGTAAGAGATGAGGCATTCCAAGCCATCGTCCGATATTACACACGCGAAGCCGGAGTTAGAAGCTTAGAACGAGAAATTGCCTCGATTTGCAGAAAAACAGCAAAAATAATCGTTTCTTCTGAAAGAAAACGTCTAATTGTTACGGAAAAAAATCTAGAAGAATTTCTCGGTAAGAAACGATTCCGTTACGGTCTAGCAGAAGTAGAAGATCAAATTGGTGTCGCTACTGGATTAGCTTATACAACAGTTGGCGGCGATACATTACAAATTGAAGTTTCCCTGTCTCCGGGTAAAGGCAAGCTTGTTTTAACAGGAAAATTAGGGGACGTAATGAAGGAGTCTGCTCAAACAGCGTTTAGTTTTGTACGTTCTAAAGCTACAGAATTAAAATTAGAAGAAAATTTTCACGAAAAATATGATATACACATTCACGTTCCCGAAGGTGCTGTTCCTAAAGATGGACCTTCTGCAGGTATTACGATTGCCACTGCCTTAACTTCAGCGTTAACCGGTATCCCTATTCGGAAAGAAGTTGGTATGACAGGCGAAATTACACTAAGAGGCAGGGTGCTGCCAATCGGTGGTTTAAAAGAAAAAACATTAAGTGCTCATAGAGCAGGGTTAACAACAATTATTTTACCTAAAGACAATGAAAAGGATATTGATGACATTCCCGAAAGTGTGAGAAATGATCTGAAGTTAATACCTGTTTCACAAATGGACGAAGTCTTAAAGGTAGCATTAAGCAGGTGAAATCGAAATGAAAGTAAATAATGCAGAACTAGTAATAAGTGCAGTAAGGCAAGAGCAATACCCTGATGAACGGTTACCGGAATTTGCTTTAGCAGGACGTTCAAACGTAGGGAAATCTTCCTTTATTAATAAAATGATTAATCGTAAAGCATTAGCAAGAACCTCTTCAAAACCAGGAAAAACGCAAACGTTAAATTTTTATAAAATTGAAGAGTCATTATTCTTTGTCGATGTTCCTGGATATGGTTTTGCGAAAGTATCAAAATCTGAGCGTGAAGCGTGGGGAAAGATGATTGAAACGTATATTACAACAAGAGAACAGCTTTGCGCTGTTCTCCAAATTGTTGATTTACGTCATCCCCCTACGAAAGATGATATACTAATGTATGATTTTCTAAAACATTATCAAATTCCTTGTGTCATCATCGCAACGAAAGCAGATAAAATTCCTAAAGGAAAATGGCAAAAGCATTTAAAAATTACAAAGGAAACACTTAATTTTGATCCTCAAGACGATATTGTCGTATTCTCATCGGAAACAGGTGAAGGAAAAGACAAAGTATGGGGAATATTAAAAAAGTGGATGTGAATATTAAGACCCATTATGAATTTGTTCATTAATGGGTCTTTTTTTATTTTCGTTTTATAAACAATAAATATAAACCAATTGCAATCAATAGAAAAGGCCAAAAATTTATTATTGAAGCAGCTTTATTTTCCAATAATCCCATCCATTTTAATACCTCATCATAGAATAAGAGAACAATAGAAATGAATAAAAAGAGGATTCCGTGAAATAAGCCATTTCCTGTTTTTTGATAGCGTAATAGAAAACCTAATGAAATGATTAAAATAAAAACACCGATATGATCCGGCCAAATGGCAAGTTTACCTGCAATATGGAAATGAAGACCAAAACCAACGAGAATTACACCAGGTAAAATGGATTCAGCATCTTTTCCTCCGTAGCCCTGCCCTAAAAATGCGATTCCTACAATAATTAATAAAGTAGGCCATGTTAAATATTCTTTCAACATTGTGACATGATTGTTCTGTGTAAGAAAAAAATACAAACCAAAACCAAGTAAAATGATTCCCGGAAAAATTTTTTGATTTTTCATAAACAACCTACTTTCAAACTGTAAACTTGATTCCCAGTTCTTTTTTTGTTACTGTACTAATGGACTGTGAATTTAATATCTAATTTATAATTAATATAACATAAGTTTCATTATCTTTTCACATTTATTAAGAGTAGATGAAATTGGACATGATATAATAAGAATAGGGAAAGAAATTCGTGATTGAATTCTTTTTTATAAACTTTGGGGGTGCCATCTTAAAATGTACATCATAGCTGTTGGTTTAAATTATAAAACAGCCCCTGTTGAGATACGTGAAAGGCTGTCTTTTAATGAAGCGGATTTATCTGATGCTATGGCAGCGTTAAAAAATAAAAAAAGCATTTTAGAAAATGTAATTGTTTCTACATGTAATCGCACAGAGGTATATGCAGTTGTTGATCAATTGCATACGGGACGTTACTATATTAAAGATTTTCTATCAGAGTGGTTTCAAATTGATAAAGAGGAGTTTACATCTTACTTGTCAATTTACGAGCAGGACGGAGCAATTGAACACTTATTTAAGGTTGTTTGTGGATTGAATTCCATGGTCCTTGGAGAAACGCAAATTTTAGGACAGGTGAAGCATAGTTTCTTTATTGGCCAAGAAGTTGGTTCAACCGGAACAATCTTCAACCAGTTATTTAAACAAGCAATTACAACTGCGAAAAAGGCTCACTCAGAAACGGAAATCGGATCTAATGCTGTTTCAGTCAGTTATGCAGCAGTAGAACTGGCAAAAAAAGTGTTAGGGAACTTGAAAAATAAACATGTCCTCGTTGTGGGCGCCGGAAAAATGGGAAAACTAGCAATTGAAAACTTATATGGATCTGGAGCAACAAAAGTCTCTGTAATCAATCGTACATTTGAAAAAGCTCAAGATTTGGCGAAAGAATTTAACGGCCAAGCGAAAACTTTACAAGAACTTCAATGTGCGATCGTTGAAGCGGATATTTTAATTAGTTCTACAGGTGCGAAAGACTATGTTGTTACGAAAGAAATGATGGTTAATGTCGAGGCAATGAGAAAGAAACGACCATTATTTATGGTTGATATTGCGGTTCCGCGTGACTTAGATCCTAAAATCGCTGAGTTGGAAAGCGTCTTTCTATATGATATTGATGACTTAGAAGGCATTGTTGAAGCCAATTTGGCAGAACGTAAAAAAGCTGCCGAAAAAATTATGATTAATATTGAAATGGAAATAGTTCAATTCAATGAATGGCTAAATATGTTAGGTGTTATTCCTGTCATTACAGCGTTACGTGAAAAAGCGTTGTCGATTCAGGAAGAAACGATGAAAAGCATCGAACGGAAAATGCCGAATCTTACAGACCGGGAACGAAAGATTTTAAGTAAACATACAAAAAGTATCGTCAATCAATTATTAAAGGATCCGATTTCACAGGTGAAAGAAATTGCGGCACAGCCGAATGCTGCTGAACAAATTGACTTATTTAAGAAAATTTTTAATGTAGAAACTGAGATAGAACAGAAATTAAAACCAAACAAAAAAACTTCTGTTCAATTGAATGTTCAGCCTATATAAATATAGAAATCATTTTTAATCGTAAGAAATGGTGGGAAAGTTTATTTGTTCCCACCCTAATCCTTACCTTTTTAGAGAGGTTGAATGTTCATATGTTCGATATTGTCATGTCTAGGCTGCATGAGGTAATGATTGTCTTATACGCTATCAGTATTCTATTATATTTTATCGATTTCTTACATCAAAATAAGAAAGCAAATCAATTCGCTTTTTGGTTACTTGCAATTGTTTGGGTTCTTCAAACAATTTTTTTGTTTATGTATGTCTTTCAAACAGGCAGATTTCCAGTTCTTACATTATTTGAAGGTCTTTATTTTTATGCATGGGTATTAATTACACTATCACTCGCCATTAATAAAATATTGAGAGTCGATTTCACCGTTTTTTTTACAAATATCATTGGCTTTATTTTTATGGCGATTCATACGTTCGCTCCAGTGCAAATATCGGATGTGGCGATGTCGGAAAGATTAATATCTGAGTTGCTATTTATACATATTACGATGGCAATCTTATCCTATGCGGCCTTTTCACTATCATTCGTTTTTTCATTAATGTATTTATTGCAATATACATTACTTAAGAAAAAAAGGTGGGGCCATCGTCTCTGGAGGTTGAATGATTTATCTAAACTTGAAAAGATGTCTTATGTATTAAATGCGATTGGTGTACCTATGCTGTTGTTAAGTTTAATCTTAGGGTTGCAATGGGCATTTATTAAACTACCTACCTTTCATTGGTATGATTCGAAAATAATCAGTTCATTTATCCTTTTAATTGTTTATAGTCTAATTCTTTACCTTCGAAACAAGAAAAGTATGTTCGGAAAATCATTAGCATTATGGAATATTGGTGCATTTCTAGTTGTTTTAATTAATTTCTTTTTATTTAGTCGTCTATCGGCATTTCATTTTTGGTATTCGTAGGAGGGTAAATTTAGTGAGAAAAATCATTATCGGTTCAAGAAGAAGTAAACTAGCATTAACTCAAACAAATTGGGTGGCAGATCAATTAAAAAAATTAGGCGTACCTTTCGAATTTGAAGTGAAAGAGATTGTGACAAAAGGTGACAAAATCTTAGATGTCACTTTATCAAAGGTTGGCGGAAAAGGTCTTTTTGTAAAAGAAATCGAGCAGGCCCTATTAAATAAAGAAATTGATATGGCTGTACATAGTATGAAAGATATGCCTGCGATCCTCCCACAAGGACTTACAATTGGTTGTATCCCGCCTCGTGAAGATTATAGAGACGTCATTATTTCAAAAGGGCATATGACATTAAGAGATCTTCCTAAAGGTGCCAAGGTTGGAACAAGCAGTTTACGCCGAAGTGCCCAAATTCTTGCTGAATGCCCTGATTTAGATATTAAATGGATTCGTGGCAATATTGATACTCGTTTGAAAAAGCTGGAAAATGAAGATTATGATGCCATCGTATTGGCTGCAGCAGGTTTGTCCCGCATGGGGTGGAGCAGTGATGTTGTGACAGAATATTTGGATCCGGAAATTTGTCTCCCTGCTGTTGGTCAAGGGGCATTAGCGATTGAATGTCGGGAAGATGATAAAGAATTACTTGAACAACTAGCTAAATTAACTTGTGAAGAAACAAAAGAAACAGTTACTGCGGAAAGAGCATTCCTTCATAAAATGGAAGGTGGTTGCCAAGTGCCAATAGCAGGCTTCGCTAAATTAACTGATGATAAACAAATCGCATTAACAGCACTTGTTGCAGATCCGAATGGCAAACAGATTTTTAAAGAAACAGTTACTGGAAAAGATCCAATGATAGTTGGTGAACAAGCAGCTGAATTACTAACACAACAAGGAGCAAAAGATCTAATCGATCGTGTCAAGCGGGAGTTAGATGAATCATGATTGAACATTTGCCATTAGATGGCAAACAAAAGCGTTTGCCATTACTAGGCAAACATGTGTTAGTTACACGTGGTGGTGAAAAAGGAAAAAAACTTGCCGGGGAAATTATTAATTTAGGTGGGGTATCATATGTTACTCCTTTAATCGATTTCCAAGAAAATGATGATTCGAAGGCACAAACCTATGTGGAAAAATTGCATGAATATGAATGGATCATCTTTACAAGTCAAAATGGCGTTGATTATTTTTTCAACGAGTTAAAAAAACTTAAAGCTATATGTAAATTTGATAGCCTGACAAATCGTATAGCTGCTGTTGGAAGCAAAACGAAAGAGGCAATTGAAAAATACAATATAGAGGTAGAGTTTTTTCCAAAACAATTTAGTGCTACTGATTTTATTGCAGAATTTATAAAAGAAAAGGAAGTAGCTGGTCCTGTTTTGCTTCCGAAAGGAAATCTAGCAAGCAAAACGATTGCAAAGGGTTTGGAAGAAAAACGAATCCATGTAGATGAATGGATCGTTTATCAAACCTTTTTGCCGCCGGAAAGCATTGAAAAACTAGTCACAATCGTGAACGAAAATGAATTGGATTACGCAATGTTTACTAGTCCGTCATCTTTTCATCATTTTATGAACATCGTCAAAGACTATTCTTTGCAAAATAAAATACAAAAAATAGAGTTTGTTACAATTGGTGATGTAACGAAGAAAGCAGTAGAGGAATATGGATATAAGGTTGTAGCCAGTCCTGCAATCTATACGATTGACTGTATGCTTGAAAGTTTGTGCAAGTTACAGATCGCGAAGGAGGAACGAAAATGAAAGAGTTACAATTTAAACGTCATAGAAGATTACGTAGTTCTGCGAACATGAGAGCTTTAGTTCGTGAAACACATTTACATGTAGAAGATTTTATTTATCCGATCTTTGTTGCGGAAGGTGAAAATATTAAAAATCCTATCGCATCAATGCCTGGAATCTATCAATTATCCCTCGATCAATTAAAAGTGGAAATGGATGAAGTAGTTGAATTAGGGATTAAATCCGTTCTCTTATTTGGAATCCCTTTACATAAAGATGCGGAAGGTTCAGGTGCATTCCATAATCACGGGATCGTCCAAGAAGCTACCCGCTTTATTAAAAAAAATTATCCCGAAATTATTATAATTGCGGATACTTGTCTTTGTGAATATACCGATCATGGACATTGTGGCGTAATAGAAGATGGGAAAATTTTAAATGATCCAAGTCTTGATTTATTAGCAAAAACAGCGGTAAGTCAGGCGGAAGCAGGTGCTGATATTATTGCACCTTCCAATATGATGGACGGTTTTGTCGCAGCCATTCGTAAAGGATTGGATGAAGCGGGATTTGCCGACATTCCAATTATGTCTTATGCGGTGAAATATTCTTCAGCATTTTATGGCCCGTTTCGTGATGCGGCAGGAAGTGCGCCACAATTTGGGGATCGTAAAACGTATCAAATGGATCCGGCCAATCGTCTTGAAGCATTTAGGGAAGCGCAGTCAGACGTTGATGAGGGAGCGGATTTCTTAATCGTTAAGCCAACTTTATCTTATCTTGATATTGTCCGTGATGTGAAAAATGAATTCAATTTACCAGTTGTTGCTTACAATGTCAGCGGTGAGTATTCAATGGTGAAGGCAGCAGCGCAAAATGGATGGATTGATGAAAAATCTATTGTTCTAGAAATGTTAACGAGCATGAAAAGAGCAGGTTCTGATTTAATTATTACTTATTTTGCTAAAGATGCTGCAAAATGGATCGCCAAATAAAAATATTATCTAATTTATCATTATAGAATATGACCTTATGGAGGTTGTTAAAATGCGTTCATACGAAAAATCTAAACAGGCATTTCAAGAAGCGCTAAGCTTGATGCCAGGTGGCGTTAATAGCCCAGTACGTGCCTTTAAATCAGTAAATATGGATCCAATTTTTATGGAAAGAGGCAAAGGCTCAAAAATTTATGACATCGATGGAAATGAATATATCGACTATGTTCTATCTTGGGGACCTCTTATTTTAGGTCATACCAATGAACAAGTTGTAAATGCCTTAAAAAAAGTGGCTGAATATGGAACAAGTTTTGGCGCTCCAACACTTGCAGAAAACAAATTAGCCAAGCTTGTTCAAGAGAGAGTACCATCGATTGAAATTATTCGTATGGTTTCATCAGGTACTGAAGCGACAATGAGTGCTTTACGCTTAGCTCGTGGATATACGGGTCGTAGTAAAATTTTGAAATTTGAAGGCTGTTACCATGGTCATGGCGATTCACTCTTAATTAAAGCTGGTTCCGGAGTTGCTACACTTGGTTTGCCAGATAGTCCGGGAGTACCTGCGGGTATTGCTAGTAATACAATTGCTGTTCCTTATAATGATTTGGAAAGCGTGAAGCTTGCTTTTGAACAATATGGGGATGATATCGCTTGTATCATTGTTGAACCTGTAGCTGGTAACATGGGAGTTGTCCCTCCACTACCTGGCTTTTTAGAAGGCTTACGTGAAATAACAAGTAAATATGGTTCATTATTAATTTTTGATGAAGTAATGACTGGTTTCCGTGTTGATTATCATTGTGCCCAAGGTTACTTTGGCGTAACTCCTGATTTGACTTGTCTCGGTAAAGTTATTGGAGGAGGTCTTCCAGTAGGTGCTTTCGGTGGGAAAGCAGAAATCATGGAAAAAATTGCACCGAGTGGTCCTATATATCAAGCTGGCACATTATCCGGTAATCCATTAGCTATGACTGCCGGTTATGAAACTTTAGTACAATTAACTCCGGATACGTATAAGGAATTTATTAAAAAAGCAGATAAGCTAGAAAAAGGATTGCACGAGGCGGCTGTTAAATATAACATCCCTCATACAATAAATCGTGCCGGTTCGATGATTGGTATTTTCTTAACGAATGAAAAGGTCATTAACTATGAAACAGCAAAAACATCTGACTTAGAACTCTTTGCTGCCTACTACCGTGAAATGGCAAACAACGGAGTATTTCTACCACCATCCCAATTTGAAGGATTATTCCTATCAACTACGCTTACAGATGAGGACATTGACCATACAATCGAAGCCGTCGAAAAAACATTCAAAACAATTCGCGGATAAACATACTCAACCACACCTGATTAATTTAGGTGTGGTTTTTTGAATAGCCCGTTCCTTTCCGCTGCAGGAGCTTGCTTTCCGCAGGGAGGAAGTCGAGCCTCCTCATCGCTTCGCTCTTGCGGGTTCGATTAATTATTAATTACATCTATTAGAATTGTACCTTTGCGCAAAGAAAACTAACATAATTTCCTTCCTTTGTTCATAAAGTGTAAATGACATAGTCAGTTTGATTGAAAGGGAGGAATCCACCTTGTCTCAAAGTCAATCGTCCTTACGATTTTCATTAGAAGAGTCCATCTGGTTTAAAAAAGGACAGGAAGTAGATGAACTTCTATCCATTTCATTGGATCCGGAAATTACTATACAAGAACAAGAACAATACATCCAAATAATCGGAAACTTACAACTGTCTGGAGAATACAAAGGAAATGAAGAAGAAGAACAGGAACAAGAATTAGATTTGCATGGTAAATTTGCACACCATGTCGAATACCGTACAACAGATGAAATTTATTATTTTGAACATCGCTTCCCTGTCGATGTCACGATTCCGAAAAGCAGAGTTGATCAAATCGCGGATATCGATGTAAATATTGACTCCTTTGATTACTTACTGCCCGAAAAAGGAAATTTAAAACTTAATGCGGATCTTTCCATTTTAGGAATACGAAACGAAGAAACAGTTCCAGAGGAAGAAAAAGAAGAAATCCCTATATCCGTACCACAAAGAAATTCATTACAAGAAGAAACCTCTGATGAATCAATCCAACATGTTGATGACGAGGAATCCGTTAATTTGTCAGATGAATTAAGCGATTGGCATTTAGAAAGCGACGAAGTGCAGGAATCAGATGAGCAAGAATCGAGAAATGTATCTACAACCAATGAGTCGAATGAACAAGAGTCATTTGCGCAAGAGGAATTTTTTCAACCATTTACAGTAGAAGCACGTAAAATTCAACAAGAAGAGGAAATTTCAATCAATATAGAAAATAAAAATGATGAGCCGACGATAAATCTTCATTCCTTCGATGAAGAGAAAATAAAAGAAGAACTTCTACAGTTCTCTCGGCAAGAGACTGAATCATCAGAAGAAATTGATGAAGATGAAGTTGAAGTCGAATCCCCGGCTGATATGGAAGAAGAGCATGAGGAACAAGAAGAAGAAGAAACGAATAATAAGAAAAAGAAAAAATTTGGAAAGTATGAATCGATCTCCTTAGCTGACTTTTTTGCAAGAAAGACAGATGAAAAAGCAGCAAAATTAAAAGTTTGCATTGTCCAACAAGGGGAAACACTGGATGTTTTAGCGGAAAAATATGATATTAGTGTTCAACAAATTTTAAGAATGAATCATTTAGAAATAAATCAGGATGTATATGAAGGGCAAGTATTATATATTCCATCATATGCAACTACACTTAATAGTAAAATTGATTAATAGATGATTGGTTTTCTATCTTTCGCGCCCGTTCTTTTGTAGTGAAGAGGTTTAAATTTGGAGGCAGTTTAGGGCACCTAAGCAGGTGATAGGATGGATAAGAGTACACAATCCGAAATAAAAATGATTTTAAAACAATACGGTCTAAAAGTTAATTTTATCGAAAAGTACGGCAAGACCTATAAAATAGTTACGAGAGATGGAAACTTTGCCCTAAAACGAATTTCTCCTCAATTAGGAACAGATTTTGTTCGCAACGTACAAATGCTCTATCATCGAGGTTATAATCGGATTGTACCAATCTATCCGACGCTTGATGGAAGGTATGCCGTGCTTAATGAACACTATTTATATTATTTAATGCCATGGTTACCGAATGAAGAAAAAGAGGATCGCAATGAAAAGCATCAAAAGATGTTTAGGGAATTGGCTCGATTGCATACATTATCTGTTAAGGACATTCCGATAGCAAGTGAAGAAAGAAAGGAACACTTTGAGCTAACGAGTACACAGTTGGAAAGAGAATCCGAATTTTTCGAGGAATTCCTTGAACGTAGTGAAAAGAAAGTGTATATGTCCCCTTTTGAATTATTATATTGTACATTTTATCAAGACATCATCCAGGCGCTTGATTTTTCAAAGCAGGAGATAAAGCGATGGTATGACGTTTCTAAAGAACTTGAAAAAGGAAGAACTGTAGTTGTTCACGGCAAAATTTCTACAGAGCATTTTCTATATGATGAACGAGGATATGGGTATTTTACGAATTTTGAAGATTCTAAAGTCTCCTCCCCAATTCATGATTTGCTCCCTTTTTTGGCAAGAACATTAACTACCTATCCGAAGAGATGGGATGATTGTGTAGAATGGGTCTATACTTATCTATCACATTTTCCTTTTAGAGAAGATGAAAAGCATCTTTTTCTCAGTTATTTAGCACATCCCGGTCACATGCATCGAATTGTTAAAGAATATTTCTTAAAGAAAACGAAGAAACCGGAAATAAGATTTGTGAAGCAATTGCAAAAACAATATTGGCTATTAAAAAATACCGAATATGTTGTAATGCGGATACGTGAAATGGAAATTCAGTCTAAAGGAACAGAAAACAGTGGCCCTTCCTAAAAATTTATAAGGAAGGGCCTATTATTTTTCAAATCCACTCATTCTGGAATGCAAAAGCAATTAAAATAAAGATGGCTAGTAATAAAACGTCGAAGGCAGTAGGCAATAAAATCGTTCGAATCGCTTGAAAAATGGTAAATGGAATAATTAGCTGCTTTCCGACACCTTTGAATGTTTTAAACCAAGATTGTATCGTATATTGATTAAACTTTTTTTTCATTCCTTTCACCTACCTATTCTCGGGTTCCTTATATAATAATGTATGGGATATGGGTGAATAGGTGTCAATCCCGCAAAAGCCGAATATTTTTTTTAATAATCGGCAATAATGATTGACGAAATGCAGTTGATTTAGATACTATAATAAGTAAATTAAATTAAATTAAATTAAATGAAATTTAAATGCAGTGATTGGGAATAGTACAATGGGATACTGCTTAAATAAGCTTGATAGTTAAGCTTACATTCAGAGAGGGAAATCAATAGCTGAGAGATTTCCTAAGAGTGAACATTGGAAGGTCGCCCATGAGTAGCTTCTGTGAAACATAAATTGGAGTAATTGAAGCCGGTGAAAAGCCGTTATCATAGTTAAGTGCCAGGCTTTAGTGTATGTAATAGCTATTGTCTGTGAAAAAAGGTGGTACCGCGAAAATCGCTCCCTTCGTCCTTTTGACGAGGGGAGTTTTTTATTTGTATAGGTATCAAGAGTATCAGGATAACGAAAGCGAGGAAAATAGAATGGAAAATCAAGAAATTCAAATGTCTACTAAATATGATCCGAATACGATTGAAAAAGATCGCTATGATTGGTGGGTAAAAGGGAAATTTTTCGAAGCGAAAGATGATCCGAATAAAGAACCATATACAATCGTTATACCACCTCCAAATGTAACTGGAAAACTGCATTTAGGTCATGCTTGGGATACGACTTTACAAGATATTTTAACAAGAATGAAGCGTATGCAAGGCTATGATGTTTTATGGTTACCCGGAATGGACCATGCAGGAATTGCCACACAAGCAAAAGTAGAAGCAAAATTACGTGAAGAGGGCGTATCAAAATACGATTTAGGCAGGGATAAATTTGTCGAGGAAACATGGAAATGGAAAGAAGAATATGCTGCATTCATTCGTAAACAATGGTCGAAAATCGGCTTAGGATTAGATTATTCCCGTGAACGTTTTACCTTGGATGAAGGATTATCAGATGCAGTACGTAAAGTGTTTGTTACCCTCTATAAAAAAGGATTAATCTACCGCGGGGAATATATTATTAACTGGGACCCAGCTACAAAAACTGCTTTATCCGATATTGAAGTAATTTACAAGGATGTTCAAGGTGCATTCTATCATATGAAATATCCGTTAGCTGACGGAACAGGGTCAATTGAAATTGCAACCACTCGCCCTGAAACAATGCTTGGAGACACGGCTGTTGCTGTTCACCCCGAAGACGAAAGATATAAACATTTAATCGGAAAAACAGTGATTTTACCTATTACTGGTCGTGAAATTCCGATTGTCGGTGATGATTATGTCGATATGGAATTTGGATCTGGGGCGGTTAAAATTACGCCGGCACATGACCCTAATGATTTTGAAATTGGCAATCGTCATAATTTAGAACGAATATTAGTGATGAATGAAGACGGAACAATGAATGATAAGAGCGGCAAATATGAAGGCATGGATCGCTTCGAATGCCGTAAGCAAATTGTTAAGGATCTTCAAGAGCAAGGAGTTCTATTTAAAATAGAAGAACATATGCATTCGGTTGGTCACTCAGAAAGAAGTGGAGCGGTCGTTGAACCGTATTTATCTACTCAATGGTTTGTAAAAATGGCTCCATTAGCTGAAGCTGCCGTTTCTATGCAAGGTACAGATGCAGGTGTTCAATTTGTTCCTGAACGATTCGAGAAAACGTACTTACGCTGGATGGAAAATATTCGCGACTGGTGTATTTCCCGTCAGCTTTGGTGGGGACATCGTATTCCGGCATGGTATCATAAAGAAACAGGAGAGATTCATGTAGATATCGACCCGCCTAAAGATATTGAGAATTGGGAACAGGATAATGATGTATTAGATACTTGGTTCAGTTCTGCATTATGGCCATTTTCAACAATGGGCTGGCCCGATACGGACGCAGATGATTACAAACGTTATTATCCAACGAATGCATTAGTTACCGGATATGACATTATCTTCTTTTGGGTTGCACGGATGATTTTCCAAGCGAAAGAATTTACGGGGCAAATTCCTTTTAAAGATGTGTTAATTCACGGTCTTGTACGTGATGAACAAGGAAGAAAGATGAGTAAGTCCCTTGGTAATGGTGTTGATCCAATGGATGTCATCGATAAATACGGTGCAGATTCTTTGCGCTATTTCTTATCTACTGGCAGCTCACCAGGGCAAGACTTACGATTCAGTATGGAAAAAGTAGAGTCCATTTGGAACTTTGCGAATAAAATTTGGAATGCTTCCCGATTTGCACTGATGAATATGAATGGCTTAACATACGAAGAAATCGATTTAAGCGGAGAAAAATCAGTCGCTGACAAGTGGATTTTAACCCGGTTAAATGAAACGATTGAAACAGTAACAAAGCTTGCCGACAAGTATGAGTTTGGTGAGGTTGGTAGAGTTCTCTATAACTTCATTTGGGATGATTTCTGTGATTGGTATATTGAAATGGCGAAGTTACCGCTATATGGTGAGGATGAAGCGGAAAAACTTACCACTCGTTCCATTTTAGCTTATGTTTTAGACAATACGATGCGATTATTACATCCATTTATGCCGTTTATAACCGAAGAAATTTGGCAAAACCTACCGCATAAAGGGGAATCTATTACTGTTGCATCTTGGCCTGTAGCAAATGATGAGTTGCATGATGAAGCAGCAGCAGGCGAAATGAAATTATTAGTCGAAATTATTCGTTCAGTACGAAATATACGTTCTGAGGTAAATACACCACTAAGCAAAAAAATTAAGCTTATGTTAAAAGCAAAAGATAACCAAGTGCTGGAATCACTTAAAAAGAATCAATCATATATTGAGCGTTTCTGTAATCCGGATGAACTTACCATTGCTACTGAATTAGCTGCACCAGACAAAGCCATGACGGCAGTCGTAACAGGTGTAGAGTTATTCCTTCCATTAGAAGGGTTAATTAATATTGATGAGGAAATAGTACGACTTGAGAAAGAACTAGAAAAATGGACAAAAGAAGTTGACCGTGTTCAGAAAAAATTAGGTAATGAGAAATTTATCAGCAAAGCTCCACAGGCTGTAGTCGATGAAGAACGGGCGAAGGAAAAAGATTATCTAGAAAAGCAAGCTACAGTTAAAGCAAGAATTGAAGAATTAAAACATCATTAATTAAAAACAACGGAAGGCGAATTCGAACAATGAATTCGTCTTCCTACATAAAGAGGTCATGAAAATGCAAACGTATGAAGAAGCAATCGATTGGATTAATTCCAGATTAAAGTTTGGAATCAAACCGGGATTGGAACGAATGGAATGGATGATGAAAAAATTAGGATCACCCGAAAAAAAGTTAAAAGTTATTCATATTGGAGGAACCAATGGAAAAGGTTCTACTGTTACTTATTTACGATCAATACTTAATGAAGCCGGTTATCGAGTCGGAACATTTACTTCACCATATATTGAGACATTTAATGAACGAATAAGTGTGAATGGTCAACCGATAACGGATGAAGAAATTATTCAATTAGTTAACAGCATTCAGCCCTTTGTTGAGGAAATAGAAACTACCAATTTAGGATCTTTGACTGAATTCGAAGTGATTACGGTTATGGCCATTTATTATTTTGCTTATATGAACCCGATGGACATGACGATATTTGAAGTTGGTTTAGGAGGAAGACTGGATTCGACAAATATTTTACAGCCTATTTTAAGTATTATCACAAACATTGGAATGGATCATGTAAATATTCTAGGCCACACCGTTGCAGAAATAGCCTTTGAAAAGGCAGGAATTATTAAAAATGAAATTCCGGTTATTACTGGAGCAAAACAAAAAGAAGCATTAGAGGTAATTAAAAACAAATCAAAAGATATGAACGCGAAGCTTTTCATTAGTAAGGACGATTTCAAAGTTGAAAATATCCGAACACTTCATCGCGGAGAACAATTTACTTTTTCCTATTCAAATGGTCAATACCAAAATTTGGTGATAAATATGCTAGGGAAGCACCAAATTGAAAATGCTATATTAGCAATTGGGGCGGCAATCTTTTTACATATTGATGAACCGATGATACGGGAAGGGTTAAAAAAAGCGTTTTGGCCAGGAAGGATGGAAGTATTGAGCGAACATCCATTCGTTATTGTGGATGGGGCACATAATCCGGAAGGTATCAACTCTTTAATCAATACATTACAAGAACATTTTCCGTACAAAAAGAAGAAAATGATTTTTGCAGCCTTGAGTGATAAAGAATTAACGAATATGATCCAACCTCTTGCGAAATTAGATGCAGAAGTATATTTTACTGAATTTGATTTTCCGAGGGCAGCATCCGCGGAGCAACTATTTTCACTTCATTTACTTCCACAAGCGAAAGTGAATAAAAATTGGAAAAAGCTACTGGAAGAAATGTTTAATGCGTTAGAGGAAAATGAAATGCTCATTATTTCGGGTTCTTTATATTTTATTAGTAATGTAAAATTGTTTTTTAAGGAATTTACCCAAATCTAAAAAAAATAGTGATTTTGTAAATTAAATAGGAAAAAAGTAATGACAATAGTATTGCAATTTGATAAAATATTTTAGAAGATTATGACTTATTAACTATAAATCAGGGGGATTAACATGGAACATCACGCTACTAAATTGAAGCTTCTTTTCATATGTTGGTTACTGCTTGTTCCGACAGGAATTATAGTAGCTTATCAGTTTTTCCCTTCTGAGCCAATGGAACTTTATTTAGTAGCAGCTTTTCTAGTTTTTGCGGGAATTGTCTCATATTTTCCGATTATTATTAATGAAACTCCTATTTTCCTGACTCAATGGATTACATTAGTTGCCTTTTTGTTACATGGATTATTTTATGAAATTCTTTTTTTACAATTTTCCATCATCATGTTAATGTTTTCGTTAAAAATAAAAAAAGATGAACTATATCGCTATTTTTTAAATTCAGTTATGTTTTTATTCGTCTCCTTAATAAGTGGGATTACTTTCTATGCAGTTGGAGGGGAGATTGGAAACCATACTTTTTCTGATTTGATTGGACCACTCATAATTTATCAACTCGTGAATTTTATCGCGAATCAAATACTATACCACTGGTCCGGGATATTTTTAGGCAAAAAAGAGCGCTTCTTTGCGAAAAATATGTTGTGGGATTTCTTTACATTAACAATGGTTTTCCCACTCGGAGTCGGTCTATATTTCTTATTTAACGATATTGGATATGTTGCCTTTTTAGTCATTGGTATTCCATTTATTAGTTTCGCCTATGTATTAAGAATGTACAATTCTTCAGAAAGAGTAAATGAATATTTACAAAGAGCTGCTGAAATAGGGCACCAATTAACGGAACGACTACAAGTAAATGAAGTACTTGATTTATTTATCAAGAAAATATCCCAAGTCCTCCCGGTTGATTACGGCTATATTCTCGATGTAATTGGTGATGAACTCGTTCTATTAAGAGGGGTTGAAAAAGGGGAGCAAAACATAGATATTATGCCGGCAATTAAGATAAATCAAGGAATAAGTGGTGTTGTCTGGGGGACGGGAAAAGCAGTGCTCTATAATGAAAAAGCTGAGTGGGAAAATAAATCCTATGGATACATGCCGGAAGGTGCCGAAAGTGTTTTGTGTATTCCTATTTTTAGACGGAAAAAAGTAGAAGGGGTTTTATTTTTAGTATCAACTAAAAAAAAGCAATATGAGAAATATCAGATTCCAATGATTGATATTTTATGTTCGTACTTCATTGTAGCTATTCAAAATGCAAAGCATTATGAAAAAACGAAAAGGATGAGCGAGCATTGTCAACTAACGAAATTATATAATTACCGCTATTTCGAGGAACTTCTTTCAAATGAATTTGAATTATTATCGAAAGGACAAAGAAATGAACTTTCTTTAATTATGCTTGATATCGATTATTTTAAAAGCGTAAATGATACATATGGACATCAAAGTGGGAATGAAATTCTCGTCCAAATGGCTAAAAGGATTAAAAGCTTAATAGGAAATCGGGGCACTGTTGCTCGCTACGGGGGAGAGGAATTCGTTATACTCCTACCGGATACAAACAAACAAGCAGCTCTCCGTTTAGCAGAAATCGTCCGTTTAACAATTGCCAATCGGCCATTTGCAACACAGAATTTTTTAGATATAGGTGTGAAAAATGAAAGTATATCTATTACCGTAAGTATAGGTGTCGCAACTGCACCACAAGATGCCGATGATTCACTTGCGTTAATCAGGCATGCGGATCGCGCACTATACATAGGAGCAAAACAAGCCGGGAAAAATAGAGTAGCAGAATATATGAAATAAAAAGGTTGATTCGAAAAAATCAACCTCTATTTATAGATATAGTATTAAAGAACTATATAACATGCAATTATTAAATTACTATTATGCTAATTAAAATAGTCAAAAGAGGAGCACATGATAGAGATAGATCATTGGTTAAAATCACCAAAAGCGGTTCGAAATATACTTATCATGTTACTTTGTTAAAACGTAACTCGAAAAATAGATGCTAATGAAGATGATTTAAAGCGCAGTGCCGTAGTTGATATAAAAAAACTCAGTAAAAATAAGGAGATAGATTAATTGATAATAATCTTAATTTTCCTCTACGCCCTCCTCCTCGGCTCCTTCTTCAACGTCGTAGGACTGAGGGTACCGGTAAATCAATCAATCGTAAAACCTAGGTCAGCATGTTCACATTGTCATCGGACATTATCAGCAATGGAATTGATACCTGTTTTTTCATACTTAATCCAAGGGGGGAAATGTCGTCACTGTAAAGGGCGGCTTTCTCCGCTCTATCCATTAGGTGAGCTAATAACAGCCATACTTTTCGTATTTTCCTATGAACAGATTGGCTGGAATTTCGAAGTCATTATTGCTTGGACGTTGATATCATTAATTATTATTATTTTCATCTCAGATATAGCTTATATGATTATTCCTGACAAAATACTTTTAGTGTTTACAGGTATTTTTTTTATCGAAAGATTCCTTTCCCCGCTTGATCCATGGTGGGACTCACTGCTCGGTGGGGCAATTGGTTTTCTCCTACTTTTAGCGATCGCTTTTGTCAGCAAAGGCGGTATGGGTGGGGGAGATATAAAGCTATTTGGTGTCCTCGGTTTCGTGCTAGGGTTAAAATCTGTGCTTCTCTCATTTTTTCTTGCGACATTATTTGGTGCTGTAGTTGGGATAATTGGTATGAAGTTAGGAATCTTTAAAAAAGGGAAACCAATCCCGTTCGGTCCGTTTATTGGTCTTGGGGCACTAGTTACTTATTTTTATGGCCAGATCATCATAGATTGGTATCTTTCACTATTAACTTAGTTATATTAAAGGAGTTTTTTCAATGGGGCTGCGTTTTTTCCAACGCGATCAAATACCATTGAATTTCAATTTTAACGATCGTGCAATCCGATATATAGAGCTGAAGCGGTGTTCACCACTTATTGTTCAACAATATGGGGAGCGTCTTCTTGATCGTGGGATTATTTAAGATGGCTGCATTATCGATAAACAGCATTTAACCCATATTTTACAAAATATCGTTGACGAATTAGGAGTGAAAAAAGACCAGTACGTTTTATCGTTCCTGATAATCAGCATATTATATGCCAGATTTACAAAGCTTGGCTGATCAGCTGCCAAAATTAGAGGTGCCATCAGCAAGCGACAAACTCAATCCTTTTGTTCAATTCCCCGATACCCAGCGGAATAATAACCAAACTCCATAGTCTTTGGAATGGCACATTTGCTATGTACAAAATAAGAAGTAGAAATTTGACGAAATCCTTTACAGGCAAGACGACAAAAGTCTTGTTCTTTTTTTTTATCCTTATGTTAGCATATAACAAATATCGCGAACGGAAAGGGGACAAAAATGGACAAGCATCCGCAAAACCAGAAAATCAAGATCAAAATAAATGGAAAAGAACGTCCAGTCAATGAGGATATAGCTATTCATGATTGGAAGTCGGCAAAAGAAGAAACCGCTGTTGGAGCGGAGACAAAAGATGAACAATTCGAATGGATATTGCCCGACATTGAAGAAAATCAGGTTCAAGAATTTAAAAAAATCAATTATACGAAGAAAAGTACGGCATCTTATTCAAATAAACTAAAAAAAAATCAAAATAAACATGTAACAAAGTTATTTCTCTCAATCGTAACTGCGGTTACTATTGGGGTATTAATTGGTTTATTTATGTTAAAAGTTGTTATTTATCAAAGCAATTCTGCGCAAAAAACACATTCAGCCAACGTCCAAAATGAAAATTCTGCACAAAAAAATAGCCCGGGTAATTCAACTGCTATCCAGGTTCCAGCATTTACAACGGCACTTATACAAGGTGGGATTTACAAAAATCCCGAACCAATCGTGCAAGCAATTAAAGAAAAAGGATTGCCTGCGGTCGTTTTGCCGATGTCTAATCAGCAATATATTTATATCGGTGTGGCAGGAGATCTCCAAGCGGCCAAAAATTTAGCAAAACAGTATGAAAAAAAAGGGGTGGCTGTGTTTGCTAAGGAATTAACATTTGAGGGGAAAAGCATTCCTATTCAAACGAAAGATGAAGGAAAATTCATTTCTGCTTCGATACCGCTCTTTCAATCCCTTAGCAAAGAAATTGCTAATGCCTATCTTTCAGGGGATACAGACAAAGATGCGATTGCAGCACTGAAAACAAAACTAACCGATATTACAAATTTGAAGGATATAAAAAATAAACAGTTGGAAACAATGAAAATTAATCAAATGAAAAGCTTTCAAGCTTTAACTACTTATCAAAACAATCTAAATCAACAGGAATTAATAAAAGCACAAGATTCCTTACTTTCCTATCTTAAAGAAATTAACAAGCTAGAATAAAATTTTGGCTGATACGAACTCGTGTCAGCCAATTCGCAATTATTTCGCCAATTTTCGCATAATTTCGTTGTGTATGTACATTTTTTTTGCTACGATTAACATGTATCTCCTATTTATTCTGAAAGGTTAAGGTGGATTATGCCAGATTTAATTTTAGCTTCAGGTTCTCCTCGCAGAAAAGAACTTCTTGCCAAACTTCAAATCCCTTTTACTAGTGTAACAAGCAATGAAAACGAAGATTTCCAACATAATTTATTACCCCATGAAGTAGTTGTTGAATTAGCTTTAAGAAAAGCTAAATCAGTTTCAAAAGATTATCCGGAGGCAGTGATTATCGGTGCAGATACTATTGTCGTCCTTGAACAAGATGTACTTGGAAAACCAGTGAATCGGGAACACGCAAAACAAATGTTGGAACGATTATCTGGAAAAACACATTCCGTCTTCACAGGTGTAGCTATCGTTTTTAAGGAAAAAATTCATTGTTTTTATGAAAAAACCGATGTGACATTTTGGGAGCTTACACTTAAGGAAATTGAACATTATTTAAATAGCGGAGAATCGTTTGACAAAGCCGGGGGGGGTATGGCATTCAAGGGCTTGGTTCGCTATTCGTTCGATCTATTCAAGGTGACTACTTTTCAGTCGTTGGTCTTCCTATTTCTCGGCTTAACAGAGAACTGCATAAAATGATGCTATTTAAGTAATGATTCGCTACACACCTCCTAAATGCACATCTAATAGGAGGTATGTCCAGAAATGGAAAAGTTAATGATACGTGATTATCCAGCCGATGAACGCCCTCGCGAACGGCTTGTAAAAAATGGAGCAAAAAGTCTATCAAATCAAGAACTGCTCGCAATTTTACTTAGAACGGGTACGAGAGAAGAATCGGTTATTCAAATGGCCAACAAGCTTTTGAAAAACTTCGAAGGTTTACGGTTACTAAAAGATGCATCTTTAGAAGAAATAATGGCTGTTAAAGGAATCGGATATGCAAAAGCAGTCCAAATTCTTGCAGCAGTTGAAATAGGCCGGAGAATTGGCAATCTCACCTATCAAGATCGTTATGTCATCCGCAGTCCTGAAGATGGCGCAAATTATGTTATGAATGATATGCGCTTTTTATCACAGGAACATTTCGTATGTTTGTACCTTAACACGAAAAATCAAGTTCTCCACCAACAAACCATCTTTATCGGAAGCCTAAATGCCTCGATAGTACATCCACGCGAGGTGTTCAAAGAAGCTTTTCGACGTTCTGCTGCCTCCATCATTTGTCTTCATAACCATCCTTCCGGAGATCCCGCGCCATCGAGGGAAGATATAGAGGTAACAAAAAGGTTAGTTGAATGCGGAAAATTGATGGGAATTGATATTCTTGATCATATTATTATCGGTGATAAAAAATTTGTCAGTTTGAAGGAAAAAGGGTATTTATAACACTATGATTTTTGCTCATCTTACGATATAATAATGTTTATGATTTTTGCAGTGACTAGGGGTTTGTTAAATAAAAAAATATAATTTCACTTCAAAATACACATGCTAAAAAAATAAATGATGTTATTGAATGCTAGAAAAGGACATGTCTTCTGAAGCATTTCAGAGTAGAAAGGGAGATACATGAATGTTTGGTAGTAGAGATCTTGGGATCGATCTAGGTACAGCAAATACACTCGTTTTTATTAAAGGAAAAGGAATTGTTGTTCGTGAGCCTTCCGTTGTGGCAATACATACGGATACAAAGCAAATCGTTGCAGTGGGTAACGATGCGAAAAACATGATTGGTCGGACACCCGGAAATATTGTTGCCACAAGGCCAATGAAAGATGGCGTTATTGCCGATTATGAAACGACAGCAACAATGATGAAATACTATATTAAACAAGCAACAAAAAATAAAGGCGGAAGTTTTTCGCGAAAACCGTATGTGATGGTATGTGTGCCATCCGGTATTACTTCTGTTGAAGAAAGAGCAGTCATTGATGCGACTAGACAAGCGGGAGCACGTGATGCATTTCCTATCGAAGAACCATTTGCCGCTGCGATTGGTGCTAACCTTCCTGTATGGGAACCAACTGGGAGCATGGTTGTAGATATCGGTGGCGGTACGACAGAAGTTGCGATCATTTCTCTTGGGGGAATTGTTACAAGTCAGTCTATCCGGGTTGCCGGTGATGAGATTGATGATTCTATTATTAGTTATATACGTAAAACGTATAATTTATTGATAGGTGATCGAACAGCTGAAGCAATCAAAATGGAGATTGGATCTGCCGGAGAACCTGAAGGAATTGAACCGATGGAAATTCGTGGTCGAGACCTCTTAACTGGATTACCAAAAACAATTGAAATCACAGCAGAAGAAATTTCGATGGCACTTCATGACACAGTGCATGCCATTGTTGATGCGGTAAAAGGAACGTTAGAACAAACACCACCTGAACTTGCTGCAGACATTATGGACCGTGGGATTGTTTTAACTGGTGGAGGAGCATTACTCCGAAACCTTGATAAGGTTATTAGCAAAGAAACGAGTATGCCTGTTTTAATTGCTGAAAATCCTCTCGATTGTGTAGCGATTGGTACAGGGAATGCGTTAGAGCATATCGACTTATTCAAAAATAAAGTAAAAGAAAAATAAGTGGGGCGGGGCAATTTGCCCCTATCCCTATTTTTTTGAAACTAAAAATGACCAAGTATCGTCATAGTATAGTACGGAAAAAATAATCAAAATACGTAATTGGATTTTGTTAATGGGGTGGACAACATGCCACAATTCTTTTTAAATAAACGGTTAATTATTTTGCTTATCAGTATCATCTTGCTCGTGGCATTGATTGGATATTCCTTACGTGATCGTGAAAATGTTTCAAAGCCAGAACAGTTTGTAAGAGATGTCGTCGGATTTGGTCAATCGATCGTCGCTATTCCGACACATGGTATTTCAAATTTTATTGAAAGCGTCAAGGATATTCAGAATACATATACTGAAAACAAAAAATTAAAAGCGCGATTAGATGAGCTGCCAAAAATCACTGGTGAAATAGCTGATTTAAAAAGTGAAAACGAAGAATTGAAAAAAATATTAAAAAAACAAGATGATCTAAGAAATTTTTCATCCATTCAAGCGACAATTATTTCCCGAAATCCTGATCATTGGTATGAACAAATTTCGATTAATAAAGGTGGATCAAGCGGGGTTAAAAAGAACATGGCCATTATGACTTCAAAAGGTCTGTTAGGAAAAGTAATCAACACATCTCCTTCTTTTTCAACCGTCGAATTGTTAAGCTCATCTAATCCGAAAAATCGAATTTCTGCTGAAGTTCTAAGTAAAAAGAGAGAATACGGTTTAATCCAAGGATACGATGAAGAACATAAGGTATTATTATTGAAAACGATTGACTATGATGTAAGTATTAAAAAAGGCGATATCGTAAATACCTCCGGATTAGGTGGGATATTTCCAAAAGGTTTGCCGATAGGAACCGTTGAAAAATTAGTGCCTGATGAAAATGGGCTAACACAAACAGCTTGGGTGAAGCCATATGCGGACTTCTATGATATCGAAAATGTGCAGATTATCGAACGTTCCACTGTAAAACCAGATGAGGAGGGAGAATAATGAAGCGCATTGTTCTTCCTCTTATTTTAAGTCTATGTTTTATATTCGAAAGTATCTTTGTTCAGTATTTTCCTCATAATGCGTTTGGAGGACGATATATAATCGTTCCTCATTTTCTTTTAGTTGTTTTGTTATTAATGGGTATCTATTATATTCGAAATCGAGCGATATTATATGCTTTTATATTCGGTTTATTATTTGATATAAATTATACAGGCATTTTAGGTGTCTATATGTTTTTATTTCCATTTACGATTTATTTAACTTCAAAAATGATGAAAATTCTTCAAGCGAATATTTTTGTTGCTGCCCTTATTGTATTAGTTAATATAATCATAGTTGAATTTCTTGTTTATGAGTTGAATATTTTAATTAATCATGTCACGATGTCTATGGTGGATTTTTTATACGTTAGACTGATCCCAACTTTAGTCGTGAATCTAATCTTTTTTATCATTTTTTCCTATCCAATGAAAAAATGGCTTGAGAAAAGGAAAAAAGAAGTGTTGGATGAATAAAAAATTTATCGTTTCTCACTTTGAAAAGAGGAAAATCGTTGACTATTGTCGAATATTATAGCCACTGAGGTGAGCAATTTGCGATGAAAAAAAGACAAAATGTCATGATAAAGGGTACGAAGGATGGGCTAGTTCTTAGCTTAAATGATCAGTGCTCTTATCCTGAGTTATTAGACGAACTAGAGGAAAAACTTGTAATTCATCATGTGGAAAGTGAGGATAGCCCGTTGATTTCAGTAAGAATTCAACTGGGAAATCGTTATATATCACCAGAACAAGAAGAAGAATTAAAGGAATTAGTGAGAAATAAAAGAAATTTAGTCGTTGAAGAAGTCCAAAGTAATGTAATTACAAAAAAAAGAGCGAAACAAATTCAAGATGAAGAACAAATTTATTCGGTTGCTTCAATTATACGATCTGGACAAGTTCTTGAAGTTCCGGGTGATCTGTTATTAGTTGGTGATGTAAATCCCGGTGGTACCGTTATTGCAGGGGGAAATATTTATATCATGGGGGCATTAAAAGGAATTGCACATGCCGGTTACGGCGGCAAACAAAAATCTATCGTTGCTGCATCTTTAATGCTGCCGGCACAAATTAGAATTGCCGATTGTATTACTAGAGCTCCCGATCAGTATGGTAAACAAGAGCATCATGAAATGGAATGTGCTTACATAGATGATACCAATCAAATTGTTATTGATCGTATACAAGCATTAAAACATCTTAGACCAAATATTACTAGTTTTAAAGGGGGATACTAATCATGGGTGAGGCAATCGTTATAACTTCCGGTAAAGGTGGAGTCGGAAAAACGACCACATCTGCTAATTTAGGCACTGCACTTGCCCTCCAAGGAAAGAAGGTGTGTCTTGTTGACACCGATATCGGTCTTCGAAACTTGGATGTCGTGTTAGGCTTAGAAAATCGAATTATTTACGATTTGGTAGATGTTGTGAATGGCCGTTGTAAACCCCATCAAGCATTAGTAAAGGATAAAAGATTTGAAGATAAGTTATTTCTTCTCCCTGCCGCTCAAACAAGTGATAAATCAGCGGTAAATCCCGAGCAAATGAAAAAACTAATTGGTGAGTTAAAACAAGAATATGATTATATTATAATTGATTGCCCGGCCGGCATTGAACAAGGTTATAAAAATGCTGTTGCAGGAGCAGATCGAGCGATCGTAGTTACAACACCGGAAGTATCTGCCGTGCGTGATGCTGATCGAATTATCGGTTTACTAGAAAAAGAGGAACAAATCGAACCACCAAAATTAGTCATTAATCGAATTCGAAACCATATGATGTCAAGTGGAGAAATGTTGGATATTGATGAAATTACCAGCCATCTTTCGATAGATTTAATTGGAATCGTTTTAGATGATGAGGAAGTTATTAAGTGTTCGAATCAAGGCGAGCCAATTGCATTAAATCCTAATAGTAAAGCATCAATCGCTTATCGAAATATTGCTCGAAGAATTCTTGGTGAATCCATTCCGTTGCAACAATTAGAAGAGAATAAACCGGGAGTATTTGCCAAAATTAAAAGGCTTTTCGGTGTAAAGGCTTAAATTATTTAGACCTTCCAATAATGGAAGGTCTTTTTGCATATTAAAAGAAAAATAGATAGCTTGTCATATCGTGCAAAAGCTCATCATAGAATAGTACAAACTGTTTAAGGGAGAATGGTGATCGGATGGGAAATCGTGCGGATGAAATACGGCGACAAATGGCTAAAAAAAGGAAAACAAAATCATATCCACGAAAAAAAGAGAGTAAGCAAATTTCTTCTCCTCCCTATAGGGATGAGTTTGATGATTATCCGATTTTTGAGGCAGATCCACCTAGTAAAGTACATCCTTTATGGAATAAAGAACTATTCCTATTTAAAATATTAGTTTCAGCGGTTTTAGTTCTCTTTGTAGCGATTGTATTTAAAAGTTCGACTCCGAAGCTTGATCAGGTAAAAAGCTTTGTGAATAATACGATGACCTCAGAGTTTCAATTTGCAGCAGTTTCAAACTGGTATGAAAAACAATTCGGAAAACCTTTAGCCTTATTTCCGATTAAAAATGATGGGAAAGACAATAACTCAATCGCTAAGGAGGATTATGTGATGCCTGCATCTGGAAAGGTTCTTACGAATTTTTCCGCTGACGGACGCGGTGTAATGATTGAAACAAAATCTGATGAATCAGTTGATGCAATGGATGGAGGAAAAGTAATTTTTGCCGGTAAAAAAGAAGACCTTGGTAAGACTGTCATCATACAGCATCCGGATATGACTGAATCATGGTATGGAAATTTAGAAACAATTCAAGTGAAAGAATATGAAGAAGTGCATACGGGCAAAAAAGTCGGGACTGTTTCAAATGCAGCAGATGGTCTAACAGGAGAATTCTATTTTGCAATCAAGCAAGGAAAGAAATTTATCGATCCGATACAGGTGATAAAATTTGAATAATTTCATAGGGCTGTTACGAAAAATTCATATTCATCCATTATTTTGGATTATCGTAGGGATTGCTGTCATAACTGCCCGGTTTCATGAATTATTAATATTATTTAGTATTCTTTTTATCCATGAAATGGGACATAGTATCATGGCCCATTTTTTTTCTTGGAGAATAAAAAAAATCTCTATACTGCCATTCGGCGGTGTAGCGGAAATGGATGAACACGGTAATAGACCGCTAAAAGAAGAACTGCTTGTCATCCTTGCTGGACCGATTCAACACGTGTGGCTTGCAATAGTAATGTTTGTTTTATTCAAAATGCATATTATTTCGATTAGCTTCTTTCAGACATTTATGGACTATAATTTAATGATATTACTATTCAATTTACTACCTATTTGGCCATTAGACGGAGGTAAACTTTTGCATCTTTTATTTTCGGTCAATAAGCCATTTTTGCAGGCAATACGGATAACTTTATTTATTTCTTTACTTTTTTTACTAATTTTCCATGTAATTAGTATAATTATTACTCCGTTTAATTTAAATATTTGGATTGTCGTCATATATTTGTACATTTCCTTATGGGCTGAATGGAAACAAATGAATTTTGTTTTTATGCGATTTTTATTGGAACGATATTATGGGAAGAAAATGGATTTTAAACGATTGCGCCCTCTTAATATAAATGGCGAAGAATTCCTCTATGAAGTATTGGAAAAATTTCAACGTGGGAAAAAGCATCCGCTTTTAATTATGAAGGATGGGAAAGAAATCGGCCATCTTGATGAGAATGAAGTATTGCATGCTTATTTTGCAGAAAAGCAAATAGACGCCAAAGTGAAAGACCTTATGTATAGCTATTAACTGGTGTCCCTTGACGAATCATTTAAACCTATTTAAAGTTATAACTAGCCTGCCTATATATGAGCGGGCTTTATTGCTTATTAAGGGTAGGTGCAAGATGATGAATGAAATAGTTATTAATTATAAAACATCAGAAAAAAGATTTGCGACAGTAGAAAACGATAAAGTTACCAAAATATTTATTGAACAGCCACAAGATGAGACAAAAGTTGGTAATATATATGTTGGAAAAGTTATCGATGTTAAAAATGGAATGAATGCCTGTTTTGTAGATATCGGGACGGATAAACATGGGTATGTTCATCGTGATCAGCTCCCATCATACATACAAAATGAAGATCCTAATAAACAATATCTTTCTATTTCGAAATTTGTTCAAAAAGGCGAAAAGCTTATTGTCCAAGTAAAAAAAGATGAAACAACGATAAAAGGGCCATTGTTAACAGCCGTTATTGAACTTTCAGGGAAGAGAATGGTATACATTCCTGAAGGAGGTTATATAGCAGTATCTAAAAAGGGTGATGAAGAGAGCAGAAGAAAATGGCGAACTTTAGTACAAAAACATCAAATGAAACATGAAGGCTTTATTATTCGAACGAATGCATTCCATTCGAGTGAAGAAGAATGGCTTTCCGAATTAAACATGCTTCGTCAAAAATATGTGTACATCATTAAAGAATCGTATAATCTAAAACCACCTGCACTACTAGAAAAATCTTCAATGTTTGAAAATGAACTAATGAA
Organism: Heyndrickxia sporothermodurans; assembly: GCF_003055045.1. Lineage (NCBI taxonomy): Bacteria > Bacillati > Bacillota > Bacilli > Caryophanales > Bacillaceae > Heyndrickxia > Heyndrickxia sporothermodurans. The sequence goes on from NZ_NAZB01000008.1 coordinate 200,603, forward strand.
TGAGCTAACCCACTTAACGAATGGGAAGGTCATTTCAGATGATCAACAATTATTGCAACGTTTAAAACAAAATCATCATTCATCGGAATGGGAATTCTCCTTTCATTATAGTGATGAAAACATCTTTGCGACATATAAAATTGAATCGGAAATTGAGAAATCATTAAGGCGGGTAATATGGCTTGAAAATGGTTCGTATCTTGTTATAGATGAAACAGAAGCGCTTGTTAGCATTGATGTGAATACGGGGAAATTTTCCGGTACAAAGGACTTTCAAGATACAGTTTTGCAGACGAATATTTTAGCTGCTAAGGAAATGGTCAGGCAATTAATCATTAGAGATTACGGCGGCATAATATTAGTTGATTTTATAGATATGAAAAATGAAAAACATCGCCAGCTCGTTCAAAAAACGATTGAAGAGGAAGTAAAGAAGGATTCTAAATATACAAGACTAGTTGGGTTTACAACACTAGGGATCTTCCAACTGACTCGCAAAAAAACAAAGAAATCACTAGCTGAAACACTTTTAACACAATGTCCGGTTTGTGCAGGAAGAGGCAAGGTGGAAAGTCCTGAAACAATGGCTTTTCGCTTAGAAAGAGAACTTTTGGAAAAGCCTTTTAAAGAACATGAAGCTGTTTTAATTGAATTAACGGATGAGGTAAAAACAATTTTTTGCGGGGAAAATAATGTTCATTTAAAAAGAATTGAACAGTCATTACATGTACAGCTCTTCTTTTCAATTATACCATCCTGCCGCCCAATCTATTACATACGTCATTTTGGATCGAGAAAAGAAATATCCGCAAAGATGAATAACGGATATTGACATAAGAGTCTCATTTTGATAAGATTTTAATGTTATGTTTGTAGCACCCGTGCTACAACCGCACAATTCAGGTTTTAAGTGTTTGCTAATTGGCAAAACGCCTGCTTTTGGCGAGTCTGAGTTTATTAAGGAGGTGCAAGTATGTACGCGATTATTGAAACTGGTGGAAAACAAATCAAAGTTGAAGAAGGCCAAGCTATCACAATCGAAAAATTGAATGTTGCTGAAGGTGAAACTGTTACTTTCGACAAAGTTCTTTTCGTAGGTGGCGACTCTGTAAAAGTTGGAAGTCCTCTTGTTGCTGGAGCAACTGTAACTGCGAAAGTTCAAAAACAAGGACGTTCTAAGAAATTGGTTGTTTTCAAATATAAGCCAAAGAAAAACTATCACAAAAAACAAGGTCACCGTCAACCATTTACACAAGTTGTAATTGAAAAAATCAATGCATAAGGGTGACTGTGCATGATACATGTTCAAATCCGGCAAACATCTAATCGGAAAATTTCATCCTTTACGATGAAAGGTCATGCAGATTTTGCTACGAAAGGCCAAGATATCGTTTGTGCAGGTGCTTCAGCCGTTTCATTCGGTGCGATTAATGCGATTATGGAATTGACTAAGATTGAACCTTTGATTAAACAATCAAATGGCGGATATCTTGAATGTACAATTCCTGAGCAGTTACCTTCGGATGAGGAAGCGAAAGTACAATTACTGTTACAAGGTATGGTCGTTTCATTACAAACGATTGAACGCGATTATGGTAAATATATTAAAATAACCTTCAGGTAGGAGGTGGAACAAATGTTAAGATTAGATCTTCAATTTTTCGCATCTAAAAAGGGAGTAGGTTCTACTAAGAACGGTCGTGACTCTATCGCTAAGCGTTTAGGCGCTAAGCGTGCGGACGGTCAATTGGTAACTGGTGGATCCATCCTTTACCGTCAACGCGGAACTAAAATCTATCCAGGTGAAAACGTTGGCCGTGGCGGAGATGATACACTTTATGCAAAAGTTGATGGTATCGTACGTTTCGAACGTATGGGCCGCGACAAGAAAAAAGTGAGCGTATATCCTGTTGCACAAGAAGCTTAATATGACGATTAAAAAACTCTAATCGATCTTATCGGTTAGAGTTTTTTTTATACTAGAAATGCAATAAATATTTACTTTTGATATACTATCAAAAGAACGATAAGAATGTATGTATTAGGAGAGTCAATTAAATGGAAAAGTGGACGATTGTTGAAGTTCTTCGACATGCACGCCATGATTGGATGAATCAGCTTCAGCTTATTAAAGGAAATATTGCATTGAATAAACTAGACAATGTGAATCGAATAATGGACAAAATGATAGTAGAAGCACAACAAGAATCAAGACTATCGAATTTAAAACTCCCTCACTTTGCAGAAATCCTACTTACATTTAACTGGGAACCCCATCCATTTCAAATTGATTATGAAATATTAAGTGAAAATGGGGAGTTAACTGTTGATGACCAAATGTTATCAAATTGGATTCAATCATTTTTCCTCACTTTAGAAAAAGTCGTAGTTCCTTTACAAGAAAATAATTTATCCATTGCATTTGAACAATATCAGGGCCAAACACGTTTTGATTTCGAATTTAATGGAACAATAAAAGAAAATGGGCAGGAATTATTAAAAAAATGGTTAAACAATCAAGAAAAAATGATTAAGAGTGTAAACATAAATAAAATAGATTTAACCTATTTTTCTGTTGAAATAATCATGTAATTCACATTGATATAACAGTATTATAATTATAAGGGTGGTACTTCTATGTTTGTAGATCAGGTGAAAATATTTGTTAAGGGTGGCGATGGCGGAAACGGTATGGTCGCCTTCCGAAGGGAAAAATATGTTCCTAAAGGTGGTCCTGCTGGTGGTGATGGCGGAAGAGGTGCAGACGTAATATTTGTCGTCGAAGAAGGGTTAAGAACATTAATGGATTTCCGTTATCAACGACATTTTAAAGCCGATCGCGGGGAACATGGCATGTCAAAAGGACAGCACGGCCGCGGCGCAGAAGATATGGTTGTGAAAGTTCCTCCAGGTACAGTAGTTATTGATGATGACACAAAAGAAATCATCGCTGATTTAACCAAACACGGAGAACGTGCTGTTGTAGCAAAAGGTGGTCGTGGCGGTCGTGGAAATATTCGCTTTGCGACACCGGCGAACCCGGCACCGGAAATATCGGAAAATGGTGAACCGGGACAAGAACGATATATCGTTCTTGAATTAAAGGTGTTGGCCGATGTCGGATTAGTAGGGTTCCCAAGTGTCGGTAAATCAACCTTATTATCAATCGTTTCTGCAGCGAAACCGAAAATAGCTGAATATCATTTTACGACAATTGTTCCTAATTTAGGCGTAGTCGAAACAGAAGATGGTCGCAGCTTTGTAATGGCCGATTTACCGGGCTTAATTGAAGGTGCCCATGAAGGGGTTGGACTTGGTCATCAATTTCTTCGACATATTGAGAGAACGAGAGTAATCGTCCATGTTATAGATATGTCAGGACTTGAAGGAAGAGATCCGTATCAAGATTATGTCACGATTAACCAAGAATTAAAAGAATACAACTTACGATTGATGGAAAGACCGCAAATAATCGTTGCAAATAAGATGGACATGCCAGATGCGGAAGAAAATCTCGCTAAATTTAAAGAGCAGCTGAAGGAAGACTATCCAATCTATCCAATTTCTGCGATTACAAGACAAGGCTTACGAGATTTACTATTTGCAATTGCGGATTTACTTGAAACAACACCGGAATTTCCATTACATGAACTTGAAAAAGAAAAAGAGGAAGAACAGCGGGTTGTATATAAGTATGAAAAACAAGAACAAGAGTTTGATATTACGAGGGATCCTGATGGAAGCTTTGTTGTGACAGGAGATAAATTAGAAAAATTATTTAAAATGACTAATTTTTCACGAGATGAATCGGTTAGAAGATTTGCTCGACAATTACGTTCAATGGGCATCGATGATGCATTAAGACAGCGTGGCGCGTCTAATGGGGATATTGTGAAAATTATGGATTATGAATTCGAATTTGTTGAATAATCTTTCAATAATAAAATAGTAATTGAGCTTTAGACAAATAAATAACTAGCCAATTGCTATATATAATGCGATGGAACGCTTTGTATTTTGTATTGGGGGAGTGACCTTGGGGAAAAAAGAGATAGACTATAAATTCATTCTCGTCCGTGAAGATGTGTTGCCTGAGGCAATGAAAAAAACGTTGGAAGTAAAAGAACTTATAGAGCGCGGAAAAGCTGATTCTGTAGCAGATGCAGCACAAAGCGTTGATTTAAGTCGCAGTGCCTTTTATAAATACCGGGACACTGTATTTCCTTTCCATTCGATCGTTAAAGAACGAATGATTACTTTGTTTTTCCACTTAGAAGATCGGTCAGGGACACTGTTTGAATTACTTGGCGTCATCGCTAATCATTCGTGTAATGTATTAACTATCCATCAAACAATTCCGATACAGGGACGTGCGAATGTGACGATTACATTAGAAGTAACAGATATAACGATTGATCTTGATGAGTTATTATCGAAATTACGTCGTTTGGATTTTATTGATAAGGTGGAAATTTTAGGTTCCGGAGCATGATAGTGGGGGATCGAGAGGGGGAATTTTAGATGAGAGCAGGATATTTAGGTCCAAAAGCCACTTTTACAGATATAGCAGTCCAAAATGCATTTCCTGATGTTGAACGAATAGCTTATACAACGATTCCCGATTGCTTCAAGGCCGTTAAAAATAAAGAAGTCGATATGGCTATTGTCCCTTTTGAAAATGCATTAGAAGGGTCAGTACACCTAACGACAGATTATTTATTTCATGAAACAAACCCTCCGATTAGAGCAGAAATTATTGTTCCTATTCAACAACATTTAATGGTGCATCCGATGCAATACAATAAGTGGAATGAGGTTGAACGTATTTTATCTCATCCCCATGCACTTGCCCAATGTCATAAATTTTTACATCAACAATTTCGTGGGGTAACCTTGGAACAAATGACATCAACGGCAGCTGCCGCTAAATATGTAAGTGAACATCCGGAATCGAACATGGCCGCTATTGCAAATGAATTAGCGGCTGAAAAATATAACTTGCAAATCGTGAAAGAAAACATCCATGATTACGATTTTAATCATACTCGTTTTATCGTTTTAGCACATAATGATACAGAAATATTACCTTCGCTTACGTCTACATATGAAAAAACGACAATAATGGTTACTCTTCCTTCAGATCGGGCCGGCTCTTTACATCAAGTGCTTTCTGCTTTCGCCTGGAGAAAAATAAATTTAAGTAAAATTGAATCGCGGCCATTGAAAACGGGTTTAGGTCATTATTTCTTTATGATTGATATTAATCAAACATATGAAGATCAGTTAGTGAAAAATGCAATCGAGGAAATTGAATCACTCGGTTGTCAGGTGAAAATTTTAGGAAGTTATTTTTCCTATCATACACAAAAATAAATCCAACAGCTGTCTGTTGGATTTAATTTTTATTCATTAGTATTAATTAAAAACCCGGCATTATTTAATGCGTTTTCGACATCTATAAGTTGTTGCTCACTTTTTGCAACAATTGTATGGATATGAATACCATGGGTTAAATTTGATAAGTAGACAGCTTTCGTCGCTTTAACTTTTTCAATAAACTGTTTGACTTGTCTACGATTAGATACCATGATTGATGCTGTTAGGTCACCATATACAGGATGTTCAATTTTTACATCTTTTACTGTAACGCCATGATCAACAATGAGATTTAGCTCATTTTCAGCCTGTTCTGGTGTGTGATTACATGCAATCGTTTTTTCATATTGATCCGAAACCTTTTGTTGTCGGAGATATAAATAGCCTTGACTTGTCGCTATTATTGGTTCACTTTTAGCTTTTAATAAGGTTATATCATTAACAATTACTTGACGACTGACATTAGCTATTTTCGCTAATTCTCCCCCAATAATTGGTTCATTACTTTCTTTTAGCAACTGTAAAAGAAAATCGCGCCTATTTTCACCAAGTAATTTTTTCTCTTCTAACACTCAGATAGACTCCCTTCAGCTTTTTATTCCTATTTGGATTCTAACATAATGTTTTGTACAGAACCAACTAATTGATATATGCCAAATTTTCTTTTGTTTATTTCATCTATTAACTATATTTACAAATAACCTAGCCTTCTTCCGGTAGTGAGAAGGTATATTTTTATCGTAAGAAACATAAATTTTTTTAGAAGAACATTAGCATTTTGCCCATTTTGACATAGACTATATGGACTTATGCCTGAGGAGGGGAACTTTAGTGAAGATCCATATTGTTCAAAAAGGCGATACTCTTTGGAATATTGCTAAAAAATATGGCGTTGATTTTGAAGAACTAAAGAAAATGAATGCCCAATTATCTAATCCGGAAATGATTATGCCTGGTATGAAAATAAAAGTACCTACAACCGGAGGAACAATTAAGAAAGAAGTGGCAATTCCTAAGAAGGAAACGCCAAAGGCTGTACATCCATATAAAGAACAGCCAGTGCCAACATTGCCCGTGCAAAAAGAAATCATTAAGGAGGTTCCAAAAAAGGAAACGATCTATACTCCTATTATGCCGCAGCCTGTCATCCCGGAAATTGATATAAATAACTATTATTCGATGCACATGTCACAAATGCAAGCGCAAATGCAAGCGCCGCCTCCAGTGAAAGAAGAAAAAGTAGAAAGCATTGAATCACCAGTTGAAATGCCAATGATGCCAGTTCAAGAGGAGTGTTTTGAAGTGTATCCAACCGTACCTTGTATGCCAATAGCTGATTGTGGATGTGGACCTACTCCGTACCCATACGGGTATCAAGCACCGATGGGACATTACCCAATGCAACAAGGATTTCCAATGGGTTATAACACACCAGTTATGCCGGAAGTCCAAGGAGCTATGTCTTATGCACCTGAAAACTATTATTATGGCCAAGGAGCTTATCCAACACAGGTTCCTGAGCATGGAGGCTGGATGCATGAAGAAGAAGAATCATCATCTATGCCGATGATGGCAAGCCATTCAATGCCGCAACAAGGAGTATTTATTCAATCTCAAGACGCTCAGTTTCACGGTATGCATTCCATGCCAAATGTCCAACAAGGTGCGTACTTACCTGCCCCGGATGGCCAATACTCTGGGATGCCATATAACCAATATGGTCAATTTGGAAATATGCCGCAGCAAGGTGTTAACATGAATTTTCCAGAAAGACCTGATAATCCACACTATGGAAGTCATGAATATTATGGAAGCCAACATGACTACCATCATCATCCGGATTACCATCAAGGACAGGGATATGGTCAAGGACATGAATATGGGCATGCTCATCATCATCATGGACATCACCCATACGGACATTATGGATATCATCCGTATAGTCATTTTTATGGTGTTCAACAAGGTTGGCATCCAGGATACGGAACCCCTTATATGGGATATGGTCAAGGCTATCCAGGTTACCCGGGGGGCTATCCCGGAGGTTACCCAAGACAGGAAGAAGATTGTGATGACTGCTAATAGAAGAAGTGACGGAGACGAATTCGAACATCGTCTCCTTCTTTATTTAACCTCGTTTACCGGAGAAACGTTTTTATATGTAAAAAAAATCAAAAATGGTATTTGGGTTTGTAAAACAGCTAAAAACACTTGGATTTTAAAGGAATTTCCAACTAAAGAAAAAATCGAAAATCAAATATATTTAACAAAACTTTTATTTATAAATGGCTTCCATTGGACTTATCGATTTCACCCAGTCCATGCGAAAAAAATTTGCTTTTTTGAGGATAGGATATTTGGATTAATTGAATTTATAAAAAAAGGGTCTTCATTTTCATATCAAACAAAAAATAACAGGATTCAAGCAATAAAGTTATTATCGAAATTCCATGAAAAAACCCAATTATTTGCTAATGAATTTTCGACTAAATTATCGTTTTTTAATCAGATTGAAAAATGGGAGACAAGATTAAATGATTTTATTTCTAATTTTCCTCAGTTAAAAAAGTTTATTCCACAATATTATATAGAGGTCTATGTTGAATGGGCAAAATGGTCATTACATATGTTGAAACAAAATAAAAATTATTTTAACCAACAAGCAAAATGTGTTATTCATGGTGATGTTGCCCATCATAACTTTATATATAATTTTGATCAACAACTTTTTTTGATTGATTTTGATCTAATACATTTAGGAAGCCCTGTCATTGATTATTTACAATTCACCAATCGAATTTTGCCTTATATTGAATGGTCGCATCATGAATTACAACAAATGGAAACAATTAAAGATTTATTAAATCATAAAGCTTTTGTCATTGCCCTTATCTATCCAACAGATGTTCTGAGGGAATGGAATCGATTTATCAGATCAAAAAACAAAAAGAATAAGGATCAATCGTTAGCTTACTTAAAGGAAATTACTTTTAATCAATATGAACAAAGGAAATCTTTTGCAAATGAAATGATAAAAAGAATATAAGGGACTTTTAGGTGAAATAACCAGTAACAAACGGAATAGAATGGACTCCACCTCACAAAATATAAATGAGCAAAAAATGCTCTAGGAGTAAAGTTAGGGGGAGTACTGTTTTGAGAAAGATACTTTTAGCAGCACCTATCTCACTCTTGATGGTATCGGGCTTGACAGCGTGTGGAAATAATGATCAAACAACGAACAGTTTCCAGCAAGTCGGGTATCATACAAATGATGTAAATATGGTTGACCATGATGGCCCAATTACGGAACTATTGGACTATTCGCTTGGCAATGTGGATAACGTGAAAAAAAACAATAATCTTCTGCCATCGGGATATGTTGATGATTATGATCATCCAATTCAATCGCCTTTTACAGAATATAATACAAATAATCGGGGAGTGAACAACAACAGGATTCTCCGAGACATTAATTATCATGGTCATTTAAATCATCATAATGCGAAAGGAAAATCTTCCTACTATACCGCTTATGAAGGTGCTCTTGCCCAAAAGTTATCCGATGAGGCAATTAAAGTACCGAATGTTTCAGATGCGCGTGCGTTGATTAGCGATAATACAGTGTTACTGTCAATTGTTCTTAAAAATGACAAAGACAGTACGAAGACTAAAGCAAATGTTGAGCAGGCGATACGTCCATTTTTAAATGGACGACATTATTTGATTACTACAGATGCGGGAACGTATTATCGAGCAAGAGATATAGACAATGATTTAAAAGACGGCGGTCCCCGCGACACGATCAAAATGGATTTGAAAAATATGATCAAGTTACAGAAAAAACAACAATAATTTTTGATTGATGGAGAATAGAAAATCTGTTCTCCATTTTTCTTTCGATATATGGAAAAGCATTACCTTTTCATAAAAATAGGTTGGATATTTTTGTGAAATATCGGTCACACTAAGCATACGTACTAAAAAACGTATAGGGGTGACACAGCTATGAGATTTTTTGTTCGAATCGTCTTCATTGGCATATTCGCATTAGGAGCTTTCTATATTAGCTTTTTACAAGATGATAGCGAACATGTAAAAGACTCGAAGACAACTCGTGAGCCTAAATCCATTGAAGTATCATCAACACCAAGTAAGAAAACAGTCATTCTGGAAAGAGTTTATGTAGATGGTGAAGTAAGTGAAGAGATTCTGTCTGAAAATGTTCATAACATTCACTCAGTAAAAAATAAATATCGTGATTGGCAAATCGTACAAATGGATGAAGAGCAAATTGTACTGCAAAAGAAAATCAATGACATATCTCCCCTTCTTAAGGCGAATGGATATTTTGGTATAACTGATGATGGAACGATTTCTATTTTTAACGGAAAACCAATTAATGCTGATATCATCCAGTCATTTTTTCAAATTGATATAAAGAAGTTGGAAGGAAAAAAACATGAAGAATTGAAAAAAGGTATACCTATCAAGTCGAAAGAAGAATTTGATAAAGTATTAGAAACACTTAAACCATACTCTATACAAAAACAGCAAAAATTAACCGGTTCATAAGACCGGTTTTTTGTATTAGGATTTACCCAATTGATTTAAGAATATGGTAAAATGGAATTTATGAATGTTGTTATACATATAGGGAGAGAACTGATTTGTACGAGTATATAAAAGGAACCATCGAAATGGTGACTCCGGAATATATTGTTGTTGACAACAATGGTATTGGATATCAAATATTTACTCCGAATCCATTTGTTTTTAAAGTTAATCAAAGTATTTCGGAGAAAATTTTCATCTACCAGCATGTCCGAGAAGATGCACTTTCGCTTTTTGGATTTCATACACTTTCGGAAAAAACGTTATTTAAAAAATTACTTAATGTTTCAGGAATCGGGCCTAAAGGTGCTTTAGCAATTCTTGCGTTTGGTGAACCAAGTCAAGTAATTGAGGCAATTGAAAACGAAAATGAAACCTTTTTGACCAAATTTCCCGGGGTAGGAAAAAAGACCGCAAGACAAATGATTCTTGATTTAAAAGGGAAACTTCAAGATATTGTTCCAGATTACTTTCCGAATTTATTTAATACGGATACAGTTGAACAAGCTGCACAGACTTCCGCACAGTTTGATGAAGCTATTTTGGCCTTAAAAGCGCTAGGCTATTCTGATAAAGAAATAAAGAAAATATCATCAGACTTACAAAAAGAAAAATTAACAACCGATCAATATATTAAAATGGCCCTTAAAAAGTTGGTAAAATAAAATGATTCGTGTAACTAGATCTTCGACAAAGGAGGGAGTTTAATGGAGGAGAAAGAGAGGATGGTTTCTGGGGAAGCCACTGAACTAGAGGAAACGTTTGAATTAAGTTTACGTCCACAAACTTTGCTGCAATATATTGGCCAAGATAAGGTAAAGAACAATTTAGAAATCTTTATTGAAGCAGCAAAACAAAGACGTGAAACGTTAGATCACGTCTTATTATACGGACCTCCCGGGCTAGGAAAAACGACGCTAGCAACCGTTATTGCTAATGAAATGGGAGTGAATATTCGAACGACTTCCGGTCCTGCTATTGAGCGACCGGGAGATCTAGCTGCTATTCTCACCGCACTGGAGCCTGGTGATGTACTATTTATCGATGAAATTCATCGTTTACCACGCTCCATTGAAGAAATTCTCTACCCTGCAATGGAGGATTTTTGCTTGGATATTGTCATTGGAAAAGGACCAAGTGCCAGATCCGTTCGTTTGGATTTACCACCGTTTACCCTAGTCGGCGCTACGACTAGAGCGGGTGCCATTTCTGCTCCTTTAAGGGATCGATTTGGGGTGTTAGCCCGATTAGAATATTACACTGAACAACAGCTTACAGATATTGTTATAAGAACGGCAGAAATATTAAATACTAAAATTGAAACGATTGGAGCGATCGAGATCGCTAGACGTTCACGGGGAACCCCGAGGATTGCCAATCGATTATTACGCCGTGTCCGAGATTTTGCACAAGTACGGGGAAATGGCATAATTACAAAGTCTTTAGCTGAGCATGCGCTTGAACTGTTGCAGGTGGACCGTTTAGGACTTGATCATATTGACCATAAATTATTAAAAGGAATTATTGAAAAATTCCGTGGTGGTCCCGTTGGGCTTGAGACGATTGCCGCAAGTATCGGTGAAGAGGCTGAAACGATTGAAGATGTGTATGAACCATATTTACTTCAAATTGGATTTTTACAACGTACACCGAGAGGAAGAATCGTTACAAACCTTGTGTACCATCATTTTCAAATGGAAGTTCCGACCAATATATCATAATATGAAGGTGACATCAGTGAAAGTTGATTTATTTGATTTTAATTTACCAGAATCTTTAATTGCACAAACACCGTTAAAAAACCGTTCAGATAGTCGTTTAATGGTATTAAATAAGGAAACAGGAGATCTTAAACATACCGTCTTCAAAAATATTACCGAGTATTTACAACCAGGTGATTGTTTAGTATTAAATGATACGAAAGTATTACCTGCAAGACTTTTTGGTATAAAAGAGGATACAGGAGCAAAGATAGAGGTTTTGTTATTAAAACAAACCGAAGATGATCGATGGGAAACACTTGTTAAGCCGGCGAAGCGAATTAAAATTGGTTCGGAAATCATCTTTGGAGATGGGAAGTTAAAAGCAACCTGTATCGAAGAAAAGGAACACGGTGGAAGAATCCTCGAATTTCAATATGAAGGTATTTTTTACGAAGTATTGGACGCACTTGGTGAAATGCCATTACCACCATATATTAAGGAGCAATTAGATGATCGCGATCGTTACCAAACGGTCTATGCGAAAGAGAGCGGTTCTGCTGCAGCTCCTACCGCCGGGTTACATTTTACAGAAGAGTTGCTTGAAGAAATTAAAAATATGGGTGTCCATATCGCATTTATTACTCTACATGTTGGTCTTGGTACTTTTCGACCGGTTAGTGTAGAAGATGTTGATAAGCATTCGATGCATGCTGAATTTTATCAAGTAAACGAAGAAACAGCTGAACTTATTAACAATGTGAAAAAGCAAGGTGGAAGAATTATTTCAGTTGGGACTACATCAACGAGAACATTGGAAACAATAGCCAGTGCAAATAATGGGCAAATTGTTTCAACTAGCGGCTGGACAGATATTTTTATATTCCCTGGCTACGAGTTTAAAGGGATTGATGGGATGATCACAAATTTTCATCTACCTAAATCAACGTTAATCATGCTTGTTAGTGCATTAGCAGGGCGAGAACATGTACTACATGCCTATGAAGAAGCAGTAAATCAAAAATACCGTTTTTTCAGTTTTGGAGATGCAATGTTAATTATTTAAGAGTTTTTGTTTTTTTAACTTGGAAGGAGAATTATCTTTGACGGCAATTAAATATGAATTAATTAAGACTTGTAAACAAACTGGTGCACGTCTTGGGAAAATCCATACTCCTCATGGCTCCTATGATACGCCGATGTTTATGCCTGTAGGGACATTAGCAACTGTTAAAACCATGTCACCTGAGGAGTTAAAGGAAATAGGTTCAGGAATTATTTTAAGCAATACGTACCACCTCTGGCTAAGACCTGGACACGAAATTGTCAAAGAAGCCGGCGGACTACATAAATTTATGAATTGGGATCAAGCAATTTTAACCGATTCCGGTGGATTTCAAGTATTTAGTTTAAGTCATTTTCGCAAAATTGAAGAAGAAGGTGTATTTTTCCGCAATCATTTAAATGGCGATAAGTTATTCCTTTCACCAGAAAAATCGATGGAAATTCAAAATGCACTTGGTTCGGACATTATGATGGCTTTCGATGAATGCCCACCATTTCCGGCAACACATGACTATATGAAAAAATCGGTAGAAAGAACATCCCGCTGGGCGGAACGTTGCCTATCCGCGCATTCTCGAATAGAGGATCAAGGTTTATTCGGTATTGTTCAAGGCGGAGAATATGAGGATTTAAGAAAACTAAGTGCCAAGGACTTAACTTCACTTGATTTTCCCGGCTATGCAGTTGGTGGCTTGTCAGTAGGGGAACCTAAAGATGTTATGAACAGGGTGCTTGAATTTACAACACCATTACTGCCAACGAATAAACCAAGATATTTAATGGGCGTTGGCTCACCGGATTCCCTTATCGATGGGGCGATTCGAGGCATTGATATGTTTGATTGCGTTTTACCGACAAGAATTGGTCGCAATGGAACATGTATGACGAGTACCGGCAGATTGGTCGTGAAAAATGCGAAGTATGCAAGAGATTTTAGACCACTCGATGAAAATTGTAATTGTCATACATGTCAAAATTATTCACGTGCCTATATCCGCCATTTAATAAAATGTGACGAAACTTTCGGAATTAGACTTACAACTTACCATAATCTCCATTTTCTGATACAATTAATGCAACAAGTCAGACAAGCTATTAAAGAAGACAGACTTGGTGATTTCAGGGAAGAGTTTTTTGAGCAATATGGATTTAACCGTCCGGATGCGAAAAACTTCTAAAGGAAGGAGGGGGATTAATGCAAAGTTTAGGTGGATTACTACCCATTTTGTTAATGTTTGTGCTATTCTACTTTTTGCTCATTAGACCAAATCAAAAAAGACAAAAGAATGTTCAAATGATGCAAAACAATTTATCAAAAGGGGATAAAATAGTTACAATTGGTGGTTTACACGGCATTGTTGATGCGATTGACGAAAGACAAATTGTCATCAAATGCGGCGATGGCAGTCGTCTAACGTATGACCGCTCAGCTATCAGAGAGGTAGTGGAATCAGCTGCTACTGCTCAAACTGCTGAATAATAAAAGATAAGGAGAAGTACTTGACGTACTTCTCTTTTATCTTATCAAAGTGATTATGCTTTCCTCGTATGATCACTCATAATATTAACTCCTAATACCCCGCCCATCATCGCTGTTACAATATAACAAATATGATAAATCAGTTGTTCTCCTGAAAAAATATTTCCATACCCAAGAAATTGAAAAAGAAAGATTATTAATGTATAAGTAATTCCAGTGAGGCTTCCTGAAATCCACCCTTTTTGTTGTCCTTTGCCGCCGCAAACAAATCCTCCAATAAATAATGCAATAAACGAAATTATTGTCACTAATAATTTAACGGAATTCTCTTGAACTTCAGAATATCGCAAAATAGTTGACAAGATTAAGCTTGATATCGTGATTAAAACAAATATAGTTAATATTCCGTATAAAATACTAGATCCTAATTTTTTTGTTCCGATTGTTCGTCTCTCCCTTCATAAAATAGTTCTGTCCCTTAGTACAAGCATATTCATAATTTTTTAAATTAGAATAAATTATTTAAACAATATCCAGTTACAGCTAACAAGCTTTTCCAAAATGTTAATGGAAAAAATGGTCATACTAATGGCGAGTGAATGTGTATAGGAGGATATTGGATATGGATATGGATCTTTATCACTATTTTACAATTGGTTGGAAAACCGTTGTTTTATATCTTGTCATATTGATTATTTTTAGATTTATGGGCAAGCGGGAAATTGGGGAATTAAGTGTACTCGATCTCGTTATTTTCATTATGATCGGTGAATTAGCAGCTGTAGCAATTGAAAATCATAAAGAACCGATTGCACATACGATCGAACCAATGGTTATATTACTTGGAATTCAGGTCGGATTTGCACTTATTTCATTAAAGGTTCCTAAATTTCGTCAATTAATCGATGGGACACCATCAATTATTATTCGGAAGGGAAAAATTGATGAAAAGGCAATGAAAAAGCAACGTTATAATTTTGATGATTTATTAATGCAATTACGACAAAAGGATATTAATAACATTGCTGATGTGGAGTATGCAATTTTAGAAACATCAGGTGAACTATCTGTTATTAAAAAGGATAATAAAAAGAAACAAAAGAAAACTTTTACATTACCACTAATTATAGATGGGGAAATATCCCAAGAGAATTTAGCAAATCAAAATGTTTCAGAAATATGGTTACGTCGTGAGTTAAGAAAAAGAGGGTATAAGGATCTTCAGCAAATTTCATTTTGCAGCTTTCAAGATGGTGAGTTTTTTATCGATTTAAAAGATGAAAAGGAGTGAAAAATATTTTCACTATGTAGAAGGGAAAAATGTTTTTCCCTTCTACAAAAACCTTTTTATGATCGGAATATAAGCTAAGTCAGCCCTTTTTATAAGCTTTGTACAAAGCATGAATACTAGATAAATAATAGTAGTTAAAATGATCCCGATAATCAATTTAACAAATATACTTCCGTGTAATAAAAAGTGTTCCTTCCACCAAAAAACAATTAATCCTGTTGAGACTGTACCAACGATAAATTTAAAATACTCACGCACATAAATGGTGAATTGAATTTTTTTAATAACTGTAGCAAAATGCAGTAAAGTGACTAATAAAGTACTGGTCATTATTCCTAAAGCTGCCCCGGTAATTCCAAAGTCAGGTTTTGAGGCAAGGACAAAAATTAATCCAAGTTTTACAACAGCCCCGAGAAGACTATTAATCATCGCTGCTCTTGCAAGATCTAAAGCTTGCAAAGTCGCTTGTAATGGGCCTTGATAATATTGAAAAATGAAAAATGGTGCCATCAATTTAACTAAATTTGTCCCATTTGTAGATCCATACATCATTTGCATGATTGGCTCTGCAAAAAGAAATAAAATAACGACTGATATTCCCCCGGCAAGAAGTGCAAACCGAAGTGCTTGTTGAAGTCGATGCTCGACTAAATAAAAATTTCGTTGAGATGTCGCTTCACTTATAGCAGGAACCAGTGCGGTAGAAAGTGAGTGCGTAACAAAGGATGGTAGCATAAGTAATGGCAATGCAAAACCAGTTAAAACACCATATTCTTTTGTAGCAAGGGCCGCGGTTAATCCAGCGATAGCAAGAGCATGTGATACGATAATTGGCTCGAGAAACCATGAAATATTCCCGATGAAACGACTCCCAGTTGTCGGTAATGCAACTCTCATTAGTTCATGAAAGGTTTCCTTTCCGGCACTAACTGCTTGAAAAAACTTCTTCCGCACCTTAAATTTCTTCCGTAACTTGAACATCGTAAACATATAGGCAAGTGATGCGAGTTCACCGACAATGGAAGCAATCATAGCTCCTGCGGCCGCATATTCTATTCCGTACGGTAAAAACGCTGTTGTTAGGACGGCGATTAAAATAATCCGTACAGATTGTTCAAGTACTTGTGATATAGCATACGGTTTCATATTTTGCATCCCTTGAAAATATCCTCTTAAAACGGCTGAAACCGCTACGATTGGAATAATTGGTGAGATGGCAACTAATGGGTAGTAGATACGTGAGTCTGTAAATAGAGCTTTCGTTAAGTAGGGCGCCGATAATATAAGTCCAGGTGTAAAAATTAATGATAAGGAAACGGTAATCGTTAAAGAAACGGCAAGAATTTTTTTTACTTTTTGTCGGTCCCCAATAGCTGCTGCTTCCGCAATACATTTCGAAATAGCTACAGGAAGACCTAGCTGTGTCATTGTAATAACTAACATTAAGGTAGGAAAAGCCATCATATAAAGGCCTACACCTTCTCCTCCGATAAAGCGTGCGATGACCATTCGATTTATGAATCCTAAGACCCTTGTAAAAAGTCCGGCAATTAATAAAATCATTGTTCCTTTTAAAAACTTTGACATCCATGTTTACCTACCTTCTCAAATATAGGATTTTCATATACAATAAAATGTATATGCAACATAGTGGACAAAGCATGACAAGTTCATTTTTTTGAAGGGGCGAAAGGGGATGCGGGAAGTCGATCAATTATACGATAAATATTTTAAATTGTTGGAGCCAGCATTAAAAAGCAAATTAGATGAGTTTGATTTAATGGGATATGAACATGTAACAATGGAAGAATTGTGGAAGTATTTAACGAAGAAAAAATGGAAAAAAGGAAAAAGCGAGATTCATATTCACGAGCTTGTATCAGATATTCTCGCGTTAAAAGCAGGAGATTTTATTAATTTTGCGGCAATTGAGGCTTACCGATCACCAAACTGGTTTGCCGAATTAAATGAGGATGAACTTCAGGAATTATTGAAACCAAATGATTAGTTTGCGAAATATCTACAAATAAAAAGAAAAATTGACACATTTTTTTTTCTACTTCATAATGTTAATAACTGTTTATTTTTATAATTGTTAGCCAAGCTACATATAAGTTGTGGTGCTTTTCTAATTTGCTAGGGAGGATTTACATAATGGTAAAAAGAAGTCGTATCGTCGCCTTTTTCTTAATAGTCCTACTATTTGCGGGATTAATGGGCGGAACAACTAATAAGATTTTGAAACATATTAACCTCGGATTGGATTTACAAGGCGGCTTTGAAGTTCTTTATAAAGTTGAGCCTGCCAAAAAAGGCCAAAAAATTACTAGTGATGTGTTGAAAAACACCGTCGAAGCATTGGACAGACGTGTTAACGCACTAGGCGTAAATGAACCGAGTATCCAAATTGAAGGGAAAGACCAGATTCGTGTTCAGCTTGCTGGGGTAAAAGACCAAAAAGAAGCTCGCGATATATTAGCTACAACTGCTAATATTTCTTTCCGTGATGTAAATGATAAAAAATTGATGGATGGAACGGATTTAGTAGAAGGGAAAGCGAAACAATCCTATACTGAAACAGGGAAACCGAATGTAGTTTTACAAGTAAAGGATCGTAAAACATTCCATGATGTGACGAAGAAAGTATTGGATATGGCCCCAAATAACCAATTAATTATTTGGCTTGATTTTGAAGAAGGGAAAGATTCTTATAAAAAAGAAGTAACGAAGAAAAATCCTAAATTCCTTTCAAATCCAAATGTAAATGAAGTATTTAATACGGATACGGTCACTATCGAAGGGAACTTTACGGTAGAAGAAGCTCAAAACCTTGCTTCATTATTAAAAGCAGGTGCACTTCCTGTGAAACTAAAAGAAACGTATTCGACATCAGTTGGTGCCCAATTTGGTGAGCATGCGTTAAATAAAACGATTGATGCAGGGATTATCGGTGTAGCCATTGTATTTTTATTTATGTTAGTTTATTATCGCTTCCCAGGTTTAATCGCCGTTGTTACACTTGCAATTTACATTTATTTAACTTTACTTGTATTTCAATTAATTCACGGAGTATTAACCTTGCCGGGAATTGCCGCTTTAATCCTCGGGGTCGGTATGGCCGTCGATGCGAATATTATTACCTATGAACGGGTGAAAGAGGAATTAAAAGTCGGCCGATCGGTTAAGGCTGCCTTTGCTGCAGGAAATAAATCCTCATTTATGACGATCTTTGATGCGAATATTACAACGATTTTAGCAGCTGTTGTATTATTCGCTTACGGTTCAAGCTCTGTAAAAGGTTTTGCAACCCTTTTAATTATAAGTATTTTACTAAGCTTTGTTACAGCCGTTTACGGTTCTAGACTATTATTAGGTTTATGGGTAAATAGTAATATCTTAAAGAAAAGACCGGGCTGGTTTGGTGTAAATAAAAAGGATATCCATGATATAACGGAAAATATGGATGCACATAAGCTTTCAACCCATTTTGACCGCTTTGATTTTGTTAAACATCATAATAAATTTTTTGTGTTTTCCATTGCGCTGACTATTATAGGAATCATCGCATTATCGGTTTTTCGCTTGAATTTAAGTATTGATTATACAAGTGGTACCCGTGTAGAAGTTCTTGCGAAACAATCTTTAACAGCATCACAGCTACAATCTGATTTGAAAACATTAAAATTAACTCCTGAAGATGTAGTATTGTCAGGAAATAAAAATGAGATTGGTGTTATGCGATTTAAAGGTGCCTTTAATAAAGCAGAAGTAGCGCATATTACTGATTATTTTACAAAAAAATATGGTCCGACGAATGTAAGTACTGTTTCTCCGACAGTTGGGAAGGAACTTGCGAAAAATGCGTTCATTTCTCTTATTCTTGCAGCAATCGGAATCATCATTTATGTTGCTTTCCGGTTTGAATGGCGGATGGGTGTTGCGGCGGTTATCGCCTTATTACATGATGCATTTTTGATGGTAACATTCTTTAGTATTACAAGACTTGAAGTTGATTTAACATTTATTGCCGCAATCTTGACCATTATTGGTTATTCAATTAATGATACGATCGTTACATTTGATCGTATTCGGGATCATTCAAGATTTCAAGGCCGCTTTAAAACGGCTGAAGATATTGCAGCAGTTGTAAATGTTGGATTACGCCAAACGATGACACGTTCAATTAACACTGTATTAACAGTTGTTATTACGGCTGCTGCATTATTTATTTTCGGTAGTGAGTCAATTCGAAACTTCTCGATTGCCTTACTTGTTGGTTTGATTATGGGTTGTTATTCTTCGATTTTCATTGCTGCACAGCTTTGGTACGTATTTAAAAAGCGTGAACTAAAGAAAAAAGGACCTCTTAAAACAGTAAAAGAAAAACGTAAATGGTCTGATGAGCCTCAAGTATAATAATAAAAAAGCTATCTGATGAATCAAAGTCAGATAGCTTTTTTTATTATTTTACGAAAGGTTGATGGAAGTTACTTCTAATGTTAACCGCTTCAATCATTAGTGACAGCAAGTTTTGTAAATTGTATAATAGGAAAGGTTAAAGGGGTGTAAATATGTTAAAGTCAAAAACCCGTTGGATTGTACGGAATACAGAAGAAAATGCTAAAGAACATCTCGTAAAAGAATTAAACATCACTCCGCTCGTAGCCACATTATTGGTTAATCGTGGAATTACTGAACTAGAAGAAGCTCGTCTCTTTTTATTTAGTGAAGGGGAGGCTTTTCATGACCCATTTCTCATTCATAGTATGGAAAAAGCAGTTAAGAGAATTCGTCTAGCAATTGATGAAGGCGAACAAATTTTAGTATATGGCGATTATGACGCCGACGGTGTGACAAGTACATCTGTGATGATGACTGTGTTACGAGATTTAGGTGCGGATGTTGAATTTTATATCCCAAACCGATTTACGGAAGGATACGGCCCAAATGAAGAGGCATTTCGCTGGGCTTCATCGATTGGAATCAAGCTAATTATTACGGTTGATACCGGAATTGCAGCTATACATGAGGCCAGCGTCGCAAAAGAATTAGGTATGGACTTAATTATTACGGATCATCATGAACCAGGTCCAATTTTGCCAGATGCCTTGGCGATCGTTCATCCGAATCATCCTGAAAGCATTTATCCTTTTAAAGAACTTGCTGGTGTTGGCGTAGCATTTAAAGTTGCACACGCATTATATGGACATGTTCCGGAACATTTGTTAGATTTAGCATCAATTGGGACAATCGCTGATTTAGTTCCTTTGCGAGGAGAAAACCGATTGATCGTTAAACAGGGGTTGAAAAAAATATCCCAAACAGAGCGGCCGGGCTTACATGCATTATTTGAAATTACCAATACAAAACAATCAGATATAAATGAGGAAACGATAGGATTTGTCATCGGTCCACGCTTAAATGCGGCTGGTAGATTGGATAGTGCCGATCCTGCAGTCGAATTACTTTTGAGTAATGAGCGTCAGGCAGCTTTAAATATTGCAAAAGAAATTGATGAAATGAATAAAGAACGCCAAGCTATCGTCAATGAAATAACGAATGAAGCAATGGAAATGGTTGAAAATAACTCTGATTTAAAAGATAGCTATGTATTAGTTATAGGTAAAGAAGGTTGGAACGCAGGAGTTATCGGGATTGTCGCGTCCCGATTAGTTGATAAATATTATCGCCCAACAATCGTCTTAAGTTATGACCGAACGACAAATTTAGCGAAGGGTTCTGCTCGCAGTATTGCAGGATTTGATTTATTTAAAAATTTATCTACCTGCCGGGATATTCTACCCCATTTTGGTGGACATACGATGGCAGCGGGTATGACGTTGAATATAAATGATGTTGCAGATTTACGTGTACGTTTAAATGAGTTAGCACGAGATATTTTAACGAAAGAGGACTTTGTTCCTTTAACGGAAATCGATGCCACTATTCCGTTAGAAGATATTCATCTTGAATCGATCCAACAACTTCGCTTACTTGAACCATATGGAATGGCAAACCCTAAGCCGAAAGTATTAGTGAAGGATGTGTCAATTCAGCAAATTCGGCAAATTGGTGCAGATCATAACCATTTAAAAGTAGTACTTGAAAAATCGGGTATCGAATTGGATGGAGTAGGATTTGGGTTAGGCAATTATGCACGCGATATTTCTCCGTTAGCTACCGTTTCCGTAATAGGTGAATTGGCGATCAATGAATGGAATAATAATCGGAAACCGCAAATCTTTTTAAAGGATTTATGTATAGATGAGTGGCAACTTTTCGATGTACGAGGCAACAAACCATTGAAAAAATGGATACAAGATATTCCAGAAACAAATAGCTTCTTTATTGTTTTTAATGAAGAAACACTTAATAAAATTCCTAAAGGTGAAATAAATGGTGAAATTATTCACTTGAAGGATTTAAACGAAATAAAGAACGATGATATAAATGGCGGAAACATCGTCTTGCTTGATTTCCCACCAAATAAAGAAATATTAGAAACATTTATAAAAAAATGTAAACCAGCGCGCATTTATACGTATTTTTACCAAAAACAAAACCACTTTTTTAGTACGATTCCGACTCGGGAGCATTTTAAATGGTTTTATGCCTTTTTAAGAAAGCGAGGATCATTTAATCTACAAAAGTTTGGGGAAGAATTAGCTGCGCATCGTGGTTGGTCGGTAGAAACAATTGATTTTATGTCAAAGGTGTTTTTTGAATTAAATTTTGTTACAATAGAGAATGGGCTTATTTCACTCAATCATGTTCCTTCAAAAAGGGATTTATTGGAGTCGATAACCTACCAAGAAAAATTAGAAAAAATTAAGTTAGAAAATGAATTGTTATTTTCATCCTATCAAGACCTAAAATCATGGTTTGATGAAAGAATGACTTGTTCTGAGAAGCTTGAGGAGGAAATAAAGCAATGGACTTAAAACAATACGTTACTATTGTTCCAGATTGGCCTAAAGAAGGCATAGTATTTAAAGATATAACGACTTTAATGGATAATGGACAAGCATACAAATACGCAACAGACCAAATTGTAAAATATGCAAAAGAAAGAGAGATAGACCTTGTTGTAGGACCCGAAGCGAGAGGTTTTATAATTGGCTGTCCAGTTGCATATGCACTTGAAGTAGGATTTGCCCCTGTAAGAAAGCCGGGAAAACTTCCTCGTGAAACGATTAAAGTGGAGTATGGTTTAGAGTATGGGAAAGATGCTTTAACAATACATAAGGATGCCATTAAACCTGGTCAACGTGTATTGATTACAGACGATTTACTTGCAACTGGCGGAACCATTGAGGCAACGATTAAATTAGTTGAGGAACTCGGAGGTATTGTTGCGGGTATTGCCTTTCTTATTGAACTTTCATATCTTGAAGGAAGAAAAAAACTTGAAGGTTATGATGTTTTAACATTAATGAAATACTAATTTTTTACAGTAAGAAAGCACTCTTTGCGAGTGCTTTTTATCGTATAGTTAAGAATAAAAGACAATAATTGCTAGTTAATCGACAATAATTCGTCATTTTCGAGAAAAATCTATCACAACCACTTTACTTTATTCAATTTTTTTTCGATAATAGTAATTATAATCATTTTAAAAATGGACTTATTATTTATTCCATTCATACTAATTTTACACTACTAATTTAAAGGTGATTTTATATATGGCGAAGGATCAAATATTATCCGCCGAGCAAGTGATTGAACGAACAACTGAATATTTAAATGAAGAACATGTTTCATTAGTCCGAAAAGCTTTTGAGTTTGCTGCAGAAGCACATAAAGAGCAGTTTCGGAAATCCGGTGAGCCGTATATCATTCATCCTGTGCAGGTAGCGGGTATTTTAGCCGATTTGGAAATGGATCCTTCTACTGTTGCTGCCGGTTTTTTACATGATGTTGTAGAAGATACGGAAGTGACACTAGACGAATTACGGGAAACATTTAATGAAGAAGTTGCCATGCTTGTCGATGGTGTAACAAAGCTTGGGAAAATTAAGTATAAATCACATGAGGAGCAGCAAGCGGAAAACCATCGCAAAATGTTTGTTGCTATGGCCCAAGACATTCGTGTCATTTTGATCAAGCTTGCCGACCGTCTTCATAATATGAGAACGCTAAAGCATTTACCGATTGAAAAACAACGCAGAATTGCAAACGAAACTCTCGAAATTTTTGCACCTTTAGCACATCGTCTTGGTATATCGAAAATCAAATGGGAATTAGAAGATACTGCATTACGCTATTTAAATCCGCAGCAATATTATCGAATCGTAAATTTGATGAAGAGAAAGCGTGCTGAACGTGAGCAATATTTGGAAGACGTAATCGAAGAAGTAAATGAACGACTTGAAGATGTATCAATTAAAGCAGAAATTTCTGGTCGTCCGAAACACATTTACTCCATTTATCGAAAAATGGTTCTTCAGCATAAACAATTTAATGAAATTTATGATTTATTAGCTGTTCGAATTATCGTAAATAGTATTAAGGATTGCTATGCTGTATTAGGTATTATTCATACATGTTGGAAGCCGATGCCAGGTAGATTTAAAGACTATATTGCGATGCCGAAGCCAAACATGTACCAATCTCTTCATACGACTGTTATCGGACCTAAAGGAGATCCTTTAGAAGTACAGATTCGGACAATTGAGATGCATCGAATTTCGGAATACGGGGTTGCTGCCCATTGGGCTTATAAAGAAGGAAAAACTGTTAATAGTAAAACTTCTTTTGAAAAAAAGTTATCTTGGTTTAGAGAAATATTGGAATTCCAAAATGAATCTGAAAATGCTGAAGAATTTATGGAATCGTTAAAAATAGATTTGTTTTCGGATATGGTGTATGTCTTTACGCCTAAAGGTGATGTAATTGAGTTGGCATCAGGTTCCGTTCCAATCGATTTTGCTTATCGTGTCCATTCGGAAATTGGTAATAAAACAATTGGAGCCAAAGTAAACGGGAAAATGGTCACACTTGATTATAAATTAAAGACTGGAGACATTATTGAAATTTTAACTTCCAAACATTCTTACGGTCCAAGTCAAGACTGGATTAAAATGGCTCAAACCTCACAAGCAAAAAATAAAATTCGCCAATTTTTTAAACGTCAGCGAAAAGAAGAGAATATTATTAAAGGCAGAGAGCTAGTAGAAAAAGAAATTAAAAATATGGATTTTGATTTAAAAGAAATCCTTACAAATGAAAACATTAAACGTGTTGCTGAAAAATTTAATTTTATGAATGAAGAAGATATGTATGCTGCCGTTGGATATAACGGAATTACTGCATTACAAATTGCGAATCGCTTAACGGAAAAATTAAGACGAAAACGTGATCAAGAAGAAGCGGTGAATGAAATCGTTTCTGAGATGAAAACACCTACGAAGCAAAAGAAATGGGTTACAGGTGTAACAGTTAAAGGGATTGATAATTTACTTATCCGTTTATCCAGATGTTGTAATCCTGTGCCGGGTGACGATATCGTCGGCTTTATTACGAAGGGACGCGGCGTTAGTGTTCACCGCACGGATTGTCCGAATGTTACTTCCGAAGATTTACAAAATCGATTAATTGAAGTTGAATGGGAAACAGATGGAACGAACAGTAAAGAATATAATGTAGAAATTGAAATATCAGGTTATGATCGTCGAGGTTTATTAAACGAAGTTCTTCAAACTGTTAATGAAACAAAGACAAATATTACTGCTGTTAGTGGACGGTCAGATAGAAATAAAATGGCAACAATTCTTATGTCTATTTCTATACAAAATATTAGTCATCTTCATAAAGTTGTTGAACGGATAAAACAAATTCCTGATATTTATGCTGTCCGACGGATAATGAGTTAAAGGGGTTTATTTAGTAATGAGAGTCGTTTTACAAAGAAGTAAACAAGCGAATGTTAAAGTAAACGGTGAGGTTGTCGGAGAAATTACAAATGGTTTTGTATTACTTGTAGGTATTACTCATAATGATACAGAGGCGGATGTTAAATATCTTGCTGATAAAATTGTCAATTTGCGCATCTTTGAAGACGAAAATGAAAAGATGAACTATTCGTTATTAGATGTAGGCGGACAAATTCTATCAGTTTCACAGTTCACGTTATATGGTGATTGTAGAAAAGGAAGACGCCCGAATTTTATGGATGCCGCGAAACCTGAAAAGGCGGAAATTTTATACAATCTTTTTAATCATATGTTAAGGGACAAAGGTGTTTTTGTTGCTACAGGGCAATTTGGCGCAATGATGGATGTGTCTCTTATAAATGACGGACCGGTTACTTTAATAGTGGAAAGTTAAAGAGAGAGCAAATAGTATTATTCCGTACGAGGGAATAATACTATAACTGCTCTCTCTTTTATTTAAGCTGTTTTTTAAAAAATTGTTGAATTAAAGAATAAAATAATATTGAAATGCAGATTGGAGCGGAAATCACCTTCATACTAATCAATAGCAACAAAGTTTGCGAAAACAGCCTTTATTTAAAATAATCAACTAATCCATTATAAATTCCTTTAGTAATTGACTCTTGGTAATCCTGACTATTGATTGCTATTTCTTGTAACGGATTGCTTAAATATCCAAGTTCTAAAAGAACGGCAGGCTGTGTATTTTCACGAATGACGTGAAAGTTTCCAAACTTTACCCCTCTGTCTTTTAAAACTGTTTCATTGGAAATGCCCCGATTAATGTTCTGCGCAAGTATTTTTTGCATTGAATGATAATAATAACTCGTATGTCCGGTAATGCTTTGATCATTAATACTATCATAATGAAGACTAATAAAAGCATCCGCATGATTGATTTTGGAGACACTTACCCTTGAAGGCAGGGAAACATATCGGTCATCTTCTCTAGTTAAAAATACATTAGCTCCAGCATTTCTTAGTTTATTTGCTAAAAGTTCAGCTGTTTTAAGTGTTACATTTTTTTCAAGCGTATTTGTGATCCCAATTGTCCCTGAATCTCTACCTCCATGTCCTGGATCAATGACAATCGTTTTTCCTTTCAAACCTTTTGTATTCACTTTATTAGACTTGGTCCGATTCATTTTTACGGTGGATGAAACGACCCAGGATGCTACATAAGCAGTCTTGCCCCCGTTAAGTTTAATTTTATACCAATCATTATCTTTTTCAATGACAGAAAACGTTTCTCCGCTATTTCCGATTTCAACAATACTAGACTGAATAGAAGGCTCACTGCGCAAGTTTGTTCCATTGTTTAAAATAGTAACCATTTCTCCATTACTTGTAACCGAGCTTTTTGAAGCCAATCGAATATAGTTACTACTTACCCAACCCGTGGAACCTTCTACGGTGATTTTAAACCACTTGCTATTTGTTTCAAGAATTTGGACACGCTGACCAGTCTGCAGTTTTTGAATAATAGAGCTTGATAGTTCAGGAGAGGAACGCAAGTTTAAGTCATTAACAGTCACAATTCCGGATGTGTCTTTTGACTGACTGTTAACAGTGACCAACCAACTAGCAACCCATCCTTTTTTTTCATTAGACAATTGGACCTCATACCAATCATCCTTCGTTTGCAACAATGTAAAGCGATCTCCTGATTGTCCTTTTTGTATTACCGGATAGGAAAGGCCGGGACCGCTCCGAATGTTTAAAATATTGGCATTTACCGTTACCTTTTGTGAATCTGCATATACCTTTGGTTTAGAAGTTATTACTGTCCCGACTAATAAAAAAATAATGAACACGAAAAAGCATTTCTTCAATTGTTTTAAACACCACCTTTTGAATCTCATTGTTAGTAAATAACTTGTCCTTTTCTTAATTCTCGAAAATAATTAAAACTCCTTTTTTTAAGAAAGAAAAAATCGTTGTTTGGATACACTAACAATATGACAACAAAAGATACTTCTAGTTAATTTTTGAGGAGTTTCTCACCTATTCGACGGATTGAATAAAAGCTAACTAAAGCTAGTTCGTGGTATTTTCACTCGAAATGTGAAGAAAAATTTATTGGAAATTACGTATTAACATAGCCAAAAAAGTAAGGAGAATGAACATGCGTGCTAATGAAAAAAACCAATTAGTATCAGATGGCAGTAATCAAATTTTTGGAACCAATTTACATGAGTTTATTCAAAAAGAAAATCAAGCTTCATCCATGGAGCTTGCATCCGAATTTGGACTATCATTAGGAGATGTAAAATTATTGAAAAAGAAATTAGAGCGGTCATGAAATTTTTTCTCAAAGCGTACCTTGACAACGTGGAACTAGCCTCGTATTATTATATAAATAAATATAAAATTATAAAAAACCAATGATAAAGCACAGTAATTAAGAAACACATGAAAAGAGAAGAAATGTCTTAGGCTGAAAGCATTTCTACATGATGACTTAATGAATGAACACTTTGTAGGTTTCATCCTGAACGGATTTATCTTAATAGGGATGAACGTAGAACAGGCGTTAACTGTTTCGAGTGGAAGCATTTTGCTTCAATTAGGGTGGCACCACGGGAAACAACTCTCGTCCCTTGTATTTAGTACAAGGGATTGAGGGTTGTTTTTTTATATTACATAGGCTTTGTTAAAGTTAATTGTCTAGTTTAATGCTATGTTGATTGGAGCGGAAGATGCGAGACTCCTGCGGGAAAAACGGTAAACGGGAGACCCCGCAGGTGCGTTTAGCACCGAGGAGGCTCCCGGACCGCCCGCGGAAAGCGAGCATCTGGAGCGGAAATCAACAGCCTATTTTAACAGAGTCATTACATAAAAAAGGAGGAGCCAATTATGTCAATTCAAATTCCTCGCGGTACCCAGGATATATTACCTGGCGAAGTTGAGAAATGGCAGTTTGTAGAAGATACGGCAAAAGAAATTTGTAGAACCTATCAATATAAAGAAATCCGTACACCGATTTTTGAACATACAGAGCTCTTTCAAAAAGGTGTAGGAGATACGACAGACATAGTTCAAAAAGAAATGTATACATTTGAAGATCGTGGCGGGAGAAGTTTAACATTACGGCCTGAAGGAACAGCATCTGTTGTTCGCTCATTTACTCAACATAAAATGTTCGGCCAACCGAATCAACCGGTGAAACTATTTTACAATGGTCCGATGTTTCGATATGAAAGACCGCAAGCAGGTAGATTCCGTCAATTTGTACAATTTGGAGTCGAAGCACTTGGCAGCGAAGATCCGGCAATAGATGCAGAAGTGATCTCTTTAGCGATGACCCTTTACAAAAAACTAGGGTTAAAGTCATTGAAACTTGTTATTAATAGTTTGGGTGATAAAGAAAGCCGAATTTCTCACCGAACAGCTTTAATCAATCATTTTCAACCTAGAATTGAAGAATTTTGTTCTGATTGTCAAAATCGACTTGAGAAAAATCCGCTTCGTATTTTGGATTGTAAAAAAGACCGCGACCATGAACTGATGAAGTCAGCACCCTCAATATTAGATTATTTAAATAATGAATCAAAAGCCTATTTTGATAAAGTTTTATTGTATTTAAAAGAATTAGGAATCGAGTATGAAGTCGATCCAACGCTTGTTAGAGGGTTAGATTATTATAATCACACTGCGTTTGAAATTATGAGTAGTGCAGAAGGCTTTGGTGCCATTACAACACTTTGTGGCGGTGGTCGCTATAATGGATTAGTTCAAGAAATGGGTGGACCTGAAACACCTGGAATCGGTTTTGCGTTAAGTATTGAACGTTTACTTGCCGCGTTAGAAGCAGAAAATATTCAACTGCCATATGAAAATCCAGTTGATTGCTTTATCGTTGCATTAGGTGAAGAGGCAAAACTTAAAGCGGCTGTATTATTACAACAATTAAGACAACATAGTTTTTCGGCTGATATGGATTATCTTGATCGAAAAATGAAAGCACAGTTTAAAGCTGCTGACCGTGTCCACGCGAAATATGTTGCTATTTTAGGCGAAGATGAGCTTCAAAAAAGGATCATTAATCTAAAAAACATGGAAACCGGTGAGCAAAAAGAAGTGGCTATAACTGATTTTGTAAATCAATTTATACAGCTAAGTAAATAGGGGGCATAAATAGAATGTTTGGACGAACATATTATTGTGGTGAAGTAACAGAACAGCATATTGGTGAAAGTATTACACTAAAAGGCTGGGTGCAGAAAAGAAGAGACCTTGGTGGATTAATTTTTATTGATTTACGCGACCGAACAGGAATCGTTCAAATTGTTTTTAACCCGGATATTTCTGCGGAAGCTCTTGCTATTGCAGAAAAAATTCGCTCCGAATATGTATTAGATGTTAAAGGTACAGTCGTAGCAAGAGATGCTTCAACAGTAAATGAAAACTTAAAGACCGGGAAAATTGAAATTAAAGTCGACCAGGTGACAATTATAAATGAAGCAAAGACACCGCCATTTATGATTGAAAATAAAACAGAAGTCGCTGAAGATGTTCGTTTAAAATACCGTTATCTTGATTTACGCAGGCCTGTTATGTATGAAACATTTAAAATGCGTCATGATGTGACAAAAACGATTCGTCGCTTTTTAGATGAAGAAGGATTTTTGGATGTTGAAACACCAATTTTAACAAAAAGTACTCCTGAAGGAGCACGTGATTATTTAGTACCTAGTCGCGTACATCCGGGTGAATTTTATGCGTTGCCACAGTCACCGCAAATTTTTAAACAATTATTAATGGTTTCCGGATTTGATAAATACTATCAAATTGCCCGTTGTTTCCGTGACGAGGACTTACGTGCAGATCGTCAACCAGAATTTACACAAATTGATATTGAAACAAGTTTTTATAGTCAAGAAGACATTATGGATATGACGGAAAAAATGATGGTCCGATTAATGAAAGATGTGAAAGGGATTGATATCAGTACACCGCTACCAAGATTGACATATGATGAAGCGATGAGTCGATATGGTTCAGATAAACCTGACACACGTTTTGAAATGGAACTAGTGGACTTATCTGAAATAGTTAAAGAATCGGGATTTAAAGTATTTTCAGCTGCAGTTACAAATGGTGGCCAAGTGAAGGCAATCAATGTGAAAGGCGGAGCTACTAAATATTCTCGAAAAGATATTGATGGTCTAACTGAATTTGTATCACGTTATGGTGCCAAAGGTTTGGCATGGCTAAAGGTGGAAGAAGATGGTTTGAAAGGACCGATTGCAAAATTCTTCTCCGAAGAGGAGCAACAACAGTTCAAATCAATATTAGAATCATCTACGGGTGACTTATTATTATTTGTTGCAGACAAAACCTCAGTTGTTGCAGATGCTTTAGGAGCGCTAAGGTTAAAACTTGGTAAAGAACTAGGGCTAATTGACGAATCCAAATTTAATTTCCTGTGGGTAACAGACTGGCCATTACTTGAGTATGACGAAGAAGAAGGACGTTACTATGCAGCTCATCACCCATTCACGATGCCTTTTAGAGAAGATATCGAAAAACTTGAAAGTGATCCGAAAAATGTAAAAGCTCAAGCATATGACTTAGTTCTAAATGGTTATGAGTTAGGTGGTGGATCATTACGTATTTTTGAAAGAGACATTCAAGAAAAAATGTTTAAAGTCCTTGGATTTACAGAGGAGCAAGCAAGGGAACAATTTGGTTTCCTCTTGGACGCTTTTGAATATGGAACACCTCCACACGGTGGAATTGCTTTAGGGTTGGATCGAATTGTTATGCTATTATCTGGACGTACAAATTTACGCGATACAATTGCCTTTCCAAAAACAGCGAGTGCAAGTTGCTTGTTAACTGAAGCACCAGGCGAGGTAAGTGAGCTACAATTACAAGACTTACATCTTTCTTTGAACCTTAAAGAAAAATAAATAATGAGATTTTTGTCAAATATCGTATGATTTTTCCAACTATAGTAATATTGAAAAAATAAAATTCCTATGATACTATTTAAATAATACGATAAGTCCTGATGTGTTCGTTTTTGTACCTATTCGTTTTGACCGAACATATTACCTACGGGAGTTTGGCGTTTTCATGCCGCATACATGCCTTTTTATAAAGGACGTATAAAGCTGAAACAGAACACCCACCTGCCAAGTGCGGGTTCAAAACACTAGGATTTTGCGACGGCATGATTGGGGCTTATCATTTTAATTGAAACTTAAACTCTCTTTTATAGAGGGTTTTTATTTTGCACTAAATTGGACAAATATTGATTTTAAGCGACAAATTGTTTATCCTTATCCAAGGAAGATAAAGTAGAATTTTGGAGATGATACATGTGCTTCACCAGTTTTCACGAAATGAATTAGCTTTGGGAAAAGAAGGATTAGAAAAATTAAAAAATAGTACGGTTGCCATACTTGGTATAGGTGGAGTTGGATCGTTTGCTGTTGAAGCGTTGGCACGATCCGGCGTCGGGAAATTAATTTTAGTTGATAAAGATTCAGTAGATATTACAAATATAAATCGACAATTGCCTGCATTGCTTTCTACAATTGGACAACCGAAAGCCGACATAATGAAGGAGCGGATCAAGGATATTAATCCAGAATGCGAAGTCATCTCTTTGAACATGTTTTATACAGAAGAAACATATGAGCAGTTTTTCGCAGAACAACCGGATTTTATCGTTGATGCATCCGACACGATTTCTTATAAAATTCATTTAATTAAAGAATGCTTAAAACGTAATATTCCAATTATTTCAAGTATGGGTGCGGCGAATAAAATGGATCCTACAAGACTGAAAATAGCTGATATTTTCAAAACACATACAGATCCAATTGCTAAAGTCATTCGTACGAGGCTTCGTAAGGAAGGAATTCGCAAAGGAATTCCTGTTGTATTTTCAGATGAAAGTCCAATCATTATTCGCGAAGATGTTAGAAAAGTAGTTGGGAATGATGAAGCAGAAATCCGTAAAGCAAAAATGCCGCCTTCATCGAATGCTTTTGTTCCATCAACAGCCGGATTATTCATGGCAAGCTATGTTGTTAAGGAAATAGTAAAAGATATTCCGCTAAAGCGTGTCAAAGATAAATAAAAGATTTTTACTGGGAAAAATTATAAAAAACCGCCAATGGCGGTTTTTTTATTTAGAGAAGGTGAAAAAATTTCCAAAAAAGGTATTGACGGTTATTTTTGCAGTAGTGTACTGTTTTGATAGTACATAATTTTATAGAAACGTTGAAGGCGAACTAAAGGAGGGAGTTATCTGTTTCTAAAATGTTTAAAAAGAAACTGGATAATATTAAGTTGAATGGAGGAAACAAATGATGAAATCAGCGGTTGAATTAAAAAATGTAACGAAAGTAATTAAAGGCAAAAAAATTATTGATAATTTATCGTTTACGATAAACGAAGGTGAAGTATTCGGTTTCTTAGGACCGAATGGTGCAGGTAAAACAACGACGATTCGTATGATTGTAGGACTAATGGGGATTACATCAGGTGATATCGTCATTTGTGGAAAGAATGTAAAAAATGAATATGAGGAAGCATTACGAAATGTCGGCGGGATTGTTGAAAATCCGGAAATGTATAAGTTTTTAACAGGGTATCAAAACTTAATGCAGTATGCGCGGATGATAAAAGGAATTACGAAAGAAAAAATAAATGAAGTTATTGAACTTGTCGGTTTAAAAGATCGTATTAACGACAAAGTCAAAACTTATTCATTAGGTATGAGACAACGATTAGGATTAGCACAAAGTCTACTGCATGATCCGAAAGTAATGATCCTTGATGAACCGACCAATGGCCTTGATCCTGCGGGAATCCGAGAAATTAGGGATCATTTACGGAAATTATCAAAAGAAAAAGGCATGGCGGTTATCGTTTCCAGTCACTTATTATCGGAAATGGAAATGATGTGTGATCGAATTGCGATTATTCAAAAAGGAAAATTAATCGACGTGCAAAACGTCCACGACTTTGTGTATGAAGATCAGAAGCAAAAGTATTTTATAGAAATAGATAGTGGTGCAACACTTGAGTCAATTAGCGGATATTCATTTACCCAAATTGACCATGGAATTGAAGTAGAATTAGAAAAAGAACAAGTTCCGGATTTTATTCAAACACTTGTTTCAACAGGAATACGAATCTATGAAGTAAAACTCATTTCTAAATCATTGGAAGACCGATTCTTAGAAATTACAAAGGAGGAAGTAGCACATGCTTAATCTTGTCTATAATGAATGGATTAAAATATTCAAGCGTGCCGGTTCCTATGTGATGATTGGCTTAATCATCTTAGGTGTCATCGGCAGTGGAGCATTAACAAAATATTATGAAGGAAAATTGGATAAAGGTACGCAAAGAGATTGGAAAGCGGAAGTAACTGCTGAGATTAAAGCAGATGAACAACAGCTTAAAGAAATGCCGGCAACAGCGGCAAGTGCAAAAAAATTTTATGAAAAAAATATTGAAATAAACAAATATCGTCTTGCACATAATATGGCACCATCTGATCAATCAAGCGGTTTTTCATTTATTAATGATAATACGATGTTTATTTCCTTCGTTGGTTTATTCACAATTATTATTGCAGCGGGAATCGTAGCAAGCGAATTTAGTTGGGGGACAATTAAACTATTATTAATCCGCCCGTTAAAAAGATCAAAAATATTACTATCGAAATATATAACAGTAATCGTATTTGGTATTTTCATGTTAGCAATCCTATTTGTCACTTCGGCCATTGTCGGATTTATCTTGTTTGGTTCCGGAAGTGGAGATAATGTTCACCTTGCCTATACTAATGGACATGTCGTTGAACAAAACATGCTATGGTATTTAATCAAAACGTATTTATTATCCTCCATTGATGTAATCATGTTAATTACGATGGCATTTATGATATCAGCCGTATTCCGTAACAGCTCTTTAGCAATTGGGATTTCCGTATTCCTTCTACT
The DNA here is from genome assembly GCF_003055045.1 of Heyndrickxia sporothermodurans. Taxonomy (NCBI): domain Bacteria; kingdom Bacillati; phylum Bacillota; class Bacilli; order Caryophanales; family Bacillaceae; genus Heyndrickxia; species Heyndrickxia sporothermodurans. The sequence goes on from NZ_NAZB01000008.1 coordinate 235,030, forward strand.
CATGGGCGGAAACATTACTCAGCTCCTTGCAGCAAAATTCGAATGGGCAAAATTTATTCTATTTGCCAACACAAATTTAATGCAATACTTTGATGGCATCCCACTTGTAGAAGGAATGACACTCGGTTTCTCCATTATCACGCTGCTCGTATACTTTATTATTTTTATTGTACTGGCATTTGGTGTATTTATGAAAAGGGATGTTGCAGCATAATAGTAAATAAAAAAGGGATGTTAATTACTCGACATCCCTTTTTTTGCTATTATTAGGCGTATAAATTTTCAACCTACAATTTTAAAGTTATAATTGATATTAAATATTTGTTTGGGGGCTGTAAATGTGTACGGAGAACCACTTGCTTTTCGAATGCGACCGACAACAATTGATGAAATTGTTGGGCAAAAGGAAATCATCGGCAAACAAACAAGCCTTTATAAAATGATAAAAAATGGACATGTTCCATCGATGCTCTTGTATGGAGAACCGGGCATAGGGAAGACATCGATTGCACATGCGATTGCGGGAACGACTAAAATTCCTTTTATTGCATTGAACGCCACAACATCCGGGAAAAAAGATGTAGAGATGGTTGTTGATGAAACAAGATTAACGGGAAAAGTGATTTTATTTTTAGATGAAATTCACCGTTTTAATAAAGCGCAGCAAGATTATTTATTGCCACATGTTGAGAATGGTTCGATTATCTTAATTGGAGCGACGACCGAAAATCCGTTTCATGATGTCAATCCAGCGATTCGCAGCCGATGCGGACAAATTAAGCAATTAACACGATTAACTTCAGAGGATATTTATGAGTTATTACAGCGTGCTGTTCACGATGAAAATAAAGGATTGGGGAAAATGTCAATCCAAATAACCGAAGACCAATTAAGAAAAATCGCTTCTGGTTCAGGTGGAGATGCGAGGAAGTCATTAACCCTTCTTGAATCAATTGTGTATTCATCCAATAAAGAAAATGATACATATATTGTTCAAGACCAAACAATCGATGACTTAGTTGGAAACGTAGGTGTGTATGGAGATAAAAAAGGATCTCACTTTTATAATTTACTCTCCAGCTTGCAAAAAAGTATTAGAGGTAGTGATGTGGATGCGTCACTTTATTATTTGGCACATTTATTGGAAACTGGTGATTTAGTTGCAGTTAACCGCCGCTTACTTGTTATCGCATTTGAGGATATCGGCTTAGCTAATACGTCAGTCGGTACAAACGTATTAGCTGCAGTGACAGCAAGTGAGCGATTGGGGCTTCCGGAAGCACGTATTCCATTAGCTGTTGCGGTCGTGGAAATGTGTCTATCTTCAAAATCCAATTCAGCATATGCAGCATTAGATAAAGCAATAACAGATATTCGTAATGGAAAAGTTGGCGATATTCCAAAGCATTTGCGTGATGGACATTACGCCGGTTCAAAAGTTTTAGGTCATGTCGGTTACAAATATCCCCATGATACACCGATTGGAACTTTCGGTGGTTGGGTTCATCAAGAGTATCTGCCGAGTAATTTAAAAGGTACAAAATATTATGAGCCAGTCGAAGCAGGAGAAGAGAAACGTTTAGCTGCGATTTATCGTCGACTCGAGGAATTTAAAAAAGGAAATGAAAGTTAAATAAAAACCGAGTTAATGGGTATGCTTTCATTCATTTCGTCTTCCAAATATGCTATAATGTCAAGAGCCATTTATAAATAAGAAAGTGGAGGAACGTATATTGAATAATAATCATCAATTAGTATTTCGCTTTTTTATTTTTTGTCTAGGTTTGCTCATTATGGCATTTGGTTTGGATTTATTAATTATTGCAGATCTTGGAGTGACTCCTTGGGACGTATTACACATCGGTCTATATAAACAAATCGGACTGACAATTGGTTCTTGGTCAATCATTGTCGGATTTTTTGTTTTAGGCATTTCAGCAGCCATCATGCGTAAAATCCCAAAAATTGGAGCCTATTTAAATATGCTCTTGTTAGGCTCGTTTATGGATATATTTTTACATTTTTTATCAAATGTTGAGTTTACTTCACTACTTGAAAAAATTATTGTCCTTATATTAGGAATTATTATTAATGCAATTGGAATGGGAATTTATATTTCTGCTCAATTAGGTGCAGGTCCCCGAGACAGCTTTATGCTAGCTGTTACTTCGAAAACGGGCTGGAAAATTTCCCACGTACGTCGAGGAATGGAAGCAATCGTCCTAATTATTGGCTGGTTATGTGGGGGACCCGTATTTATCGGTACAATTATTTTTGTACTAACGATCGGAACACTTGTTGGGATTGCATTGCCGCTATGTCAAACGCTCACAGATAAATTCCTTAAAAAATTTGAAAAAAGAAAAGAAGAAATAAATCGAGGTGCAAGTCTATGAAAATTTCAACAAAGGGTCGTTACGGACTAACAATTATGATTGAACTAGGAAAAAGATTTGGGGAAGGACCAACATCTTTGAAAACCATTGCCCAAATGCATGATTTGTCGGAGCATTATTTAGAACAATTAATTGCTCCTTTAAGAAATGCAGGTCTCGTTAAAAGTGTCAGAGGAGCATATGGTGGCTATACACTTGCTTCAGAGCCAGCCAAAATTACAGCAGGTGATATCATTCGAGTTTTAGAAGGACCAATCAGTCCGGTTGAAGGAATTGAAGATGAAGAACCAGTTAAACGTTCACTTTGGATAAAAATTCGTGATGCTGTAAAGGATGTATTAGATAACACAACGATTGAAGACCTTGTAAATTACAAAGACGATGGAGAAACGGATTCTTACATGTTTTATATTTAGAAGAAATTTTTGTAAGAATTGACCATCTTTAGAGGTGAAAAAAATGGAACGAATTTATCTCGATCACTCGGCAACATCTCCCGTTCATCCGAAAGTGATCGATACAATGATTAATGTGCTAAACCAGTCATTTGGAAACCCATCAAGTATTCATTCTTATGGGCGAGAAGCAAGAGCTTTACTTGATGAAGCGAGAACGATTATTGCTGGGAGCATTGGCGCACATTTTAATGAAATCGTGTTTACTAGTGGTGGAACAGAAGCGGATAATTTTGCGATTTTAGGGATTGCTGAGGCAATGAAAGAAAAAGGAAAGCATATTATTACGTCAAATATTGAACATCATGCAGTGCTTCATACATGTGAGTATCTTGAAAAACATGGATATGACGTAACTTACCTAGATGTAAACGAAAATGGGCAAGTTTCTGTCGAAGATGTGAAAGCTGCTCTTCGTGAGGATACGATCCTAGTAACGATCATGTACGGAAACAATGAAGTAGGCACGATCCAGCCTATTCATGAAATCGGTCTTCTATTAAAAGATCATCAAGCTTATTTCCATACAGATGCTGTGCAAGCATACGGAGTAGTAAAGTTAAATGTTCATGAATTGAACGTTGATTTATTATCTGTATCCTCCCATAAAATTAATGGGCCAAAAGGAATTGGTTTTCTTTATATAAAAGCAGGCACAAGAATTGTCAATCGTTTTTACGGTGGGGAACAGGAACTGAAACGTCGTGCAGGTACAGAGAATATTAGCTCCATTGTAGGATTTGCAGAAGCTGTAAAAATAGCTCAAGAACAAATGGAAGAAAAACAGAAACGATATCAAGATTTTAAAATGAAATTTTTAAATATATTAACGGCACAACATGTTGATTTTCATATTAATGGGTTTACTGATCATCACTCACTTCCACATGTATTAAATTTAAGCTTTCCTGGTACTGATGTAGAAGCGATGCTCGTTAATTTAGATATAGCAGGCATAGCCGCTTCAAGCGGTTCTGCATGTACAGCAGGCTCAATTGAACCATCACATGTTCTTGTCGCAATGTTTGGAAAAGAGTCGAAGCGATTAAGAAATTCGATTCGATTTAGTTTTGGTTTAAATAATACGAGTCAAGAAATTGAAAAAGCTGCGAATGAAGTCGCAAAAATTGTTCAACGATTGAACAAGGCAAATAGAAAGTAGGGAAATATATGAAGAAAGCACCTCAAGATACGAGAGTCGTCGTTGGGATGTCGGGTGGTGTGGATTCATCTGTTGCTGCTCTTTTATTAAAAGAGCAAGGCTATGATGTCATCGGTATTTTTATGAAAAATTGGGATGATACAGATGAATTTGGTGTATGCACAGCTACCGAAGACTATAATGATGTCATTCGTGTTTGTAATCAAATTGGAATCCCATATTATGCAGTTAATTTCGAAAAACAATATTGGGATAAAGTATTTACTTATTTTCTTGATGAATATAAAGCAGGACGTACACCAAATCCTGATGTAATGTGTAATAAAGAAATTAAATTTAAAGCCTTTTTGGAGCATGCCATGAATCTTGGGGCAGATTATTTAGCAACAGGTCACTATGCTAGAGTTGCCTTTCAAGATGGAGAATACAAAATGTTGCGTGGGATTGATGAGAATAAGGATCAAACATATTTTTTAAATCAGCTGACCCATGAACAGTTGGAAAAAGTTATGTTCCCAATAGGAGATATAGATAAAAAGCGTGTTAGAGAAATAGCACTTGAAGCTGGACTTGCCACTGCAAAGAAAAAAGACAGTACAGGCATTTGCTTTATTGGCGAAAGAAATTTTAAAGAATTTCTCAGCAATTATTTGCCGGCTCAAAAAGGGATAATGAAAACATTATCAGGTAAAAAGATGGGTGAGCACGATGGCCTTATGTATTATACGATTGGTCAACGACATGGATTAGGGATTGGAGGATCCGGTGAACCTTGGTTTGTCGTTGGTAAAGATTTAAAAGAAAATGTCTTATTTGTTGAACAAGGATTTAATCACGACTCCCTTTACTCTAATTCCATCACTGCTGTGAATACGAGTTGGGTGTCCAATCACGAAATCAAAAGTGAATTTACATGTACGGCTAAATTTCGTTATCGCCAGCCGGATAACAAAGTAACTGTTAGAGTTTTGGACAATAACGAAGTAGAAGTTATTTTTGATGAGCCGATTCGTGCGGTCACACCTGGACAAGCAGTCGTCTTTTACGATGGAGAAGTTTGTTTAGGAGGAGCAACAATCGATAAAGTCTTCAAAAATAATGAGCAACTAATGTATGTTGGCTAAGTAAAGTGCCTCATCCCATATATTTAAGGGATGAGGTTTTTACTTTACAGCTAAAAAGGGAAGAACTTATGTTATAATTTCGATAGAAAATAATTGAGTTTTTGAGGTGTCATACTTTGGATAAAAACAAAAAGGGTATCGAATGTTTACAAGAAGGCAAGTTTGAAGAAGCCATTAAATATTTCTCAGAGGCGATTGAAGAAAATCCGACCGATCCTGTAGCTTATATAAATTTTGGGAATGTTTTAGTTGCAGTCAAGGAAATAGAACGTGCTGTGAAATTTTTTGAAAAAGCCATTGAATTGGATGAACAAGCATCCGCTGCTTATTATTGCTTAGGTAATTTATATTATGAACAAGAACAATATGAATTAGCAGTCAATTACTTCGAAAAGGCAAAGAACAAAGGATTAAATAATAATGATATTTATTTCATGATCGGAATGTGTTTTGTACAGCTGGGAAACCCGAAGTTGGCCTTACCGTACTTACAGAGAAGTGTTGAACTAAATGCAGACGATATCGAAGCGAGATTTCAATATGCACTAGTGCTAGCACAGTCAGAAGTGTATGATGAAGCCATTCATCAATTTACAATAGTGGTGAATCAAGATTCGCAGCATGCAGATGCATATTACAATTTAGGTGTAGCTTATTTAGGGTATAAAGAGGATCCAGTGAAGGCGGAAGAGTTTTTTAATAAAGCAATAAACATACAACCAGATCATGTATTATCAGGATATGGGATAAAAATGATTGAAAAAATGAGGGAAACGGACGAATAATATCCCGCTTTATAAGGGGGGCTCATGTTGGAGCAACAAAATACGCTTAATTTATTTGAAAATGACGAGAAATATGTAAAAGGACGGCATCTTGTTACGATTTTTCACAATGAACAAAATTTATATTCGGTTATACGAATAAGAATTGATGAAACCAATTTAGAAACAGATGAGAAAGAGGCAGTCATTACTGGACATTTCCCTAAAATACATGAGCAGGAAACCTATATTTTTTATGGGGATATGCAAGAACATCCTAAGTTCGGACCTCAATTTCAAGCAAAGCATTTTAAAAAAGAAATCCCGCAAACGAAGCAAGGCATTATCACATACTTATCGAGTGAAATGTTTAGCGGTATCGGAAAAAAAACGGCGGAACGGATTGTTGACGCCTTAGGAGAAAATGCAATAAGCAAAATTTTGGATCAGCCATCCTTGCTTGATACCATTCCTAAATTACCACCTGATAAGGCAAAAACATTATATGACAAATTAATTGAACATCAAGGGCTAGAACGGGTCATGATTGGTTTAAATCAATTGGGATTTGGACCACAAATTTCAATGAAAATTTATCAAGTATATCAGGAACAGGCATTAGATATCATTCAAAAAAATCCGTATCAATTAGTTGAATCAGTAGAAGGCATTGGTTTTGGCCGTGCCGATGAAATAGGGAAGCAATTAGGCATTGTTGGGAATCATCCAGATCGAATAAAAGCGGGTTGTATGTACACGCTAGAGGTAGAATGTTTACAAAATGGACATGTATATATGGAATCAAAAGAACTTTTGCCGAAAGTGAAATTATTGTTAGAGGAATCACAGCCAATTTCCATTGAATACTCGGATATTTCTAATGAGATTATAAAACTTGGTGAAGAAAGCAAAATTGTGGTTGAAAACAATAAAGTTTATATTCCTTCCTTATATTTTTCAGAAAAAGGGATTGTATCAAATATTCAACGTATTTTAGCTCAGGAGGATTATAAGGACCAATTTCCCGAATCGGAATTTTTACTTGCGTTAGGGGAGCTTGAAGATCGAATCGGTGTTCAATATGCCCCTTCTCAAAAAGAGGCGATTCAAACCGCATTAATGTCTCCAATGATGCTCTTAACTGGCGGACCGGGAACCGGGAAAACAACGGTAATCAAAGGAATTGTTGAATTGTATGCAGAGCTGAATGGTTGTTCTTTAGATCCGAAAGATTATAGTAAAGAAAATCCTTTTCCGATTATTTTAACCGCTCCTACGGGTAGGGCGGCGAAAAGAATGTCTGAGTCTACAGGGTTACCGGCAATGACAATCCACCGCCTCCTCGGTATGACTGGACAGGAAGATGTTGATGTCGATGAGGACAAGCAAATTAATGGAAAAATTGTTATCGTCGATGAAATGTCGATGGTCGATACATGGCTCGCTCATCAGTTACTAAAAGCAATGCCGGAACAAATCCAAGTCATCTTCGTTGGAGATGAAGATCAACTTCCATCTGTTGGACCTGGTCAAGTGTTAAAAGATTTATTACGGTCAAAAGTGATCCCAACGGTGCAATTAACAGATATTTATCGTCAGGAAGGCGGTTCATCGATCATCGAATTAGCGCATGACATTAAAAATGGACGTATCCCTCAAGACGTAACAAAACAACAAAAGGATCGGTCATTCATCCGATGCACCACCCAGCAAATTCCGGAAGTAATTGAAAAGATTGTTTCTAGTGCAAAAAGAAAAGGATATACACAGAAGGATGTTCAAGTACTGGCACCTATGTATAGAGGTGCTGCCGGTATCGATCGTTTGAATGTTTTATTGCAGGAAATATTCAACCCAAATAAGACGGGGGAGAGAAAGGAATTAAGTTTCGGCGATATAAAATATCGAATTGGAGATAAAGTATTACAGCTTGTAAATCAACCAGAACAACATGTTTTCAATGGTGATATTGGCGAAATCATATCAATTTTTTACGCGAAAGAAAATACTGAAAAACAAGACTTGATACTCATATCCTTTGACGGAATAGAAGTCACCTATACGAGACAGGATTTTCATCAATTTACCCATGCATATTGTTGTTCAATCCATAAGTCACAAGGAAGTGAATTTCCAATTGTTATTTTACCTGTTGTAAAAAGTTATTACCGAATGCTCCGAAGAAATTTACTATATACGGCGATCACAAGAAGTAAACAATCATTAATTATTTGTGGGGAGCAAGAAGCTTTTCGATTAGGGATAGAACGAGTAGATGACCAATTAAGAAAAACAAATCTCTATGATAAATTAAAAATTTTAGCAGAAGTGACTAATGCGGAAAAAATAGTCGAATTATCAAATGAAACAATCATGGAAATCGATCCAATGATCGGAATGGAAAACGTTACACCTTATGATTTCATGTAAATAACAGACACTATAAATGTTCGAAAAAGGTGGGGGTGCTTTTTGAGAACATTGTCTCTTTTAAAAGGAATACCTGTATATAGCACAGAGGGCCAAAAAAAGGGAGAGGTTTGCGATTTAGGTATTTCCGATAAAGGGAAAATAAACTGTCTGCTAATTAAGTCGAAAAGTTTATTTAACACGCTATATCGCTTGCCTATTTCTAAAGTAGATAATTTTGGGCAGCAAGGGATCATTTTACGAAAAGACACCAAGCTTGAAAAATACAAGGCAATAGATGAAGAATATACATTATGTCATTCAAAACCACTATTAAAAAAATTAGCGATCTCACGTAGTGGTGATCAGCTAGGGTTGCTTGAGGACGTATATTTTTCGGAAGAAATGGGCACTATCATAGGGTACGAACTAACAGATGGCTTCTTTACAGATATACTGGAAGGAAAGAAAGTTGTCCATACAGATGGGCCGCCTAAGGTTGGAAAAGATGCCATCATCGTTTCGATAAATCAAACGCAAGGTGGCGAAACCTATGATGAAATGCCCGAATTGCCAAAGTAAAGATCTTGGTAAAATTGGCATCAACCAATATTATTGCTGGAACTGCTTCATTGAACTTTCAATTGGAAAAGATATGATTTTTACCCATCAAGTAGAGGAAGATGGAACATTAAGTTCATTAGATGATTTATTTGATGAAGAGTCGCGAAGATTAAGTTAAATGGAAGGGGTGCATTGTTTTGAATAAAACATTCGTCTCCTTGCTAGGCTTCGGAGCAGGGATAGCAGCAACAGCAATCTCTCAACGACAAGGATATTTCGATAATAAACAAATGAAAAAAATGACGAAACGTATACGTAAAGCATTTCGTTAAATGAAAGCTATCCCATTGTGGGATAGCTTTTTTTTGGATAAAAACCATCATAACTCGAATACTAGAAAAAGGAGGGATGGATGTTGCGAAAACCCCGTTGGAATTGGATTTTTAATCTTGGCATTATACTATTATTAATGATCATTTTGTATTTTTGTCTTCTTTTAAAACCATTTTGGATGCCCATACTAAAAATTTTTTTATCTGCATTTATCCCTTTACTTATCGCCGCTTTCTTTACGTACTTATTACATCCTCTTGTAGAAAAACTGCATGAGCTTGGTATACATAGGGGATTGGCAACTTTTATTATATATATCGTTTTTTTTGGCGGCACTGGATATTTGATCTATTTAGGCATCCCTATTTTGATTGAACAAATTAAAGATTTATCAGACCATATTCCGGAATTTGCGAATCAATACCGTACGTGGATTGAAAATCTACATGATTCAACATCGAGATGGCCCGACGGAATTCAAGATCAGATTGAGCAGAGAATCGATAAATTTGAATCATGGTTAAGTAGTTTTCTTTCAAAAGCAATAAACGCGTTAATGAAAATTGTCAACTTCATATTTATATTGGCAATTATTCCATTCATCTCATTTTATTTACTGAAAGATATAGAGAAAGTTAAACAGACAGCGTGGTATTTTACTCCAAAGAGATGGCGCAACCAGGCGAAACTAATGGTGAAAGATGTTGATGAATCAATCGGTGGATATATAAGGGGTCAACTTCTCGTTTGCTTATTAGTTGGAACCATTTCTACCATTGCATTTTGGTTAATCGGAGTAAAATATCCCATACTACTAGGTTTAATTGTTGGAATTACGGATATTATCCCTTACTTTGGCCCAATTATTGGTGCAGTTCCTGTAGCTATAATCGCAGCCACCATGTCAGTAAAATATTTAATTTATGTTCTTATCGTAATTGTAGTATTACAATTTCTTGAAGGAAATATATTATCCCCTTTGATCGTTGGCAAGTCCTTGCATATGCATCCGTTATTTATTATTCTTGCACTGACAATCGGAGGTGAAATAGGGGGAGTTATCGGACTAATTATTGCTGTCCCTTTCTTAGCCATACTAAAAGTTATTTTAATACAAGTAAAAAACTATATTTCAGTAAATATTCATTCACAAGATTGACAAAGCATAATAAAGTTTTTTATAATTCGACTATAAAGGATAAACAATGAAAATGTTGAAGGATCAAGTATGTTATAGTCCATCTGAGAGTTGAATTACTCAAAAGAGAGGAATTTCCGCGGCTGAAAGAAATTCTAGATGAAGGATAACAGAAAGCTAATCTGGAGTGCAGGTAAAAACTGCCGTCTTGCCCCGTTATAGGCACCCAAGAGAAAGATAACATACATTCGTTATCTTTAATCAGGGTGGTACCGCGAGTAAGTCTCTCGTCCCTGTCCAGGGATGGAGGCTTTTTTTATTTCTCAAGATTCATTTCTATAATATTGTAGCTTTTAACAATATTAAACGCACAGAGTGGATTGGAGCGGAAGGTACGAGACTCCTGCGGGTTCAGCTGGACAGATGAGACCCCGCAGGAAGCGAAGCGACGAGGAGGCTCATCGCCAGCCCCGCGGAAAGCGAGTACCTGTAGCGGAAAGGAACGGTTCATTGTAGATTCCCAAAAACAACAAACTTTACTAAAACTGCCTTTCTCAAAAATACATATGGAGGTTTTAATATGAAAAAATTAACAGGCGCACAAATTCGCCAAATGTTTTTAGACTTTTTCCAAGAAAAAGGACATAAAGTCGAACCTAGCGCATCACTTGTACCACACGATGACCCATCACTACTATGGATCAATAGTGGGGTAGCAACATTAAAAAAATATTTTGATGGACGGGTCATTCCGGAAAATCCACGTATAACGAATGCTCAAAAGGCAATTCGCACAAATGATATCGAAAACGTAGGAAAAACAGCAAGACACCATACATTCTTTGAAATGCTCGGAAACTTTTCAATTGGAGATTATTTTAAAGAAGAAGCAATAGAATGGGCTTGGGAATTTCTTACTAGCCCAAAATGGATTGGCTTTGAACCGGAAAAGCTTTCCGTTACGATTCATCCCGAGGATGACGAAGCACATGAATTATGGAATAAAAAAATTGGACTGCCAGAAGAAAGAATTATTCGCTTAGAAGAAAACTTTTGGGATATCGGAGAAGGGCCAAGTGGACCAAATACAGAGATTTTCTATGACCGTGGACCAGAGTTTGGTGACGATGAAAATGACCCTGAATTATATCCCGGTGGCGAAAATGAAAGATATTTAGAAGTATGGAACCTTGTTTTCTCTCAGTTTAATCATAACCCTGACGGAACATATACTCCATTACCAAAGAAAAATATTGATACAGGTATGGGATTAGAACGAATGGCGTCTGTTATTCAAGAAGTGCCAACAAATTTTGATACAGATTTGTTTATGCCAATAATTCATGAAACAGAAAAGCTTTCAGGAGAAAAATACCGCGTTGATACTGAAAAGGACGTAGCCTTTAAAGTGATTGCAGACCATATCCGAACCGTTTCATTTGCTGTAAGCGATGGGGCATTGCCATCAAACGAAGGGCGTGGCTATGTTTTACGTAGACTACTGCGCAGGGCAGTAAGATATGCAAAAACGATCAATATTAACGAACCATTTATGTATAAATTAGTTCCTGTCGTAGCAGGAATTATGGTAGATTTTTACCCTCAAGTAAAAGAAAATACAGAATTCATTCAAAAAGTAGTGAAAAATGAAGAAGAACGTTTCCATGAAACATTGCACGAAGGTTTAGCTATTCTTTCATCGGTTATGGAGAAAGCAAAAGCAGAAGGAACAGGTAAAATCTCCGGTGAAGATGTTTTCCGTTTATATGATACGTATGGTTTCCCAGTAGAACTTACCGAAGAATATGCTGAGGACCAAGGTTTGAAAATTGATCTCGAAGGCTTTGAAAGAGAAATGGAAAACCAACGGGAGCGTGCACGTAATGCAAGACAAGATGTCGGATCAATGCAGGTTCAAGGCGGTATATTAGGAGATATTAAAGAAAAAAGTGAATTTGTTGGCTATGATACGTTAACAAAAACAACGAAAGTATCGGTTATCATTAAGGATGGCGCATTAATTGATCAAGCAGCTACGGGAGATGAAATTCAATTTATCCTTGAAGAAACCCCTTTCTACGCAGAAAGCGGCGGTCAAATAGCTGATGAAGGGAAATTGGAAGCTGATGGGCTTCTAGTAATTGTTTCCGATGTTCAAAAAGCACCGAATGGCCAACACTTACAACGAGGAATTATTAAAGAAGGTACTTTAACTACAGGTCAAGAAGTGGAAGCAATCGTTAATGCAGCAAGCAGAAATAAAACCATTAAAAATCACTCAGCTACGCATCTGCTTCATCAAGCATTAAAGGATGTATTAGGGACACATGTCAATCAGGCTGGTTCATTAGTTGAACCGAATAGACTTCGTTTCGACTTCTCACATTTCGGTCAAATTACTTCTGAGGAGCTAGAGAAGATCGAAGAAATTGTAAACGAAAAAATTTGGGCTAGTATTCCAGTAGTAATTCAAAATAAAAATTTAGAAGAAGCAAAAGCGATGGGTGCTATGGCGTTATTCGGTGAAAAATATGGTCAAGTCGTTCGTGTCGTTTCAATGGGCGATTATAGTTTAGAGCTATGTGGAGGTTGCCACGTTCAAAATACATCATCGATTGGAATTTTTAAAATCGTTTCAGAAAGTGGAATTGGCGCAGGTACTAGACGAATTGAAGCAGTGACTGGGGAAGCAGCATATCATTTAATGAATGAACAAATCCATCGTTTAAATGAGGCTGCAGCTAAACTAAAAGCAAATCCAAAGGATCTAGTAACTAGAATCGACAATTTATTACAGGAGCTTAAAGATTTACAAAGAGAAAACGAATCACTATCTGCTAAATTATCGAATATTGAAGCAGGGAGCTTAATCGATAACAAGTTTAGTGTGAATGGGGTAAACGTACTCGCAAGCAAAGTTCAAGGTGTAGATATGAATAATCTACGGAATATGGTCGATGATTTGAAACAAAAAATAGAATCAGGTATTGTTGTTCTAGGTTCTGTGCAAGATGATAAAGTAAATATTATCGCTGGTGTCACAAAAGATTTAATTGAAAAAGGATATCATGCGGGAAAACTAGTAAAAGAAGTCGCATCACGTTGCGGTGGCGGTGGTGGTGGCCGTCCGGATATGGCTCAAGCTGGTGGGAAAGATCCTGACAAACTAGATTCTGCGCTTGAATTTGTAGGTGATTGGGTAAAATCCATTTGATTCAAGCAAAAAGTGTTGTACAATAAAGATAGGAAATAGTGCCTTGAAGGAAAAAATGATAGAACTATCCTTTTTTCCTTCCTCCTATGATCGACAACATTTTATTTATACTGCCGATTTTTTCTTGTTTAAAGAAGATTTGCGTATAAATATTTATATGGAGGTTTTTTGAGCGAGAATGCTATTGGGTGAGCTTTTGAATAGGTACTAAGTAAAATAATGCTTGTTTTTATTTAGGACAAGCGGTTAAAGAGAGGTGCTGTATAATGAGCTCTTTTGACAAAACGATGCGATTTAATTTTTCGGAAGAACCTTTAGAGCATGATGTGAAAGAAGTATTGTTACAAGTATTTGAAGCATTACAAGAAAAAGGTTATAATCCGATTAATCAAATCGTCGGTTACCTTCTATCTGGTGATCCTGCATATATTCCTCGCCATCAGGATGCACGTAACATCATCCGAAAGTTAGAACGCGATGAAATCATTGAAGTGTTGGTGAAATCTTATTTGAAACAGCATCGTGGGGGATATTAATTTGCGAGTTATGGGTCTTGATGTTGGATCTAAAACAGTCGGAGTGGCCGTTAGTGATGAGCTTGGATGGACAGCACAAGGAATTGAAACCATTTCGATTGATGAGGAAAAAGAAAAATTTGGATTCGAACGTGTAGCGGAAATTGTTAAACTTTATGATGTGCAAAAAATCGTCGTCGGCTTTCCTAAAAATATGAATAATACTATTGGTCCGCGAGGAGAAGCTTCAAAAGCATATGCGGAGAAGTTAAAGGTACTTCTAAATCTGCCTGTTATTATGTGGGACGAGCGATTAAGTACAATGGCGGCCGAAAGGGTTCTATTAGAAGCTGATGTAAGCCGAAAAAAACGTAAAAAAGTTATTGATAAAATGGCTGCCAGTATGATCTTACAAGGTTATCTTGATAGTCAAAATTAATGAGGTGAAAAGATGGAACATGGTGAAAAACATATTACAGTAATTGATGAAGATGGAAATGAACAGCTTTTTGAAGTATTATTTACATTTGAATCAGAAGAATTTGGAAAATCTTATGTCCTATACTTCCCGGTAGGTGCAGAAGAAGATGAAAATGAAGAAATTGAAATTCACGCATCTTCATTTATCCAAAAAGAAGATGGAGAAGAAGGCGACCTTCAACCAATTGAAACGGATGAAGAATGGGACATGATTGAGGAAATGTTAAATACATTCCTTGACGAACAAGAAGAAGAATAAACTAGACTCCCTATACTATATATAATTACCTTTCCTGGTAACCGGGAAAGGTTTTTTTCTTACTCCAGCCATTCATCATTCGAAGAAAAATAAGTAATAATAGAGGAAATATAGTATAATGTACTGGATAAAAGGGACTACTCCATTATGTTATTGGATTGATTGTTTGAAAGGGTGATGGATCAATTGACTGATCAAAAAGATAAGAAGATAAATAAAGACGATATTTATAAAAAGCTGTTAGTTAAAAGTGATGAAGCAAAAACCATTCGTAAAATAGTTGGAATCATTTGTTTAACGATTATATTAATTATTACTGGAGGTATATTAGCCACATATATATACATTCAATCAGCATTAAAGCCAGTTGAACCAAAAAATACTAAAACGAAAAATGTAGAAATCCCTATAGGCTCTACTGTATCCACGATTGGAACAATTCTAGAAGAAGACGGAATGATTAAAAATAAATTAATCTTCAAATACTATGTAAAATTAAATAATGAAACTGGCTTTCAAGCGGGTACATACAAATTATCACCTTCCATGAATTTAAAACAAATCATAACACAATTGAAAACGGGAACGGTGTTAAAGAAAGCAACAGTAAAGTTTACGATACCAGAAGGTTTGCAACTGAGCCAAATTACAGCGATCATTGCAAAACATTCGGGTATTGATAAAAAAGAAATTGATAAAAAACTCGACGATCCTAAGTATATAAAAAAACTTATTAAAAAATACCCATTACTAATCTCAAAAAAAGTCCTTAAAAAAGATGTTCTACATCCATTAGAAGGGTATTTATTTCCGGCAACATATTCATTCTACGATAAAAAACCGTCTTTAGATCAAATAGTCAACAAAATGTTAATAAAAACAAACTCAGTTATGGAAAAATATAAAGAACAAATTCAGAAGTCTAATCTTGATCAATATGAAATTTTAACAATGGCTTCTTTAATTGAAGAAGAGGCAACAGAAAAGGCAGACCGCCATAAAATCTCAAGTGTATTTTATAATCGTATGAAAGTAAATATGCCATTACAAACAGACCCGACCGTTCTTTACTCTTTAGGAAAACATAAAAAACAAGTAACATATGACGATCTTAAAGTAAATTCGCCATATAACACCTATAAAATTCAAGGACTGCCCCCGAGCCCAATAGCAAGTGCTGGGGAGATGTCTATCGAAGCGGCTATTAATCCGGCGAAAACAGATTATCTATATTTTCTTGCAGCTACGAAAACAGGAACAGTTTATTATTCCAAGACGTTAGCTGAACATAATCGCTTAAAAGAAAAATATATTACAAGTTCTCAAAAGTAATTAACACTAAAATTAGCGTTTCAAGAAAAATTATGTTAAAATAACAACGTGTTTTTACATTAACGAATCGATAACAACATAAAAAGTAGAAAGCTGTATATGAAAGCTTTCTACTTTTCATGTTAGCTCCTTTTCGCTAGGAGGAAAAAAATGAAAGATGAAATCCATTCTTATATTGAATCTTTAATAAAAGAAAGGGATCCGTTATTTAAAGAGATGGAGCAATTCGCTATTCAACATAATGTGCCGATCATGGAATTGGCAGGTATTGAAGTTTTGTTACAGCTCCTAAACATGCAACGTCCCGCGAGAATATTAGAAATCGGTACGGCTATTGGGTATTCGGCTATGAGGATGGCAGCTGCTCTTCCGGAGGCGGAAATTGTCACTATTGAAAGAGATAATGAAAGATATGAGCAAGCTGTTTTAAATATTTCCAAATCTGAATACCAACATCAAATAAATATTCTAAAAGGCGATGCACTTGAAATAGTGAATGAAGTAAAAGATTTTGGTTCATTTGATGCAATATTCATTGATGCAGCAAAGGGTCAATATATGAGGTTTTTCGAATTATATACTCCCTTCCTTTCAAAAAATGGTTATGTTTATACAGATAATGTCCTATTTAAAGGTTTGGTTGTTAATGATCATATTGAAAATAAAAGAATTCGAAATCTTGTTAAGAAAATCAAGAGTTACAATGAATGGCTAATGAATCATGAACAATATTCAACAACCATCATACCAGTCGGTGATGGTTTAGCCATCAGTAGAAAACAAAATTAATAATTAATCTTTTTTCTCATTTTTGTAAACAGATTCGAAAGGGGAACAGCTAGTCAATGAGAAGTAAGCCGGCAGTCATTGGTGTCGCAGGTGGATCAGGATCAGGAAAAACGAGTGTCACCAATGCAATATACGACCATTTTAAAGGGCATTCCATTCTTGTATTGGAACAAGATTATTACTATAAAGATCAAAGCAGTTTACCATTTGAAGAAAGATTAAAAACTAATTATGACCATCCGCTTGCGTTTGATAATGATTTATTAATTGAGCATATCGAGAAGCTTTTAAATTATCAATCAATTGAGAAACCTGTGTATGACTATACACTACATACACGTTCCAATAAAACCATTATTGTAGAACCGAAGGATGTAATCATTTTAGAAGGAATATTAGTATTAGAAGATGAAAGATTGCGCAATTTAATGGATATCAAACTTTATGTTGATACGGATGCCGATTTAAGAATTATGCGTAGGATGTTAAGGGACATTGAAGATCGTGGGAGAACAATGCATTCAGTGATTGAACAATATACTAATGTTGTAAGACCGATGCATAATCAATTCATCGAACCAACAAAACGCTACGCAGATGTAATTATTCCTGAAGGTGGCCAAAACCATGTGGCAATCGATTTAGTGGTTACTAAAATTCAAACAATTCTTGAACAAAAGTCATTTTTGTAATACGATAGTCTAGATAATAATATATTTATAAACGCGCGCCCTATTTATAGGACGCGCTATGATGTATTTTCTAACACCTTTTATACAAATAGAAAATTAGGAGTGAAGGGAATTGGCAGTAGAAAAAGTATTTCCTATGACGCAAGCAGGAAAAGAAAAATTAGAACAAGAACTTGAATATTTGAAAACGGTTAAACGTAAAGAAGTCGTTGAACGTATAAAAATTGCTCGTAGTTTCGGGGACTTATCCGAGAACTCTGAATATGACTCAGCGAAAGAGGAACAGGCTTTTGTTGAAGGACGTATAACTACAATAGAGAACATGATTCGAAATGCGAAAATCATTGAAGATGATGGTTCAAATTCCGATACTGTAACACTTGGTAAATCAGTAACATTTATTGAATTACCGGATGGAGACGAAGAGACTTATGCCATTGTTGGAAGTGCTGAAGCAGATCCGTTTGAAGGGAAAATTTCTAACGACTCTCCAATTGCCAAAAGCCTGTTAGGCAAGAAAATAAATGAAGAGGTAACTGTGCAAACTCCAGGTGGAGAAATGAAAGTGAGAATTATTTCAATTAAATAATAGATATCATCGAAAAAAGTCGAATTCTTAAAGAATTCGGCTTTTTTTGTTTCATAGTAGATGGTTATGAACTGAAAATTCTGTCAAGAATGAAAGGGTGTACGTGTTAGAATCGAGGTGAGTATATGCGTAGAAAAAGGTATTTTGTTTTAGCCAGTAGTATTCTTTTGATTTTTAGCTTGCTTTTAGCAAGACTTGTTCAACTTCAATTAGTAGATACAGAATCTTTTTCAAAACATCATATTAATCTTCTCGAAGAAAGTGTATCCCAAAGGACACAAGAAATTATTATTGATGACGGACGAGGGCAATTTACTGATCGGAATGGCAAACCGCTAACCTACAAGGAAAAATCGGTATTGGTGCTTTTTCCTTTTTTAAAAACAATACAATGGGATTCAGAAAAAGTAGCTAGCATATTAAATATTTCGGAAGATCAACTTTTCGCAGAATTAGAAACTGCGAAGGCTCCATTCATATTTCATGGAAAAACACCATATATATTATCGGACAAACAGTTAAACGAGATAAATATGTTGAAAATACCCGGCGTGTTTGCCGTGAGAAAAAAATATACCGAATCTGACATATCTGCCGCCCAATTAATTGGAATAATTGGAGAAGATGCTAATACCTTTTTAAAAAGATATCCCGATAAAAAAGGTATGCAAAATCAAAAAATTGGGATTACAGGTTTGCAAAAGCAATTTGATGAATTTTTATTACCTGAAGGAGAGTCGAAACTAGTTTTTCATGTAGATGCCATGGGGGGCCCTCTTTTTGGAATTAACGTTAAATATACAGGTTCCGGTAATTCTAACTATCCCGTTACTATACAAACAACCTTAAATAAAACGTTACAAGAACAAATTGACAAAAAAGTTGACGAGTATGAGATTCAAAAAGGCGGGGTCTTATTATTAGATATCGAAACTAATGAAATTTTAGCTAATGTGTCACGCCCGAAAATGGATGTAAAGGATCCATATAAAAATAATAGTGTGGAAAATGTTATGTTATCACAGCAGATACCAGGATCAATTTTCAAAACTGTTGTCGCAGCTGCATCTATTGAAACGTCTGCTGTGAATGAAACAGAAAAATTTCCGTGTAACGAAGATTTATACGGAAAGCCGGCTGAGAGACAGCTTGGTGATCTAACTTTTGACGAAAGCTTCGCCCAAAGTTGTAATCGAACATTTAGTGAACTAGCAAAAAGATTAAAAAAAGAAAACCCAAATTTGTTAGAAGAATATGCTAGTAAATTAGGCCTAATCGGAGAAATTGGTTGGCAAGGCGACGTCTTTCATTTTAAAAACTTTAAACAGCTAAAAGAGGATCAAGGGCAAATTTTTGCTAAATTAGAAAGTAGGAAAGATGATAATTTAGTGGCGCAAACGGGAATAGGTCAACAGGAAGTACGACTTACCCCTTTAGCGATTGCAAATATGATGGCTACCATCGCAAGGGGCGGGGAATTACAATCGGTCCAAGCTGTTTCCGCAATTAAATATCATGATGATACGCCGATGATACATTTTTCAAGTCATGATTTGCCTTACAAACCAATTTCAAAAATTACTGCAATGAAACTTCAAAAAATGTTAAGACATGTCGTAACGAATGAAAATGGTACGGGAAGATGGTTTAAAGATCTACCTTATGAAGTAGCCGGAAAATCAGGAACGGCAGAAACAGGCATATATGAAAATAAGGTACAGTTACACAATAAATGGTTTGCCGGATATTTTCCATTTAAAAACCCTAAATATGCATTAGTTGTTGTGAACTTAGGAGTCCCGGAAGATAAAGGGGGGATCAATCAACTATTTAGTGATATCGTTCAATTAATTCACGAAAATGACACAAATCAAAATAGTAAAGACTAACAAATTATTTGCTTCATCTTTTCCTATGTATAAAGTCATGTTATGATAGAGTCAATGTCTAAAAAGAGAAATCATTAGCATGGACGAAAAGTTCGCACTAATGATTAAACCTTTTGTTTTAATAAGGGGGATTTGAACATGGCAAATAATTTTGACAATCAATATCGTTCCCGATCAGATCAAAGATCAAAACGCCGAAAAACAAACTTAATTTTAAATTCATTAATCGTCATCGTGGTTGTATTGATAATCGTTGTTGCTAGCACGATCTTTTATGGTGGTCGAAACGATGAGAAAAATGCTTCTGCAGCAAAAAACAAAGTATCTCAACATACAAAAAATAATGATAAATCGACAGTAACAAATAATGATAATCAAGATAACACAGTAACAGATGAATCGACAACTGATGATAATAAAGAAAGTAATGAAGAAGCTGATGATGAAAGTCAGCAAGGCCTTGAAAGTAAAGATATTGTTGCTGAAGATAGTAATGAACCTAATGTGAAAAAATCTTACACGAATCCTAATTGGAAAAGTGTTGGAACAGAACAAACAAACGGTCATCAATATTCTTCTGACTCAAACTCTATTGATTGGAAAGAAAAAGAAAAAGCCCTTTCCTATGCAACAGGTATTCCTGTAGACAATATGACTATTTGGTATTTAAGCCGAAATGGTTCTGATAATGAGGTAGTTGGAACGATTACTCCAAAAGACCAATCAAAAGTTTATCGTGTGTATTTAAGTTGGGTAGATGGTCAAGGATGGAAACCGACAAAAGTTTTAGAACTAAAAGAAAATGATATGCGTTAAAGAAGTAGCTATCCGTTCATTGAACGGATAGCTTTATTTATGGTGTATATGATTTTTTTAGTACTTTGTTTTATAATAGGTTAGAACTTATTAATGAAAGAGGTATTGATTGAATGAAGATTGCTATCATCGGGGCTATGGAAGAAGAAGTAGCCATATTAAGAGAAAATATAATCGAAAGAAACGTCGAAACAATTGCTGGATATGAATTTACAACAGGGAAAATGAATGACAAAGATGTCGTACTACTTCGCTCGGGAATAGGTAAAGTGAATGCGGCAATGTCCACTTCCATACTCTTACACCATTTTAAACCGAGTGCAATTATTAATACCGGTTCTGCAGGTGGCTTTAATCCCGATTTGACGGTTGGTGATGTTGTTATTTCTTCCGAGGTTCGTCATCACGATGTAGATGCGACGATTTTTGGATATGAATACGGCCAAGTACCGCAAATGCCCCCTGCATTTATGGCAAATAAGGATTTAATTAACGTGGCGGAGGAATGTGCAAAAAATATTAAAGAGATTCAAGTGATAAAAGGTTTGATAGCAACAGGTGATTCATTTATGAATGACCCGGCAAGAGTCGAATCTGTTCGAGAGAAATTCCCGCAACTTCAAGCAGCAGAAATGGAAGCAGCGGCAATTGCACAAGTTGCTTATCAATTTAACATACCATTTGTAATTATTCGCTCTTTATCAGATATTGCCGGGAAAGAATCGAATATATCGTTTGATCAATTTTTAGAAACTGCGGCATTACATTCGGCATCACTCGTTATGGATATTGTTAAACATATCAATTGATTAACTCCCCTCCATATTTTCCTTTTATTACATGACGAAACATCTAAAAATCTATGATAAAGTATTTATATATTCATAGAGAAAGTTAGGTGTTAGCATGGATAAAGCGAAATCTCTTTTTGATAAAATGAATGATTATAAAAGATTTGGATTATCACTAATTGCATTATCTGCTTTCTTATATTTAGGTGTGGTCATGCCTATTGATGGAAAAACAGTTTTGAAAACATATATATTAATGGGTGGAACGATTAGCTTATTACTAATAGCTACTGTTTTCTTTTTAATATCCATACAATGTAAAAAGATTCTTCTCGAAATCGAGGAAAAGGAAGAATAATACATGTTTAAAAATAACGCAAAAAATGCGTTATTTTTTTGTTGACAAAATCATGTGTAAGTATGATATTATATTTTACGTTCATTTATTTCGTATACGAAATATTAAGTGCCGTAAATATTCCTTTAGTTAAAGATTGGATAAAAATTTGAAAGGGGAGGAAAATAATTGAGGAAAGTTTTATCAGTGCAGTGCTAAAATCATTTTCTCAAATCCACACTCCGTTTAAATGAGTAAAAAAAGGTTAAAGTATTTAAATAAAACGACATTTAAAAAGCTATAATTCACAAGTAAATTAACTAGTTAGGGAGGAACAAGTCATCTATGAATGCAAAACGAATGATTTTAGTTAACGTGATTTTACTAATAATTTTAGTTGGTGGGGGATTTACTGGTTATTATTTTTATAATCGTTCAGTTACTTATTTAAGTACAGATAACGCGCAAATTGCTGGACAACAAGTAAGTATTGCTTCACCAGCAAGTGGAAAATTAGTTGATTGGAATGCAAAAACTGGCGATACATTCTCAAAAAACGATAAAATTGGAACCGTACAAACAATGGGAGATAATGGTCCCGTTAATATGGACATTAAAGCTCCGGCTAACGGAACGATTGTACAAACAAGCGGAGTAAAAAATACAGTCGTTGCTGCAGGTTCACCGCTTGCCATTTCTTATGATTTAACAAAATTATGGGTAACAGCAAATATTGAGGAAACAAAAATTGATGATGTTGAAATTGGCCAAGATGTAGATATTTATGTTGATGCATTTCCAAATACGACAATAAAAGGTAAAGTTGAAGAAATCGGTTTAGCAACAGCAGGAACTTTCTCATTATTACCAAGTAATAATGCTTCAGGGAATTATACGAAGGAAGTACAAGTAATTCCTGTCAAAATATCAATTGATAGCAATCTTGATTTAGTTCCTGGTATGAATGTGACTGTGCGAATTCATAAGTAGGTGATGACATGTCAATATATATCGCAGGTTATATTCTGATTTCAGTGATTGTATTGTTTATAGCGAATTTCTTATTACGTAAGAATAAAGCAAGACCACAATTACAAAATCCACAAACCGTACAAACTGAAAAGGCGGAAAACCACCAACTACAAGAAGAAATTAAAAGTAATGAAATAACCGAAACTGATGAAATAATTAATGAAACCCTTCAAACATCTGCTAATACAGAACCGGCATTAGAATATGTAACAGATCCAGAAGGTTTAGTAAATGACGAAGAAAATAAAGCAATACCGGAAGAAAAAGCAGAAGAAGAACCGGAAGAAGAACCGGAAGAAAAACCAGTTGATAAGCCGGTACAGCGTCCTAGTCAAGGAAGCCCCGATGCAAATCAATTTGAAGGTACTAGAGGAAAAATCATTGTAGCAGTTATGCTAGGTGCATTTGTGGCCATTCTCAATCAAACCCTTTTAAATGTGGCTATTCCGCATATAATGAATGATTTGAATGTTTCTGCAAATACAGTTCAATGGCTATCAACCGGCTACATGCTAACTAACGGAATTTTTATTCCGATAACCGCTTTCTTAATTGCAAAATTAGGAACAAGGAAATTATTACTTTTTGCCATGTTGGCATTTACCATTGGATCGTTTGTTTGCTCGATCTCCACAAGTTTTTCATTACTAATGGTTGGTCGTGTAATACAAGCAGCCGGAGCAGGTGTCATTATGCCGTTATTAATGACCGTTATGTTAACCATTTTTCCACCGGAAAAGCGAGGAGCGGCAATGGGAATTATGGGGGTAGCGATGATTTTTGCACCTGCCATTGGACCGACACTTTCAGGTTGGTTAATTGGACACTACTCTTGGCGCGTGTTATTTGATATTGTTGTTCCATTTGGTATTTTGGATTTAATTATTGCAGCTGTATGGATGAAGGATGTTACGAAAGTAACGAATCCTAAATTTGATACAGCAGGTTTTATCTTTTCAGCAATTGGATTAGGTTTCCTTTTATATGGATTTAGTGAAGCAGGTAATAATGGGTGGAGCAGTGTTACTGTAATTGTGTCGTTGCTCATCGGTATCATTGGCCTAATCTTGTTTGTATGGAGCGAATTGACTACGGATAAACCAATGTTAGATATTCGGGTGTTCAAATATGATATTTTTGCTTTAACAACAGTAATTAGTATGGTCATCAATATGGCCATGTTCGCAGCAATGATTTTATTACCGATTTACTTACAAAACATTCGAGGTTTCACAGCGTTAGAATCTGGAATCCTCATGTTGCCCGGTGCAATCGTCATGGGAATCATGTCTCCAATATCCGGCATGCTGTTTGACCGTGTCGGCTCAAGACCATTGGCCATTATTGGTTTAATTATTACGGTGCTTACTACATGGCAATTTACCCAATTAACAATGCAAACTACGTATGGGCATATTATGTTACTTTACGTTTTACGATCTTTCGGGATGTCGTTCTTAATGACAACGGTTATGACAGAAGGGATGAATCAAATACCACTGCACTTAGCAAGTCACGGAACAGCTGCTTCCAACACTGCTAGAACGGTTGCAGGTAGTATTGGAACAGCCTTTTTAGTCACAGTAATGTCCACCCGTTCTTCTTATCATGAAGCTAATTTTGGAAATGTTATTACGAGTTCCAATGGATATTTAGCTAATAAGTTGAATGAGCTTGGTCAAGGCTTAGCAGGTATGACTGGGCTGCCTTCGCAAGTAGGTCACAGCTTAGCGACCAGCACCATTTACGGAAAGGTAATGCAGCAATCGACTATAAGTGGAATTAATGATGCGTTTGTTGTAGCAACAGGAATTGCTGCTGTTGCATTAATACTAGCATTCTTTATTAAACGATCGAAAACATCTACAAGTAAATAATTTGGAAAAACCAAAGAAGAACTTGCATCTTCTTTGGTTTTTTTATTTATTTTAAAAAATTTTTAAAATAATGTTTACAAAACCATTCATTTTGGATATACTTACCTACATAAGCAAAATATTCTTGAAAAGGGAGGTCGATTACTGTGAAAAAATTAGTTGCCTTATTTGTTAGCAAAAACTTAATACGTATTATCCATTCGACCTTGCCGAAATTAGTTGTGTATTAATTTAACTGATATTTTGTGCCGCAGGGAGAATGATTCCTGCGGCTTTTTGCTGCCATTTATTAGCTATTACCGCAGGGGAATCATGTTTTCCTGCGGTTTTTTATTTCATTAAAAATTCTTTAAAGGAGGTGAATACCATGACATTGAATCTTATATTTATTACCGTAACCATTAAAAAGAGAACGAAAACAATTGAAGAATGTATGAATGAAGAAAGAATTAATAAAATTATTGAACAATACAAAATGAAGCATAATGAAATTTTTACAAGAGTTCTGTAATTTTAATAAATAAAATAAGAAGGGAGAGTATGACGATGAACATTTTTCAAAATAAACGATTAAATTCTTTCTGGGTGGAGAAAGATTCCACCTAGTTATAATGAATAGGAGTGAATCAATTGTTTCTACAAATCATGCTATTAACGATATCATTTCATAAACGCAAAGAGAAAGTTGGTCCATAATACGGATCAACTTTTTTTATAATAAGAACAGGAATATATTTCCTAATAATTTTCTAAATAGGACAGACACGAACAACTAATGACTTACATAAGCATTAGTAATAGGCAGAAGCCTAACGGAGGTGAGAAAAATGTCCGGAATCTTAACAGCAATAGGTTATCTTTTTAAAGAGCTCGTATTTCTTGTGTCATATGTGAAAAATAATGCTTTTCCTCAGCCGCTCTCAGCCAGCGATGAACGGAAATATTTAAAACAAATGGCTGGTGGCGATGAAGAAGCCCGGAACATTTTGATTGAGCACAATCTTCGACTTGTCGCCCATATAGTGAAGAAATTTGAAAATACAGGTGAGGATGTCGAGGATTTAATATCAATTGGGACGATTGGGCTTATTAAAGCGATTGAAAGCTATTCAGAAGGGAAAGGAACCAAACTAGCCACATATGCCGCAAGATGTATTGAAAACGAAATACTCATGCATTTACGAGCCCTAAAGAAAACAAAAAAAGATGTGTCCCTTCATGATCCAATAGGCCAGGACAAAGAAGGAAATGAGATTTCATTAATTGATGTCTTGAAATCAGATACGGAAGATGTTTTTGATACGATTCAATTAAGTATGGAATTAGAAAAGGTAAAGGAATATATTGATGTTCTTGATATAAGGGAAAAGGAAGTAATTATCGGCAGATTTGGCCTCGACTTACAAAAAGAAAAAACACAACGTGAAATAGCGAAAGAATTAGGGATATCTAGAAGCTATGTATCAAGAATCGAAAAAAGAGCACTCATGAAAATGTTTCATGAATTCTATCGTGCGGAGAAAGAAAAGAAAAAGAAACAACAAGAGTGAAGCAGGCTGTCTTAGGGCAGCCTTGCTTCACTCTTGTTGTTTCTATGGGGATAATCGTTATCCCTCCATTTCAACGGTAACTTCAGCACTAATAACTAAGGCAACGGCAGTACAAAGAACAAGTCCGATAACGACAGCAAACATGTTTTTCACTCCTTTTTAAGTGATCCTTCTTTACCTTAAATGTATCATACACGCATATTTTTGGATGAGACAAAATTGAACAGATCTTTTCGAATCGGTGGCAAAATTGTGAATATTACATTTCGGTTTCTATTTCATTTCAAATATTAGAAAAATTCGGGTAGTTCCTTTATAATAGGAAGGTACGAATATACATACGAGGGAGGAAATACTTTGACTACTGCCGCATATACATTAACTTGGGATTTAGATGTTTTCTTTAAGGATGGAAGTCACTCAGTGGAATTTGAAAGTTTTTTAAAAGAAATAAATGAGGCAATGACAGGATTTGAAGTTGAGGTAAAAAAATGGGATGCTTCAAACGTTTTACGAGAAAAAAATGATTTTCTTATGCTTTTACATTCATTACAAACAAATTCTCAAATGTTAAGGCAAGCAGGAGCTTTTGTTAATTGTTTGCAAGCCCAAAATATGCATGATACGAAGGCGAACGAACTTCGAGGGAAAGTTTCAAATCATCTCGCTCGGCTAAACACAATATTAACGATTTTCGATGATAAATTAAAAACGATTAGTGAGAAAAATTGGCATCAGCTTCTTCAAATGGATGAATTAAAAGAATTATATTTTGTTTTAAATGAGCGAAGAGAAAAGGCTAAAGAAATGCTTCCAAAAGAACAGGAGGCGTTAATTAATGCTCTAAGTGTTGATGGGTACCACGGGTGGGGCGAAATGTACGATACATTAGTGAGCCAAGTAAAAATACCATATGAGGAAAATGGTGAAGTTGTTGAGTTATCCGTAGGTCAAGCACATAATAAATTTTCCCATCCAGATCGAAATGTTCGTGCAAAAATATTTGAAAACTGGGAGAAAGCATGGGATGAAAAGGCTGAACTTTTTGCTGCAACTTTGAATCATTTAGCTGGTTTCCGTCTTTCTATATACGAAAATAGAAAATGGAATGAAGTATTGAAAGAACCATTAAGCTATAACAGAATGCAGAAAGAAACGTTAGAAAGTATGTGGGAAGTCATTAGTGAATTTAAAAAGCCACTGACAGAGTATTTAAAAAGAAAGGCGGAGTTATTAGGTGTTGAAAAGCTCAGCTGGTACGATTTAGATGCTCCAATCGGAGAAGTAAATAGTCATTTTAGTTATCAAGAAGGAGCAGAGTTTATTATTCAGCATTTCAGTGAATTTGGAGACCAATTGGCTCGGTTTACGAAAAAAGCTTTTGAAGATAGCTGGATTGAAGCGGAGGATCGCCCAGGAAAACGTCCCGGAGGCTTTTGTACGTCGTTCCCTGTAAGCGGTCAGTCAAGAATATTTATGACCTATTCCGGTACCCCTTCAAATGTTTCCACCCTTGCACATGAGCTTGGACATGCGTTTCATTCGTATGCATTAAAGGATGTCCATCCGTTAAATAGAAATTATGCAATGAACGTCGCTGAAACAGCATCTACTTTTGCTGAAATGATCGTCGCGGACGCTTCCGTGAAAAACGCGAAAAACGATGAAGAAAGATTGGCACTTTTAGAAGATAAAATTCAGCGTACGGTTGCTTTACTTATGAATATTCATGCTCGTTTCCTATTCGAAACTAAATTTTACGAAGAACGGAAAAAAGGGATTGTTGGAAAAGATCGGCTAAACGAGCTAATGTTGGAAGCACAAAAAGAAGCATATGGTGACTGCCTTGAAGAGTATCATCCATTATTCTGGGCTTCAAAACTTCATTTCTTTATCACTGGTGTTCCTTTTTATAATTTCCCATATACGTTTGGTTATTTATTTTCATTAGGTATTTATGCGCAAGCACAAAAAGAAGGAAAGGGATATGAGGATAAGTATATGGCTTTGTTAAGAGATACAGGTTCGATGAAAGTTGAAGACCTCGCTAAAAAACATTTGAATGTTGACCTTTCTAAACGCGATTTTTGGGAAGAAGGCGTAAAGCTTTGTATAAAAGATATTGACGAATTTTTAGAAGCGACAAAGAACTAACAAAAAGCCGGCTTTCGAAGCCGGCTTTTCATTTGTCATTCTTAAAACTTTTTTAATCTGAATGAAGCAATCATAAAAAGTGCTAAAATAAGAATAATAAATAGATATAAATGCGATGGAAGGATTGGTAATGCAAGATAGCTTAATGTAGCAAGACAGCCTGCAGCAGTAATTGGTAGACCAGTAAAAAATCCATTGCTTTCTGTAATGTTAAAGCGAGCTAATCGGAATGCACCACAGCCAATATAAAAGACAGTGAAAAATAAACCAGGATAACCAAATGAATGCAATACTCCTTGATATAATAAAATGGCCGGTGCTACACCAAATGAAACAATATCACTCATGGAGTCTAATTGTTTACCCAAATCGGATTCTATATTTAGTTTTCTTGCGATTAAGCCGTCAAAACGATCGGCAAGTGCAGCAATAAATATTAAAATAACACTTAAATTTAATTGTCCATTTATTGCAACCAATGTAGCAAATCCGCCTAATCCTAAATTTAATAGAGTTAGTAAGTTTGCGGTTTGAGATCTTAGTTTTTTGATTGTTTGATCGATAACATTAGAATGAAACAACTGTTTTCACCTCCTGTAAAAATTAAAGGATTAACATTTTTCTATTTTATTATATAATAATATTTTATTATATAGTGAAAAAACCTTAAAGTTAAGAGGATATTTTAAAAAGTGGAGGAAAAGTCTTGAAAAAATGGATTTATCGTTTCTTGATTGAATTAACCAATCACCAATTTTTATCAAAGCTGCTAAAGAGTTTTACACAATCGAAAATAAGTAAGCCGTTTATTAAATCATATGCTAAATTATATGAATTAAATCAAGATGAAATGATGAATGAATTACATACATATTCAACATTACATGATTTGTTTACTCGAAAGTTAAAATTACATGCACGTGAAATTACACAAGATCAGAATGCTGTTACGAGCCCGGTAGACGGAGTCATCGAGGATTATGGTACGATAACCGCCAGCAAAGAAATCATCGTTAAAGGCAAATCGTACTCCATACAAGAAATGATCGGTGACAAGACAAAGATTGATAAATATATTGGTGGTGATTTTATCATCCTATATTTAAGTCCTAAACATTATCATCGGATCCATAGTCCCGTCACAGGAAAGCTTATTAAGCAGTACGCTTTAGGGACGAAATCATATCCAGTAAATCGGCTTGGGTTAAAATATGGACGGTCACCACTAGCTAAAAATTATCGAGTGGTATCCGAGGTGGATCATAATAAGGGATCCTTGCTTATCGTAAAAGTTGGAGCTATGTTTATTAATTCTGTAGAATGCACAGCCTTGTCCGATACATGGGTAAAAGGAGAGGAAATTGCCTATTTTTCGTTTGGTTCAACAGTTGTCCTTTTATTCGAAAAGAACACTTTTTCATTAAATAAAGACATCCAGACACCGAAAGATGTAAAAATGGGTGAGCTGTTAGGATATTTAATTGATTAAGGAAGCATGACTTTCACACATAAAAATATCCCTACATATTAGTAGGGATCATATTTACGAAGACAGCTTCATGCGGTTTGATAAAGAGCGTCGATGAATTTCCGATTCTAAGAGGCGTATAAAATCCTGGCTTAACTTTAATTCTTTTGCTTTAAAGTAGGATTCAATTAATAATTCATCTGATAATTTTCTCATTATAAGCCATCACCTCCAAAAAAAGTGTTCTAAAGTTAATTCATTATAAATAAACTAGTATGTTAATCATGTTGTACCCTAACTCTATCAGAGATAAACGTAGAGAACAAGCGTTCTTTTTATCCACAAAGAGAAGTGGATAACTTGTGATTAATTTGTACATAAATCTTTTTAAGGTAGATAAGACAATGTGAATTTTGTGTATAAAGTTATCCACAGTGTTGGGATTTGATGGATTTTGTCGAAATTTTTTAGTGTTAAGTTTTAATATTGTATTTTTATTTTGAATAAGGAATTAAAATTGGTATGATAAAGTGTAATAAAAATTTCTTTTTGTAGGCCATATGTTCGTTGAATTTAGATTGGAGTGTCTATGATTGTTGTTGAAAAAATTTTTGCCAAATGAACATGTAAAAAATGTCTTCTTCATTAAACCAGAATCACTAAAAGAAAAAGGGATTAAAGCGATTATTACCGATTTAGATAATACATTAGTGGAATGGGATAGACCAAATGCAACACCTCAGCTCATTCAATGGTTTGAAGAAATGAAAAAACATAATATCCAAGTAACGATTGTATCGAATAATAATGAAAAAAGAGTAAAGGAATTTGCCGATCCTTTAGGTATTCCCTTTATTTTTTTGGCGAGGAAACCATTAACAAAGGCTTTTAATCGTGCAGTTAAATTGATGGGGGTTAGGAAGGAAGAAACCGTTGTAATTGGTGACCAATTACTTACGGACGTACTTGGTGGAAACCGTAGTGGTTTTTATACGATCCTTGTAATTCCTGTGGCACAATCTGATGGATTCATGACTCGTTTTAATCGGAAAATAGAAAGACGAATCATGTCATCGTTTAAGCGAAAAGGATTAATTAATTGGGAGGATTAACATTGACAGAATATACGTGTATTGGTTGTGGAGTAGCCGTACAAACAGAAAATCCGAATGAACTTGGTTACGCTCCACCGTCTAGTTTAAATAAGGAAACATTAATTTGCCAGCGTTGTTTCCGTTTAAAACATTATAATGAGGTACAGGATGTATCGCTTACTGACGACGATTTTTTAAAAATACTAAATGGTCTTGGAACCATGGATGGGTTAATTGTTAAAATCGTTGATATCTTCGATTTTAATGGAAGCTGGTTACCTGGTCTTCATCGTTTTGTCGGAAAGAATCCAATCCTTCTTATCGGTAATAAAGAAGATTTATTGCCTAAATCTGTTAAGCGTGCTAAGCTTACAAACTGGATGAAACAACAGGCGAAACAGTTAGGACTTCAGCCAGTGGATGTTCTGCTCGTCAGCGCGACAAAAGGTCATTCCATTGATGAAGCAATGGAGGCAATAGATCATTATCGGGAAGGTAAGGATGTCTATGTAGTTGGATGTACAAACGTCGGGAAATCTACGTTTATCAATCGAATTATAAAAAATGTTACTGGGGAAAATGATGTGATTACAACCTCTCACTTTCCGGGTACAACATTGGATATGATTGAAATTCCACTAAGTGACGGCAGTGCATTAATTGATACACCGGGAATTATTAATCATCATCAAATGGCCCATTTCGTTCATAAGAAAGACTTAAAGGTCATTACACCGAAAAAAGAAATTAAGCCAACCATTTTTCAATTAAATGAAGGACAAACATTATTTTTTGGTGGGCTGGCACGTTTAGATTACCTAACTGGTGGAAGAAGATCACTTGTTTGTTACGTATCTAATGAATTGAAAATTCATCGGACGAAAGTAGATAATGCTGATCAACTATATGAGAAACATGTTGGGGACATGCTGCAACCTCCAAGAAAAAATGATTTGGACGAATTTCCTCAGTTAGTCCGTCATGAATTTATGATTAAAGAGGGGAAAACGGATATTGTCTTTTCCGGACTTGGGTGGGTAACCATCAATGAGCCGGGGGCAAAGATTGCTGCATACGTACCAAAAGGCGTTAACGTGATGATTAGGCCATCACTTATATAGACAATAAATATCATTAAAAGGGGTAATGGCTATGGGAAACTTATATGGGGTTATCGGAGATCCAATTGCACATTCTTTGTCACCGCTAATGCATAATGATGCATTTCGATCTTTACAGTTAGATCATGTTTATTATCCTTTTCATGTTACTCCTAGTCATTTAACAGATGCAGTAAAAGGAATGAAGGCACTTGGAATAAATGGTTTTAATGTGACCATTCCCCATAAAGTTACTATTCTTCCTTTACTAGACAAAATTGATCCATTAGCAAAAGCAATTGGTGCAGTGAATACCGTTGTCCGCGAAAAGAATGAATTAGTTGGCTATAATTCTGATGGATTAGGATTTATTCGTGCATTAAAAGAAGAATGGAAAACGGATCTTGAAAATGAAAAGGTATTAATTATTGGAGCAGGCGGTGCAGCAAAGGCAATTTTCTATTCGCTTGTTTATGATGGCGTACGAACGATTGATATTTGTAACCGTACACCTGAACGTGCGACACAACTTGTTCAGTCCTGCCCTTTTCCTTCGCGGACAAATGTATTGTTGATGGAGGAAGCAGAAGAAAAGTTAGGGGAATACACTTTACTAATCCAGACGACATCTATCGGGATGAGTCCGAATATTACTGTCTCACCGATTTCAATACATAATATAAAACCGGGTACACATGTAGTGGATATTATTTATAATCCTTTTGAAACGATGATTTTAAAAGAAGCAAAGCTAAAAGGTGCTACAACTAGTAATGGACTTGGAATGTTTATTTACCAAGGGGCGATCGCCTTTGAGAAATGGACCAGTCAAACTCCAAATATTAATCGAATGAAAAAAATAGTAACAAATCATTTAGGAGGAAATATTCATGTTAACAGGTAAACAAAAGCGATTTTTACGTTCAAAGGCCCATCATTTAAATCCTATTTTTCAAGTTGGAAAAGGCGGAGTGAATGATAATATGATTAAACAAATTTCAGAGGCACTAGAAGCTCGTGAATTAATCAAAGTAAGTATTTTGCAAAATTGTGATGAAGATCGCGATACTGTAGCAAAAAGTCTATCAGAAGGATCAAAAGCCGAGTTAGTTCAAATTATCGGAAACATGATTGTCCTTTATAAAGAATCAAATGAAAATAAGCAAATCACGCTTCCCTAGGTAGTATTATGAAGAAACGAGTCGGAATTTTAGGTGGCACATTTGATCCGCCGCATCTTGGGCATTTAATTGTGGCAAATGAAGTTTGGCAGGCTTTAAAGTTAGATGAAGTACGTTTCATGCCAAATCAAGAACCACCCCATAAAGAACGGAAAAGTAATGTGACAAATGAGGATCGAAAAAAAATGCTTTCGATGTCAATTGCAGATCACCCTCATTTTTCCATTGAACTCATTGAATATGAAAGGGATGGACGTTCATATACATATGACACGATGAAGTTGTTAAAGTCGCGAGAACCAGATGTGGATTTTTTCTTTATTATTGGTGCGGATATGATTGAATATTTACCGAAGTGGTACAATATTGAAAAGCTTAGCGAGCTAGTCCAATTTGTAGGAGTAAATAGGCCCGGCCATTCAGAACAAACCCAATATCCAATAATAAATATTAAAATTCCCGAAATTAATTTATCCTCGACGATTATTCGAAATAAGATTCAGATGAACCAATCCATCAAATATTTAGTAAAAGATGAAGTCGTGGAATATATAAAGGAGCACGAATTATATGGAAAGGAATAAAGCCTTACAATTAGTAGCCGAACAACTTACTGAAAAGCGCTATATCCATACATTAGGAGTGGCGGAAACGGCTGTTCACTTAGCTGAAAAATATCGAGTGGATGTAAAAAAGGCTGAATTGGCGGCAATTTTTCATGATTATGCAAAATTTCGTCCACTAGATGAAATGAAACAGATTATCGTACAGCAAAAGTTTGATGAACAACTACTCCGCTATAATCCTGAATTATGGCATGCACCTGTTGGAGCTTATTTAGTTCAACAAGAAGCTGGAATTCAAGATTTAGATATATTGGATGCCATTCGTTATCATACCTCCGGCAGAAAGAATATGACTGATCTGGAAAAGGTCATTTATATTGCCGATTATATTGAACCTGGCCGGAGTTTTCCCGGAGTGGAGGAAGCAAGAAAAATAGCTGATAAAGATTTGGATGAAGCATTATTGTTTTCAGTACGAAATACGATTCAATTTTTGATAAGTAAACATCAAGCTGTGTACCCGGATACTTTTGAATTATATAATGATATCGTCATGAAAAAGGAGAGATACATGCATGGAGAAAAATGAACTATTATTGACGGCAGTTAAAGCAGCAGATGATAAACGAGCAGAGGACATCGTCGTTTTAAATATGAAAGGAATCTCACTAATTGCTGATTATTTTTTAATTTGTCATGGGAACTCAGACAAGCAAGTACAAGCAATTGCTAATGAGCTAAAAGATAAGGCCGAGGAAACGGGCTATCATGTAAGAAGAATGGAAGGTTATGATGAAGGGAAATGGGTGTTAATCGATCTTGGAGATGTTGTCGCCCACGTATTCCATCGTGATGAACGTACATATTATAATTTAGAACGCCTTTGGGGTGATGCACCAACTATAGATGTTCAAAGTGAGCTAACACCATGAATTATGGGGACTTTGCTTATGTATATGATTTCCTTATGCAAGATGTCCCATATGACAAATGGTTAGAATTCTTCCAAAAAAAGGCGGACACATATAATGCTCCGGGAAAGAAAGTAATGGATTTGGCATGTGGCACCGGCGAATTGTCAATAAGATTAGCCAAATTAGGCTATCAAGTTACAGGTGTTGATTTGTCTGAAGATATGTTAATGGTTACCAGTCAAAAAGCAAGTAAGGAGTCTGTTCAACTAAGCTTATTTCAACAAAATATGTGTCAGTTAGAGGGACTTGGAGTATATGATGTTATTACTGTTTTTTGCGATTCTTTAAACTACTTGTCTTCTCCTCATGAAGTGCAAGAAACATTTAAGAGAATTCATGATCATTTACAGGTGAATGGTTTGCTTTTCTTCGACGTTCATTCGATTTATAAGATGGAGCATATTTTTTCCAATCAAACGTTTACGGAAATTGAGGACGAAGTTTCATACATATGGAATTGTTTTGAAGGGGAAAATCCGTATTCGGTTGAACATGAATTAACTTTTTTCGTATTGGATGAAAAAACAGATCAATATTCAAGATTTGATGAACTACATAAACAAAGAACATATACTGAAGATGATTACCATTTATGGTTGAATAAAGCGGGTTTTGACGTTCTTGAAGCCTCAGCTGATTTTGCAAATGAAAAACCAAAAGAGGATTCGGAAAGAATCTTTTTTGTATGTAGGAAAAAATAAACATGACTAAAAGTCGGTTTTCAAAAATATTTTTTGAAAACCGACTTTTTTTTGAAGGAATTTCTCAATGATTGTCGAAAGTATTATTAGTAAATTGCTTGTTCACTAACTCTAAATCCTCTTTGAATTTTTCGTGTGTCGCTTCAAAAAGTTTTTCAAATACATCGCCAAGCTCTGCCTCAAGAACCTTAATACCTTCTCCGGTAATTCCGCCTTTAACACATACTTTTTCTTGTAAGGTTGGCAATGAATAGTACCCAATTTTAAGTAATTCACCTAGACCTACTAACATTTCACCGGTTAAGATTGTTGCCGTTGTTTGATCAATATCTGTTTTTGCCACTGCCCCATCAATAAATCGTTGCGAAATATAACTAAAAAAAGCTGGTCCGCAACTGACGATATCTGAGGACACCCTTGTAATCTTTTGGTCAATTTCTATCGGTTTAGAAATGTAGGAAAATAACTCTTGTATTTTTCTTTTCCAATGTTCATCGCATTTTTCACTAAAAGAAAGTAAGGAAACTCCCGACAATGCTCGATTCGTAATACTCGGTATTGCTCTTGCACAAGCTGTATCTAAAACCGAATCTAATTGTTCGACAGATATTGGACTCGTAATTGAAACAACACATTTATCAGTAGTAAATAAAGGTTGGTTTTGTTTTATTAATGGGTATATGTCATGTGGTTTAACACAAATAAAGATTAACTCCGAATGTTTAATGACATCAGCCGAATTTTCGCAAACATGTATCGTTGGATACTTATCTTGAAGGATTTCCGCTTTCGTCCGAGTTCGGTTAGTTATATAGAAATCGGAAGGTGAAATTGCCTTACCATGTATAAATGATTCAACAAGTATACTCCCCATGTTTCCAGTTCCAATGATACCTACTTTCATTTTCAACACTCCTTGAATTCTATATCCTACATCCATCCAAATTTAGTTATCTACTCATAAAACTCTATGTTTCCATATCTGTCAGTATTCATGAAATTAAAAATAGAGGTGATTAGTTTGAGGAAAATTGTTGAACAATATAAGTTTCCACTTATCGTAATTGGAATTTTAGCTGTTGCATTTTATCTTTTTGTTAATAATTCTCATGATGAGATAAACGACAGCAATGAATTTTCAAATACTTTTATTGAAAAAGAAACCGGAAAACCTCAAGAAGAAAAAGAAAGCAGCAATGAGTTGTCCAGAATCGTTGTTGATGTTAAAGGAGAGGTGATGAACCCGGGTATATATGAAGCAAGACCTGATGAACGGATTCAAGATCTTATAACGAGAGCAGGCGGATTTAAGAAAAAGGCCGATCAATCGAAAGTGAACTTAGCACAAAAAATAAAAGATGAGATGGTGATTTACGTTCCGAAAATCGGTGAAAAAACACCGGATATTTCCCTAAATAGTCCAACAGATTCTGTTGATGGTACAGAAAAAGTGAATATAAATAATGCGACGAGTGAACAACTCCAAACTATATCGGGAATTGGTCCAGCTAAAGCTGCAGCTATTATCGAGTATAGGGAGAAGCAAGGTTTATTTAAAAGAATAGAGGACATTAAAAATGTGACCGGCATAGGGGATAAAACATTTGAAAAGTTAAAGGATGCTATTACAGTGGATTAGTCAATCCTAAGCCATAATTTATTGTTTGACGAATAAAGATAGTTGACGCTACACTATATGCAATAGGGGAATTTGTCGAATACTTGCTTGAAAGGAAGAAAAATATGGAAAGAATTTCATGGCATCAATATTTTATGGCGCAAAGTCATCTATTATCCTATCGAAGTACTTGCACTAGATTGACGGTAGGTGCGACGATTGTACGTGATAAACGAATTATTGCAGGCGGTTATAATGGTTCAATTGCAGGTGGAGAGCATTGCATTGATGAGGGGTGTTATGTGATTGATAATCATTGTGTAAGAACGATTCATGCCGAAATAAATGCGATCTTGCAATGTGCAAAATTCGGTGTTCCTACTAAAGATGCTGAACTTTATGTGACTCATTACCCATGCTTGCAGTGTTGCAAATCGATTATTCAAGCTGGGATTAAATCAGTCTATTATGCAGAGGATTACAAAAATCATCCATATGCAAGTGAATTATATGATAAAGCGGGTGTACATGTCGAACAAGTTCCATTTGATAAAACTATCTTCGCTAATATTGTGGAAAAATGAATCACTCCATCCTAATTAAAGGAGGTACTATGAGAGGTTATTGGGTGTTCTTGGCGATTGTGGCTCTTTCTGGTTGTTCTATTTCATTGGACATCCATTGGGGGCTTGTTATCCTTTTTCATTTAATTTGGATTCGAATTATCTTCTTTAAAAAACGTTATTTAATTTATTCCTCGATTATTGTTTATGTTCTATTTATTTTGATCAGCTTTTGGATGTACGAGCATCGATCCACAGTTCTAAATCCCTCCCAAACAACGTTTACTGTTTTTTTTAACGAAACTCCACAAATTGACGGAAATCAATTAAAATCAATCGTCAAAACTAAACAAAATGAAAAGATTGTATTAAAATATAAAATTCAAACAAAAGAAGAAAAAGAAAGACTCAAAAATACGATAAAAAATGGACAATATTGTACAATAACCGGCGAGTTAATTCAACCAGAGCCTAACAGAAATGAAAACCTATTTAATTATAAACAATATTTATTTAGAAATAATATTCACTGGATATTAAATGGGTCAACATTAATAGGATGTAAAGATACGAATAAAAATATAATAACGAAGATAAAGCAACTTCGAGAACAAGGGATGAAAAATATAGATCATTCATTCTCTAAAGAAACTGCTCCATATGCGAAAGCACTAATATTTGGTGATAGCAGCAGTTTTAATGATGAAATTTATTCTTTATA
Source organism: Heyndrickxia sporothermodurans (assembly GCF_003055045.1). NCBI lineage: Bacteria > Bacillati > Bacillota > Bacilli > Caryophanales > Bacillaceae > Heyndrickxia > Heyndrickxia sporothermodurans. The sequence goes on from NZ_NAZB01000008.1 coordinate 273,677, forward strand.
TCAACGATTAGGGATTGTTCATTTATTAGCTATTTCCGGTCTTCACGTAAGTATAATCACTGCAGCGATTTTTTATCTTCTTATTCGAATTGGATTTTCAAGAGAGTTTGCAAGCTATGCGCTACTTGCTCTTCTCCCCATTTATACATTACTTACCGGGGCGAATCCTCCGGTAGTACGTGCAGCAAGCATGTCAATGTTAGTAATTATTTCAATGCAAAAGAAATCTCCGTTCTCCTCATTAGATGCACTCTCGATAAGTTTTATACTATTTCTCGTAAAGGATCCCTTTATCCTTTTTAATATTGGCTTTCAGTTATCCTTTACCGTTTGTTTTTCAATTATTTTAGCTTCTAAATCTATCCTTCCAATGTATAAACATTATTTAACAAAATCAATGATGGTTTCTTTCGTTTCTCAAGTAGCGGCTATTCCGATTTTGGCTGTCCACTTTTTTGAATTTTCTATTATAAGTGTTATTAGCAATGTTATGTATGTTCCTTTTTATACATTTATCGTCTTGCCATTATTAATTATTACGTATATTTCTGCATTTATTTATTTTCCTATTTTCACTATTTTCGAGAAGGTTTCCGGCTGGATGATTTTCCTATCCGAGAAGATAGGTCAATTAATTGATGTAAAAGGGTCAGTTTTAATTATTGGAAAGCCGGGTATAATCGTATTATTATTACTGATCGTGACATCACAATGGATGTTTTTTATGTTAGAAAAAGGCTATTCGGTAGTAAAATCATTAGTCCCTCTTGTTTTTGTAATTACGCTGATTAAAACATGCCAAATATACTCTCCAATTGGTGAAGTAACATTTATTGATGTTGGGCAAGGTGATAGCATTTTAATTCGTCTTCCATTTCATCGAGGTACCTATTTAATTGATACGGGTGGTCAAATGGATTTTCAACAAGATGAATGGAAGAATAGGACAAAGAAATTTGAAATTGGCAATGATATTATTATACCTTTATTAAAAAGTAAAGGAATAACAACAATTGATAAAATGGTATTAACACATAGTGATGCAGATCATATTGGTGCTGCAAAAGAAATAATTGAGAATCTTTCAGTTAAGCAAATTTTTTTGTCGCCCGACTCTTGGGAGAAACCATTAATGAACAATACACTAGATGCAGCGAAAAAACATCATATCCCGATAAAGGTCGTAAAAGCCGGAGCAAAATGGTCGAATGCGTCGGGAGTTTTTCAGTTTGTCTCTCCGTTTGATGATTCATACGAAGGGAATAATGATTCATTGGTGCTGTACGCACAAGTAGGGGGAAAACGATGGTTATTTACTGGAGATTTAGAAGAACAAGGGGAAATGGAACTTTTAAACAACTACAAATTTGAAATTGATGTACTAAAAGTTGGGCATCATGGAAGTATAAGCTCAACTTCGGAAGCGTTTATTAACGCATTAAAACCTAAATTTGCCATCATCTCTGCCGGCAAAAATAATCGATATGGCCATCCCCGGCCAGAAGTTCTTGCCTTGCTGGCTAATCACCATATCCAAATTTTTCGTACAGATCAGCAAGGGGCAATTCAATATAAATTTTATCAAAATAAAGGAACCTTTCATACTGTTCTTCCATAGAATAAAGTAGTTAAACTTATCGGATTAATGATACATGAAAGGATTCATTAAATGAAAGAGGGAGTTTGCATAAGAGCAAACTCCCTCACAAATTCATCTTATTCGCCGACAAATTTGATGACAGTTGCGATGATGAACATAACAGCAAAAAGTGCAAATGAAACACCAAAGCCAACTCCCGAATCGATAGCATCGTTGCGCTTTGACTGTACATCTTTTTCAAATTGGTTCACAACTACCCCTCCTATTACCACTTTAGTATAGACTATTTGATTAAAAAAATCTATATATCAATCAAATGCCTACATTGACAAGAGTTTACACATATACTTTTAAGTAATTCGGTGAAAATATATTTAGTGGCTACCGTTGATAAAGAAGTTTCCTAGGCCTTTTTTATCAACGTTAACTATAGATTTGGGGATTTGTCTTCTTGAGCGGAGCGAGTCCCCTTTAATTTGTTCACTGTCCAGCTCCAGCGCCTAGCCCCTCGAGGTCAAATAACCTTCGGCAAAAAAAGTCAAAGAGCGGACTTTTTTTGTAGGGAAGTTTTAAAGCCAACTTTCCTTTTTGGAAAATCAAAAGGCAGATTTTCGTTGAAGAACATTTGCTTGTCGGGGCTGACCAGGCGCTTCCGCTTTTCTAGACATAATACTTGTCAAAAACCATTTCCTTTTTTACGATAGTATATATAATTCCTTTAGAAAGAAGGATTCCAGATGATTGACTTATGGAAACAGATTGAGAAAAAGCAATTTTCACCGATATATCTATTATATGGAATAGAAAGCTATTTAATCAATGAGACAAAACAAAAATTAGTGAATAATGTGTTAACAGATGAGGAAATGGACTTTAATTTAGCTAATTACGACCTTGAGGAGACCTCTATTGAGGTAGCACTAGAGGATGCTGAAACGTTTCCATTTATGGGTGAAAAAAGATTAATTTTCTTACATAATGCTTTTTTTCTTACCGCTGAAAAGGGAAAACAACGTGTCGAACACAATATTCAAAAACTGGAAGAATATATACAAAATCCGCCTCCCTATACCGTTTTAGTTATAATTGCTCCTTATGAAAAACTTGATGAACGAAAAAAAATAACGAAACAATTAAAGAAACAAGCAGCCCTGTTAGAAGCTAAGAAATTAAATGAAATGGATCTAAAAAAATGGGTGTTCCAAAAAGTGGCGGAAAATGGAGTTCAAATAGATGATAATGCTGTAGATTTATTAATAACTTTAGCGGGTACAAATTTGATGATGCTTTCAGCTGAAATTGATAAGCTCTCACTATTTGTAGGTGTTTCAAATGCTATTAGTAGTGAAACAGTAGAAAATCTTACATCAAGATCATTAGAACAAAATATTTTTTCCTTAGTAGATAAAGTAGTCCATCGAAAAATAAATGAAGCGCTAAGAATTTACTATGATCTTTTAAAACAAAATGAAGAACCGATTAAAATATTATCAATACTAGCCAATCAATTTCGCCTGCTTTACCAAACGAAGGAACTGCAAAGAAGGGGATATGGACAGCAGCAAATGGCTTCTTATTTAAAAGTTCATCCTTTTCGAATAAAACTTGCTGCAGGACAAGCTAAATTATTTTCAGAAGAAGAGTTGAAAAGAATCATGTTATTATGTGCGGACAGTGATTACCAAATGAAGACAAGCGGCATGAACAAGGTAATGATTATCGAAATGCTTCTTTTTAAACTGAGTAAAAGTGCATAAAAAAACGATCCTCGTTTAGGATCGTTTTTTTTCAGTTACAGACCAATTTATTATGCATTTACAGTGTTTAATTTTTTCATTAAACGTGCTTTTTGTCTGTCCGCAGTGTTTTTATGGATAAGACCTTTTGATGCTGCTTTATCAAGTTGACTAACAGCGGTAATTAATAGGTCTTTTGCGTTTTCATCTTTATTTACAACAGCAGCTTCGAATTTCTTCACAGCAGTACGCATAGTTGATTTCATAGCAGAGTTGTGTGCATTGCTTTCAGTGCTAGTTTTTACACGTTTGATTGCAGATTTGATATTTGGCATTTCTTTCACCTCCTACGAGTAACAACATTATTACTCGACTTTCACAATCCTTAACAATAAGAACAAGTGATATTTTATCAAACGAACCTTGATAATGCAATACTTACAGCTGAAAAAACAAATTCTCTCATGAATTGTAGTGAGGTTTAATAGCGATTACATCCATAATAAATGAATGAATTTATATAAAATAGGAAAAGATAAACAGTATGTAGAAAATATTCCACCAATGTTTATGTTTACATAAGGAGGTTATTTCCGATGACAAAAGATAATCAACTTGATTTAAGCTTATATTCAGTACGAACCGATTTAGCTGTTGAAGCGAAAGATATGGCAGTAGAAGAGAAATCAAAGAAGAATGAAAAAGGGACGGATATAGAAGGAGTAATAGTTAAGGAAAGGGAAGAAGGAGGAATTAAAATCTCCAGTGTTGAGATTACACAGCAGGCGGAACAAACAATCGGCAAAAAGGCAGGGAATTATTTAACAATTGAAGTGCAAGGAATCCGCCAACAAGATGCCGACTTACAACAACAAGTGGAAGAGGTATTTGCAAAGGAATTTAGTCGATTTTTACAATCCTCCAATATTCCAAGTGATGCAAGCTGTTTAATCGTTGGTTTAGGAAATTGGAATGTTACACCCGACTCATTAGGTCCTCTTGTTTGTGAAAATGTCATCGTCACTCGTCATTTATTTTCGTTACAGCCTGAGAATGTCGAGGAGGGCTACCGTTCAGTTAGCGCGATAGCACCCGGGGTCATGGGTCTAACAGGGATAGAAACTAGCGATATTATTTTTGGAGTAGTTGAAAAATCCAAGCCCGATTTCATTATTGCTATTGATGCGCTTGCATCGCGTTCTATCGAAAGGGTAAACGCAACAATTCAAATCTCTGACACCGGAATTCATCCCGGGTCAGGTGTAGGAAATAAAAGAAAAGAGCTAAGTAAAGAAACATTGGGAGTACCTGTTATTGCTATTGGTGTTCCAACCGTTGTAGATGCTGTCTCTATTACAAGTGATACGATTGATTATTTGTTAAAACATTTTGGTAGAGAAATGAAAGAAGGAAATCGGCCATCCAGTTCATTAGCGCCATCGGGAATGACATTTGGAGAAAAGCGGGAATTAACAGAGGATGATCTACCAGGGGAACAGCATCGAAAAATGTTTATGGGGATTATTGGCACACTTGATGAGGATGAAAAGCGAACATTAATTCATGAGGTGTTAGCCCCCCTTGGCCATAACCTAATGGTAACTCCGAAGGAAGTAGATGTTTTTATAGAAGATATGGCGAATCTATTAGCTACAGGCTTAAATTCCAGCCTCCATCATGCAGTGAATCAGGAAAATGTTGGCTATAAAACGAGATAGGAGTATAGTACGATCTTATATTAATAAATGTAAATCGTTCTTCTAATTTGTTCTACTTTTTCTAGTAAAAACATACATTACTTATAAAATTACTAGAAAGGGTGGAACAATGAAATCCTTCAAAAATCGTAGCTATGTTCTTACTGTTAATATTTCTACTGTTATTAAAGCAGGGTTTATTTGTATATTAACATTCATTATCATGTTTTCTCTATCTGGGATTATATCCTCGCTAAAGCCGGGATATCAGGTGAATTCAACGATTATTCACAAAGCAACGAAAAACATATCGAGTAAACTATTATTTCAGTTTTTGGCAGCAGATACTCAAATGATTAATGCGTCAATTTCTTCAAGAGAGAAGCCTCCAAGCATTTTTACTATTTTATTAAATTCAGCTACAAATATAAGCTTTAAAGATCCAAGAAGTTTTTTGGGTAGAGAACTTCCGGGCTTTACTTTTTTTGATAGTGAAATATTAGTTGCAGGTGAAGGGACTAATTTCACCAATCTGCCAATAGAATCGGTACCTTCAGATAAAGTTTTTAAATCAAAAAAAGATCCAAAATTAAAAAACAATGTACATTTAGATGAAAAAGATAATAAAAAGGACAAAAAGGTTTTATCTAAAAGTGATAAACCTTCTGTATTTATTTATTTTACACATACTCGTGAATCCTTCTTACCTTATTTAGATGGAGTAGACGATCCAAACGCTGCACAGCATTCCAAAGTAAACGTGACAAAGTTAGGAATAAAGTTAAAAGAACAATTAGAAGATCGAGGAATTGGAACATTGGTGGACAGTACGGATGTTCAAAGTGAATTGTTGGCAAAAGGATGGAAATATCCTCAATCGTATCAAGAATCACGTGAATTAGTACAAACAGCAATGGCTAGGAACAGAAATCTTCAATATTTTATCGATATTCATCGGGATTCTCGAAGAAAAAAGGATACGACGATCTCAATTAATGGTAAATCATATGCGAAAATCGCATTTGTAATTGGTGGGAATAATCCAAACTATGAAAAAAATGCACACTTAGCGAAACAATTAGACAATCGATTAAAGAAAAATTATAAAGGTTTGTCTAGAGGGGTTATTAAAAAAGAAGGAGCGCTAACGAATGGAAAGTTTAATCAAGATTTATCTGGCAATGCTTTCCTAATAGAGGTTGGTGGGGTGGATAACACTTTTGATGAAATGTACCGTACTACTGCTGCACTTGCAGATGTATTTAGTGAATATTATTGGCAAGCTGAAAAAGTTAATGGAAATCAGTCTGATCCTCCTGCAGCGAAATAGCGAGGGAATGAAGACGTATTAAAGGGGTGATTTGCTTATGAAGCGTTTTATGCTGAAATGTGTGCTATTGTGCGCAGCTTTATTCATCGGTGTGTTAATGGGGATGCAAAAAGCAAATGTAAGTATGGTAGAAATGAAAGGTTATCATGATGAGCGCTTCAAATCACCTCTAACGTTTGAAGAAAGGGAGAACGGTGAAGTAGAAGCATCTGTATTAGGGAAAAACGTTTCTTCTCATGACCTAGAAAAGAAACATGAAAAATTAAAAGAAATACATGCTTTTAATTTTTTCTCATCTCTAGGAAAAACGATAGCAAATATCATTTCTAGTCTCACTGAAAAGGTGATTCAACTTATTTCTTCCTTCATATAGCTATTTAAGTGTATTCGAAAAAGGAGTACACTTTTTTATTTTCTTGATTCTCCAACATATAATTCAATTGAATCTTATATTTCCTACTGATATAATCAAAAATAGTTTACATGTGGCGTTTAACAGGAGTGAAGATAAAAATGAATAATGAAGATAGATTAAAAAGGCAAGAACGGATTCGCAATTTTTCTATTATAGCCCATATCGACCATGGGAAATCAACCTTGGCTGATCGTATATTAGAAAAAACGAATGCTCTTACTGCCCGCGAAATGAAGGCACAGTTATTAGATTCCATGGATTTAGAACGTGAACGCGGGATTACGATAAAATTAAATGCAGTGCAATTAAAATATAGAGCAAAAGATGGAAATGAATATATATTACACTTAATCGATACACCCGGACATGTCGATTTTACGTACGAAGTTTCTCGAAGCCTTGCTGCTTGTGAAGGGGCAATCCTAGTTGTTGACGCTGCGCAAGGAATTGAAGCACAAACATTAGCGAATGTTTATCTTGCATTAGACAATAATTTGGAAATATTACCAGTAATTAATAAAATCGATTTACCTGCTGCAGATCCTGAACGGGTACGTCAGGAGGTTGAGGATGTCATTGGTCTAGATGCCTCTGAAGCGGTCTTAGCATCGGCTAAGGCGGGAATCGGGATTGAAGAAATACTAGAACAAATAGTAGAAAAAGTCCCGGCTCCAACAGGTGATCCTGAAGCGCCATTAAAAGCATTAATATTTGATTCTTTGTACGATGCCTATCGGGGGGTAGTTGCTTATATACGTGTTGTAGAAGGCACGGTTAAAGTCGGAGATAAAATAAAAATGATGGCAACAGGTAAGGAATTTGAGGTAACGGAAGTTGGGGTACATGATCCGAAACAAGTTCAATGTGATGAACTAACTGTTGGTGATGTCGGATATTTAACAGCTTCAATTAAAAATGTTGGAGATACCCGTGTCGGTGATACGATAACAAGTGCGAAGAATCCGGCAACAGACGCATTACCGGGATATCGCAAACTTAATCCGATGGTATATTGTGGACTATATCCGATCGATTCAGCTAAATTTAATGATTTAAGAGATGCATTGGAAAAGCTGGAATTAAATGATTCGTCCTTACAATTTGAACCGGAAACATCACAAGCTTTAGGGTTTGGCTTCCGATGTGGTTTCCTTGGTCTCCTTCACATGGAAATTATCCAAGAACGAATTGAACGTGAATTTAAAATCGATTTAATCACAACAGCACCGAGTGTTATTTATAAAGTTTCATTAACCGACGGCGAAGAATTAAATGTAGATAATCCATCCAATATGCCTGATCCTCAAAAAATTGAGAAAGTGGAAGAACCATATGTACGAGCTTCAATTATGGTCCCTAATGATTATGTTGGTGCAGTGATGGAGTTATCACAAGCAAAGCGCGGTACCTTTATTGATATGAAATACTTAGATGATATTCGAGTTAATGTAATCTATGAGATACCGCTTTCGGAAATTGTGTATGACTTTTTTGATCAATTGAAGTCTAGTACGAAGGGATATGCATCCTTTGATTATGAACTTATCGGTTATAAACCTTCAAAATTGGTGAAAATGGATATTTTATTAAATGCTGAGAAGGTAGATGCTTTAAGCTTTATCGTTCACCGTGATTTTGCCTATGAACGTGGAAAGGTAATCGTTGAAAAATTAAAGGAAATTATTCCAAGACAACAATTTGAAGTTCCAGTACAAGCTGCTATCGGGCAAAAAATCGTTGCACGTTCTACGATAAAGGCGATGCGAAAAAATGTCCTTGCTAAATGTTATGGCGGAGATATTTCTCGAAAAAGAAAACTTCTTGAAAAACAAAAAGAAGGTAAAAAACGCATGAAGCAAGTTGGGTCTGTCGAAGTTCCACAAGAAGCATTCATGGCCGTTCTTAAAATGGATGATACAAACACGAAATAGAGATAATTCGAGGGAGTAAGCCTGATTAAGGTCATGCGTAGCTCCCTCTTTTTCTTTCATTCTTAATTAATCAGGAGATGATTTCAATGCAAGTAGAGTCTGCCTATATTCATATTCCTTTTTGCGATCATATTTGTTATTACTGCGACTTTAACAAAGTATTCTTAAAAGGACAGCCAGTCGATGATTACGTGGATAAGCTGGTGGAAGAAATGAAATATACGATTGCCAACAATCCAACGAATCAACTTAAGACTATTTTTGTAGGCGGTGGAACCCCTACTGTACTAAATGAAAATCAATTAAAAAAATTATGTGAAGGTATTCGTACAAATCTTCCATTTGAAGATGGTGAATTTACCTTTGAAGCAAATCCGGGTGATCTTTCTGAGGATAAGCTGCGAATCTTAAAAGAATACGGTGTGAATCGATTAAGTTTTGGTGTCCAGTCTTTTAATGATGAGTTATTGAAAAAAATCGGCAGAACCCATACATCTAAAGAGGTGTATCAAACTGTTCATAAAGCTCAAAGCGCTGGATTTACAAATATAAGCATCGATTTAATCTATAGTTTACCTGGTCAAACAGAAGAAGATTTTAAAGATACGTTAAGTAAAGCTTTTCAATTAGAGCTTCCGCATTATTCTAGTTATTCATTAATCGTTGAGCCAAAGACGATTTTTTATAACTTGATGAAAAAAGGTAAATTACATCTACCGTCTGAAGAGTCAGAAGCAAATATGTATAGTTTATTAATGGATGAAATGGGTAAACACGGATACGAGCAATATGAAATCAGTAATTTTTCAAAACCGGGCTATGAAAGCAGGCATAATCTTGTTTATTGGAATAATGAGGAATATTATGGCTTCGGTGCAGGAGCCCATGGTTATGTAGATGGAACGAGACAATCAAACATCGGTCCAATAAAAAAATATATTGAGAAAATCCAGGATAAACAATTACCTATATTTGAAACAAACGTTTTGACACCTGCTGAAATGATGGAAGAGCATATGTTTTTAGGACTAAGAAAAAATGAAGGAATAAGCATTAGTCAGTTCAATAATCGATTTGATAAGCCATTGTTAACGGTCTTTGAAAAACCAATAAAAGAAATGATTGAAAAAGGTTGGTTAGAAATTGTTGAAGGATATGTTCGCCTGACAAAAGCGGGACGATTTTTTGGAAATGAAGTTTTTCAGTCCTTTTTAGTATTGTGACTTTTATTCTATGTCGTAACTAAAAATAATTTTAGGATAATAGAAACTTGATATAGGGTAAAAATAATTGACACCGAAGTGTAGTTTTGATAATTTATTATTAGAATTAGCACTCAGGGTTGATGAGTGCTAACAATTAGCACTCGGGGGTATGAGTGCTAACAGAGGTGATAAAAGTTGCTATCGGATCGTCAGCTTCTTATTTTACAAGTTATAATCGATGACTTTATTCGATCTGCACAACCTGTCGGCTCAAGAACTCTTTCTAAAAAAGATGAGATTTCCTTAAGCTCAGCGACGATACGTAATGAAATGGCAGACTTAGAAGAAATGGGCTATATTGAAAAAACCCATACATCTTCAGGCAGAATTCCTTCTGAAAAAGGGTACAGATATTATGTTGACCATATTTTAGCTCCACAAAAGCTAAATTCAATCGAAATATCACGTATCCATTCCATTTTTGCAGAAAGAATTTATGAACTGGAGAAAGTTGTACAAAAGTCAGCAAAGATTCTTTCTGAGTTAACGAATTACACGTCCATTCTACTAGGACCGCGGGTAAAGGAAACAAAGCTTAAACGACTGCAAATTGTACCATTAAATAACGATACAGCCGTAGCAATAATGATAACCGATACAGGTCATGTTGAGAATCGAATATTTTCCATTCCATCGGGATTTAATCTTACTGATTTGGAAAAAATGGTGAATATTTTGAATGAAAGATTGACGAATGTTCCTATTTCGGATTTGAAAGGCAAGATATATAAGGAAGTTGCCGTGTTGTTAAAGCAGCATATTCAAAATTATGATGCCATGCTGCATACGCTGTTAGAAACAATCAGTGTAAATGATCATGAAAAATTATTTTTTGGTGGAAAAGCCAATATCTTAAATCAACCGGAATTCCGCGATATTCAAAAAATCCATTCTTTGATGGAAATGATTGAGCGTGAAAGTGGATTTTATGATTTAGTTAAACAAATCCCGCATGGAATTCATGTGAAAATCGGAAAAGAAAATGAAAGATCTGAAATGGAAGACTGCAGTTTAATTACTGCGACATACTCTATTGGTGATGAGCCTGTAGGAACTATTGCCATTTTAGGCCCAACGAGAATGGAATATTCCAGAGTCATTAGTTTATTGGATTTTTTAAGTACAGATATGTCAAAAGCATTGACCAATTTGTATCATAGTTAATGGAAGTGGATATATTGTTAATGGAGAACAACTGGAAATTAGCAATAAACTCTGCTGATTTCTAGTCTTTTTTCGTTGGCTATGTTAATATTCATTGTTGATTTTTTCTTTTTTCCACGCGGAACGGAAAAAATCAGCAAGCTCGTTTATTTTAAGGGAGGTGAAAGCAATGGCAGAAGAGATCAAACAGGAAAATCAACAGGAACAAATTTTTGCTGAAGAAGAAACAAATTCTGATGAGCAAGTTGATTCAGTTGAAACAGAAAAAAATGAAAAAAATCCTGAAGATGAAATAATAAAGGAACTCCAAGCAAAACTTGAGGAATCAGAAAATCGTTACTTACGTTTACGTGCTGATTTTGATAATTTCCGCAGAAGGGTTCAAATCGATAAAGAAGCAAATGAAAAATATAGAGCGCAAAATCTTGCGACCAATTTATTACCGGCCATTGATAATTTAGAACGCGCAATGCAAATAACACCTGAAAATGAACAAACAAAACAATTGCTACAAGGTGTTGAGATGGTATACCGTAATATTATCGATGCATTGAAGCAAGAAGGAATTGAAATGATTGAGGCGGTAGGAAAAGAATTTGATCCGAATTTCCATCAAGCTATTATGCAAGGTGAAGATGAGAGCTTCGGTTCTAATATTGTTATCGAAGAGTTCCAAAAAGGTTATATTTTGAAGGATCGTGTTATTCGTCCTTCAATGGTGAAAGTGAATCAATAATGATATTTTTACATTTTTTCCATGTGAAAAATAGAATGTAGTTACATATGATAGTAGGAGGTTAATAAGTATGAGTAAAATCATAGGTATCGATTTAGGGACAACAAACTCATGTGTCGCTGTCCTTGAAGGTGGGGAACCAAAAGTAATTCCAAATCCGGAAGGTAACCGAACAACACCTTCAGTAGTATCATTTAAAAATGGAGAAAGACAAGTTGGGGAAGTAGCAAAACGGCAAGCAATTACAAACCCTAATACAATCATTTCAATTAAACGCCATATGGGTACTAACCATAAAGAAACGATTGAAGGTAAGGAATATACTCCGCAAGAAGTATCAGCGATGATTCTGCAATACATTAAATCATATGCGGAAGAATATTTAGGTGAAACTGTTGATAAAGCGGTTATCACTGTGCCTGCATATTTTAACGATGCAGAACGTCAAGCAACAAAAGATGCTGGTAAAATTGCAGGATTAGAAGTTGAACGTATTATTAATGAGCCGACTGCAGCTGCGTTAGCATACGGGCTTGATAAAATGGATGAAGATCAAACAATTTTAGTATATGACCTTGGTGGCGGAACATTTGACGTGTCAATCCTTGAATTAGGTGACGGTGTGTTTGAAGTTCGTGCTACTGCTGGGGATAATAAACTTGGTGGGGACGACTTTGACCAAGTGATTATTGACTACTTAGTTGCTGAATTTAAAAAAGAAAATGGCATTGATTTATCTAAAGATAAAATGGCAATGCAACGTCTTAAAGATGCAGCTGAAAAAGCGAAGAAAGATCTTTCAGGTGTGACTTCAACACAAATTTCATTGCCATTCATCACAGCAGGTGAAGCTGGTCCATTACATTTAGAAGTAAACTTAACTCGTGCGAAATTTGAAGAAATTTCAGCAGACCTTGTTGAAAGAACAATGGGACCTACACGTCGCGCATTACAAGATGCTGGATTATCACCAAATGAAATCGATAAAGTAATTCTTGTTGGTGGTTCAACTCGTATCCCAGCTGTACAAGAAGCGATTCGCAAAGAAACAGGAAAAGACCCACATAAAGGGGTAAACCCGGATGAAGTTGTTGCAATGGGTGCTGCAATCCAAGGTGGAGTACTAACTGGTGACGTAAAAGATGTAGTATTATTAGACGTTACACCACTTTCATTAGGGATTGAAACAATGGGTGGCGTATTTACAAAACTTATCGAACGTAATACAACCATTCCAACTTCGAAGTCGCAAGTATTCTCTACTGCTGCAGATAACCAAACAGCTGTAGATATTCACGTACTTCAAGGGGAACGTCCAATGGCTGCAGATAACAAAACATTAGGTCGTTTCCAATTATCTGATATTCCGCCTGCACCACGTGGAATTCCACAAATTGAAGTAACCTTTGATATTGATAAAAACGGTATCGTAAATGTTAGTGCAAAAGACTTAGGAACTGGAAAACAACAAAATATCACAATTAAATCTTCTTCAGGATTATCTGATGATGAAATTGAACGTATGGTAAAAGAAGCAGAAGAAAATGCGGATGCAGATAAAAAACGTAAAGAAGAAGTTGAATTACGCAATGAAGCGGATCAGCTAGTTTTCACTACTGAAAAAACGTTAAAAGATCTCGAAGGTAAAGTTGACGAAACAGAAGTGAAAAAAGCGGAAGAAGCAAAAGAGGCATTAAAGGCAGCAATTGAGAAAAACGAATTATCTGAAATCCGTGAAAAGAAAGAAGCACTACAAGAAATCGTACAAAACCTTTCAATGAAACTTTATGAAGAAGCTGCAAAGCAAGCACAAGCAGGGCAGCAAAACGCTGAAGGTCAAGACGGCAAAAAAGACGATGATGTAGTAGATGCAGAATTCGAAGAAGTAAAAGACGATAAATAATATGATTTCAGTTAAGATTTAATTCGAAAAGTCAAAGTCAGGTACATTCTTGACTTTGGCTTTTTGTATTTAAACTTGTTTCATCGTCTTTTTATTGATTGTTCCTGATGTCAATGTTAAAATAACCTTTATGCGAAAGGATTCGGGAGTGTGGATGAATGAGTAAAAGGGACTATTATGAAGTATTAGGTCTAGATAAAAATGCTTCAAAAGAAGAGATTAAAAAAGCATATCGAAAACTATCTAAAAAATACCATCCGGACATTAATAAAGAAGCGGATGCAGCTGATAAATTTAAAGAAGTAAAAGAAGCCTACGAAGTACTATCAGACGACCAAAAACGTGATCAATATGATCGATTTGGCCACACTGATCCAAATCAAGGATTTGGTGGATTTGGTGGGGACGGAGATTTCGGTGGATTTGGCGGATTTGAAGATATCTTTAGTACATTCTTTGGTGGTGGATCATCAAGAAGACGTGATCCAAATGCTCCTCGGCAAGGTGCAGACCTTCAGTATACGATGACATTAACATTTAAAGAAGCGGTGTTTGGAAAAGAAACGGAAATTGAAATTCCAAGAGAAGAAACATGTGACACTTGTCATGGTTCAGGAGCGAAACCTGGTACACAGCCAGAAACATGTTCGCATTGTCATGGTTCTGGACAAATAAACACTGAACAAAATACGCCATTTGGTAAAATTGTTAATCGCCGTGTTTGTCATTATTGTAACGGTACAGGTAAGATGATCAAAAATAAGTGTAAAACATGTGGCGGTACTGGAAAAGTGAAAAAACGTCGTCGAATCAATGTGAAAATACCAGCTGGAGTAGATGATGGACAACAGTTACGTGTTTCCGGTCAAGGTGAGCCGGGGGTAAATGGTGGACCTGCTGGTGATCTTTACGTTGTTTTCCACGTAAGAGAGCATGAATTCTTTGAGCGTGATGGGGATGACATTTATTGTGAAATGCCAATTACATTCGCTCAAGCTGCATTAGGAGACGAAATCGAAGTACCAACTTTACATGGAAAAGTAAAATTAAAGGTGCCTGCTGGAACACAAACGGGAACCAAATTTAGACTTCGCGGTAAAGGTGTACCAAATGTTAGAGGGTATGGTACGGGAGACCAACATATTCATGTAAAAGTGATTACACCAACAAAGCTAACAGATAGGCAAAAACAATTATTAAGAGAATTTTCTGAGATGGAAGGATCAGCACCAGATGAGCATAACGAATCTTTCATCGACAAAATGAAGAAAGCTTTCAAAGGGGAATAATTTATAATGGAGTTGGTAGAAAATGAAATGGTCCGAAATTATGATCCACACGACAAATGAAGCAATCGAACCAATCTCAAATATATTGCATGAGGCAGGTGCTAGCGGGGTTGTAATAGAAGATCCGTTTGATTTAGTTAAAGAAAGAGAAGATCAATTCGGTGAAATCTACCAACTCAATCCAGATGACTACCCTGAAGAAGGGGTAATTATAAAAGCTTATTTATCCGTTAACAGCTTTTTAGGTGAAACAGTGGAAGAGATTAAGCAAGCTATTAATAATCTTGCATTATTCAACATAGATATCGGTCAAAATCAAGTGACAATAAGTGAAGTCAATGAGGAAGAATGGGCAACGGCATGGAAAAAGTATTATAATCCTGTGAAAATTTCGGAAAAGTTCACGATTGTTCCAACATGGGAAAAGTACGAAGCTGTTAGTAGCGATGAATTAATTATTGAATTAGATCCCGGGATGGCTTTCGGAACAGGGACCCACCCTACTACGGTAATGTGTATTCAAGCGTTGGAACGAACAGTGAAACAGAATGACACCGTAATAGATGTTGGTACTGGTTCCGGAGTGCTAAGTATTGCTGCAGCACTTTTAGGAGCGTCACAAGTTACTGCTTTAGACTTAGATGAAGTTGCAGTGCAATCGGCAAAACTTAATGTGAAATTAAATAAAGTTCAAGATAAAGTGACTGTATCAAAAAATGATCTATTAAATGGAATGAATGGCCAGGTTGATGTTGTCGTTTCTAATATTCTAGCCGAGGTCATTATGAGTTTCACCGATGATGTTGCTAAAGCTGTTAAACCGAATGGCTATTTTATCGCTTCAGGTATTATTCAACAGAAGAAAGACCAAGTAAAAGATGCGATTATTTCATCCGGATTTACTATTGTGGAAACAATCGTGATGGAAGACTGGATAGCTTTTATTGCAAAGCGTGGGTGATGAATAATGCAAAGATACTTCATTGGCAGTTCATATGAAGGAGAAGATGAAATTCATCTAACGGGGGACATATTTCATCATATTTCCCATGTTATGAGAATGAAACTAAATGATGAATTTTACGTTGTTTTTACAGATGAAAAGGCTGGAATTGCCAAAATAGCGGATATTACCAATGAAGAAATAATTGCTCATATTGTAAAATGGGAAGAAGCGAATAAAGAGTTACCGGTTAAAGTGGCGATTGCGAGCGGATTGCCTAAAGGGGATAAATTGGAATATATTATTCAAAAAGGTACAGAGCTTGGAGCATATCAATTTGTCCCTTTTATTGCGGATCGCTCGATTGTGAAATGGGATTCAAAGAAAGAAAAGAAGAAACTTGATCGATGGCAAAAAATTGCTTTAGAAGCAGCTGAACAATCCCATCGTCAGCATATGCCGATTATTCATGCTCCCCATACATTTAAAGCTTTATTAGAGTACAGTAAATCATTTAATCATAAAATCGTAGCATTTGAAGAAAGTGCTAAAAACGGAGAGACTTCCAATTTCGTGAGAACAATAAATCATTTTTCTCCGGGAGATTCTGTATTGATTGTATTTGGTCCAGAAGGTGGTCTTTCAAAAAATGAAGTTCAATATATGGAAGAAAGCGGATTTCAACTATGTGGATTAGGTCCTAGAATATTAAGAACAGAGACAGCCCCTTTATATGCTTTATCCGCGATATCTTACCAATTAGAATTAATGAGGTGATTGTAATGTCACAGGTGGCATTTCATACTTTAGGATGTAAAGTTAATCATTATGAAACGGAAGCAATCTGGCAGTTATTTAAAGGACAAGGGTATGAACGTGTCGATTTTGAATCAACAGCAGATGTGTACGTCATTAATACATGTACAGTTACGAATACAGGAGATAAAAAAAGCCGTCAAGTAATTAGACGAGCAGTTAGAAAAAATCCGGATGCAGTTATTTGTGTAACCGGATGCTATGCACAAACATCTCCTGCAGAAATTATGGCGATACCGGGAGTCGATATCGTAGTAGGAACACAAGACCGTGTAAAAATGCTTGAGTACATTGAACAATTTAAACAGGAACGTCAGCCGATTAATGGTGTTGGGAACATTATGAAGAACCGTGTATATGAAGAGTTAGACGTTCCTGCTTTTACTGACAGAACACGTGCTTCGTTAAAAATTCAAGAAGGCTGCAATAATTTTTGTACATTTTGTATCATTCCTTGGGCGCGTGGCTTAATGCGTTCCCGTGATCCTAAAGAGGTTATCCGCCAAGCGCAACAATTAGTCGATGCTGGCTATAAGGAAATTGTATTGACAGGGATTCACACAGGCGGTTATGGACAAGATATGAAGGATTATAATTTGGCGATGCTCCTTAGTGATATGGAAGCACAAGTTAAAGGATTAAAACGAATTCGTATTTCTTCTATTGAGGCTAGTCAATTGACCGATGAAGTGATCGAAGTCATAAACAAATCAAAATTAATCGTTCGCCATATGCACATCCCTCTTCAATCAGGTTCAGATACTGTTTTAAAGAGAATGAGACGGAAATACACGATGGCTGAATATGCTGAAAGACTTGTAAAATTGAAAAAAGCTTTACCAGGACTTGCAGTAACATCTGATGTAATCGTTGGCTTCCCAGGTGAAACTGAAGAAGAATTTATGGAAACCTATAATTTTATTAAAGATCATAAGTTTTCTGAACTTCATGTTTTCCCTTATTCAAAACGTACAGGAACACCAGCTGCACGAATGGAAGATCAAATTGATGAAAATGTAAAAAATGAGCGTGTTCACCGTTTGATCTCATTATCAGATCAATTAGCTAAAGAATATGCTTCACGTTTTGAAAACGAAGTATTAGAAGTGATTCCTGAAGAAAAATATAAAGAAGATCCATCCAGTGGTTTATATGAAGGGTATACGGATAATTATTTGAAAGTCGTTTTCCCTGCTACAGAGGATATGGTTGGTAAATTAGTGAAAGTAAAAATCACAAAACCAGGATATCCATATAATGAGGGACAATTTGTCCGAGTAATAGATGATATTGAAGAAGCGCAACAAGAAGCAATATAAAACTGCAGCTAACCCTGCAGTTTTTTTATTAATTGGAAATACTATATGACAATGGTATAGTAATAGAGGTACGTACAACATGCATAAAAGGAGAATTAAAATGACAAATAATATTGCAAAAATGATTGATCATACATTGCTTAAACCTGAAGCGACTGAACAACAAATTCAAACTTTATGTGAAGAAGCGAAGCAATATTCATTTGCTTCTGTTTGTGTTAATCCTACATGGGTTGCATTTGCAGCTGAAAAATTAAAGGGAACACATGTCAAAGTTTGTACCGTTATCGGTTTTCCTCTTGGGGCAACAACATCTGAAACAAAAGCGTTCGAAACAAAAAATGCCATTGAAAATGGCGCAACAGAAGTGGATATGGTTATTAATATTGGTGCACTTAAAAGCGGTAATTTTGACCTAGTAGAAAAGGATATACTTGCTGTTACTTCCGCAGCAAAAGGAAAAGCGCTCACAAAAGTTATTATTGAGACATGTCTTTTAACAGAAGAAGAAAAGGTTCGTGCTTGTGAGCTTTCTGTAAAAGCGGGTGCAGATTATGTGAAAACATCTACCGGCTTTTCTACAGGTGGTGCGACTGTCGAGGATATCGCCCTTATGAGGAAAACAGTTGGTCCAGATAAAGGTGTAAAGGCTTCAGGCGGTGTACGTAGTCCAGAAGATGCACAAAACATGATAGAAGCGGGCGCAACACGTATAGGAGCCAGTTCCGGAGTGAAAATTGTTCAAGGATTATCAAGTGATAGTGATTATTAAACTAATGCAGTAAGCCCAGGATACCCCTGGGCTTTTTATATGCTTTTCTTCCCATGAAGTCGAATGATAAAACGACCGAATTTCGTTGCGAATGGGAGAACAAGTATGGAGCACACAACATTAAATATAACACTTGCATGTGCCAGCTGAGTTTCAATATTTGCTGTTAAACTTTGGCTAAAATCAGCTAAATAAGGAATAAATGGAATAAAAGAAATAGCCCCTACTACATTAAGCCAAATATGGGCATATGCAGTTAATCTGGCTTCCTCTCCGGCACCAATACTTGCTAATAACCCTGTTATGCATGTCCCAATATTTGCCCCTAGCATAATGACTATCCCTGTTTCTAAAGGGAAAATACCTGCACTTAAAAAGCTCATTGCAATCCCAGTCATCACAGTACTGGATTGAATACAGGCAGTTAGAAAGATTGAAAATAAAAACCCGAAAAAAATATGGTCATTCATTAAATAGAGAACTTTTTGGACAAGATCTAACTGAGTTAACGGTGTAGCTAACCATTCAAATGCGCGCATTGCACTAATGATAATAGCAAATCCTGTTAAAATAAATCCTAAACTTTTTATTTTTTCATGTTTAAAAAGTAAAAAAAGTAAACCTGAAAGAAGAAACGGAATGATTATACTGGATAAATCATAAGATAAGAATTCTAAAGTAAAGGTTGTCCCGATATTGGTGCCTAAAATGATTCCAATCGTTTGCGGAAACGATAATACTCTTGCGGCGACCAACCCGACAGTAATGACCATTACAGCAGAACTACTCTGCAAAATTGCTGTCATTATTATACCAATGATCATCCCTTTAATCGGCGTACTAGTAACCTTTTTTAACCATTGTTCCATTGCTTTACCAGAAATATTAAACAACCCAACACGGAGCCAAGTCATTCCTAGAAGAAAACTGCCTACTAATCCTACAAATAATCCAATATAAAGCATGTCCCCACCTCTTAATTCATCATATGGGAAAAATGGCGTAAAAATGACGAGAATATGTAAAATAACGTAAAGTTTATTGACCTGTTCATAAGTATATATTATAATTGCAAAGTACAGGTTTTCATGTGTTGCCATGATACCGTAGTGTGTGTTCGGAGGGAGGGAAAGAGAGATGTCAAAAACAGTTGTTCGTAAAAACGAATCGCTTGAAGATGCTCTTCGCCGCTTCAAACGTACAGTTTCTAAAACAGGAACTTTACAAGAATATAGAAAGCGCGAATTTTATGAAAAACCAAGCGTAAAACGTAAGAAAAAATCTGAAGCTGCTAGAAAGCGTAAGTTCTAAGAGAGGGTGGAATAATGGGTCTTCTCGAGCGTTTAAATGAAGATATGAAACAAGCGATGAAAAACAAAGAAAAAGAAAAACTCTCTGTTATCCGTATGCTTAAAGCTTCTTTGCAAAATGAGGCGATTAGGCTTGGTAAGGATCAATTGTCAGAAGAAGAAGAACTGACAATCCTTTCTCGCGAAGTGAAGCAACGCAAAGACTCCCTCCAGGAATTTCAAAATGCAGGTCGTGAAGATCTCGTTGAAAAAATTCAGACGGAATTAACTTTTGTAGATATATATTTACCCGAACAGTTAACAGAAGAAGAACTAACAAAAATTGTTAAAGAAACAATTGATGAAGTTGGTGCAACTTCAAAAGCTGAAATGGGAAAAGTGATGAGTGCCATTATGCCGAAAGTAAAAGGAAAAGCAGATGGTTCAACTGTAAATAATATCGTTAAGCAGCAACTATCCTAATAAAAGCCGGGAAGTATATTACTTCCCGGCTTTTTTCATAGCGGGCAGTATTACATAAATAATGAAACTTTTGTGCTATTCAATCGTAAAATATTAAACAACATCTAAATAAGAAAGGGGTGAGAATTTGAAAAAAGGCCTGTTTTTTATTGGCTGTTTCATATTAGTAGTTTTTTTCTCTATCCTCCCTGTTACAGCAAGTAATAATGAAAATACGGTAATCATTATTCCTATTGAAGAAGATGTAGAAAAAGGATTACACGCTTTTTTAAAGAGAGCTGTCCATGCGGCTGAGGAAAAACACGCAGATGTTATCATTTTTGATATTAATACACCGGGTGGTGCAGTAGATGCGGCAAGTGAGATTGGAAAACTGCTAAATAGTACTAAAATAAAGAAAATAGCTTTCATAAATAATAGGGCTTTGTCTGCAGGTGCATATATTTCTCTGTTTGCTGACGAAATTTATATGGTGCCGGACGGGACAATGGGTGCAGCAGCAATTATCGATCAAAAGGGAAACACTGCAGGAAAAAAAGCAGAAAGCTATTGGCGGTCTGCCATGAATGCAGCAGCAAGCCAACATGGACGCAATCCAATATATGCAGAAGCGATGGCTGTTGAAAACATTAATCTACCGGATATAGAAGTTAAAAAGGGTGGCTTGCTTACACTTACTGCTGAACAAGCTGTTAAAGTTGGCTATTCCGAAGGAACTGTTAAAAATATGGATGAACTACTCGCGAAATTAGGTTATGAACATGCGAATATTGAACATATTAATAGCAGTTTTGCAGAAAAAATTGCGAGATTTTTAACAAATCCTATTGTTGTCCCGATCTTATTATCAATTGCAAGCCTTGGGTTAGTGATAGAATTGTATTCTCCGGGTTTTGGCATACCTGGTACAATGGGAATCACGGCACTTCTATTGTTTTTTTATGGACATTTAGTCGCAGGGCTAGCGGGATATGAATCTCTCATTTTGTTTATTATTGGTATTGCTCTTATTATTGCGGAATTCTTTTTACCAGGAGCAATTGCAGGAATTCTTGGTACTGCAGCGATAGTAGGCAGCTTACTAATAGCAGGTGGGAACATTTTTTATATGGGTATTTCCATCATCATTGCTATTTTAGTAGCAATAATTGGTATGATAATAATGGTAAAGGTGTTAGGAAAACGTATGAAACTATTTAAGAAGATTATCTTATCAGATTCTACTAGTACAGATAAAGGTTATGTTTCAAATGTTAATCGTTTGGAATTAGTAGGGAAAACAGGAGTTACAATGACACCGCTTCGACCTGCTGGTACAATAACAATTAATGATGAACGTTTAGACGTCGTCAGTGAAGGCGGGTACATCGATAAGGGAATAAAAGTGAAAATAATCAAGGTAGAAGGCTCACGTATTGTCGTTAGAGTAGATAATTAGTTTTATTAAAGGGGGAAATAAGTATGCCATTAGATCCAGGTACCATTCTCGTATTATTAGCGATTGTTGCTGGTATTATTGTTCTAGCAGTATTATTAACATTTGTTCCAGTTATGCTTTGGATATCTGCACTTGCAGCAGGAGTAAAAATTGGAATTTTAACATTAATTGGGATGAGGCTTCGTCGAGTTATTCCAAGCCGTATTATTAATCCGTTAATTAAAGCCCGTAAAGCGGGTATTGAGGTTGGGATTAATCAACTTGAAAGTCACTACTTAGCGGGTGGTAATGTTGACCGTGTAGTGAATGCATTAATTGCAGCGCATCGTGCGAATATTGAGCTATCATTTGAGCGCTGTGCAGCTATCGATTTAGCGGGTCGTAATGTGTTAGAAGCGGTTCAAATGAGTGTAAATCCAAAAGTAATTGAGACACCGTTTATTGCCGGAGTTGCGATGAATGGGATTGAAGTTAAGGCAAAAGCAAGAATTACGGTTCGAGCGAATATCGAAAGATTAGTAGGTGGGGCCGGTGAAGAGACAATTATAGCTCGTGTAGGTGAAGGGATTGTTAGTACAATTGGTTCATCAGACCATCATAAAAAAGTATTAGAAAATCCTGATCTTATTTCTCAAACGGTATTAGCAAAAGGTTTGGACGCAGGTACAGCGTTTGAAATTTTATCCATCGATATTGCGGATGTTGATGTTGGCAAAAACATCGGTGCAGAGCTGCAAACAGAACAAGCGGAAGCTGATAAGAAAATTGCCCAAGCAAAAGCGGAAGAACGCCGTGCGATGGCTGTTGCATCTGAACAAGAAATGAAAGCCCGTGTACAAGAAATGAGAGCGAAAGTTGTTGAAGCAGAAGCGGATGTACCATTAGCAATGGCTGAAGCACTTCGTACAGGTAATATTGGTGTGATGGACTATATGAATTTCAAAAACATCGAATCCGATACAGATATGCGAGGCTCCATCGGAAAAATGACAACAGATAAAAAAGATCAACAAAAGCCTGAATAAAACCAAAGGTAAGGAGGAATTCCTTTGGAACTCATTATAGCAATAATTGTAGGGATAATCGGCTATATCGTAAAAAGGAAGACAGAAACACAAGAAACTGACAAGAGACCGACTCCTAGACATGTTTATTCGCCTGCAAAGCCTTCGGATACAACGCAACAAAAGATAAAAAAAGTTGCTTCAACTATTGAGACCTCGTATAAAAATGAAAAAGCTTCATTACTTGAAAAAATAGAGGAAAATATAGAGCGTACCAATGAAGCACAAATCATAAAAGAATACGAAGAAGTGACATCTTTGCAAAAAGAGTATCAAGAAAAAACGAAGAAAATAGCTATTGATGAAACTGATCTTTTAAAAGGAATTATACTAGCGGAAGTTCTTGGTCCTCCTAGAGCAAAAAAACCATTTAAAAGTAAATAAGTTGTTCCAAAACCGTATCATAAAAAAATGATACGGTTTTTCTTATTAAAAAGAGTGCTGAATCCCCGTTCTTATTCATAAATATGAGATGAAAGGGGGTTCTTTTTTATGGCAAAAAAATGGAGCCGAATACTTCGAAGTTGGATGACGAATAAAATGGAGCTGCCACAGGATGTCATGATGGATCTCCCTCGAATTACCATGATCGGACAAATCCATATTTATATAGAAAATCATCGTGGGTTGTTAACCTTTTCAGACCGGGAGGTACGTCTACTACTTAAACAAGGGCAACTACTTATAAAAGGTCAATCCTTTGTAATTAAAACGATCTTACCAGAAGAGATTTTACTTGAAGGAAAAATTGATGAAGTAATTTATTTAAATGATAAGGAGTGACTACTTTTGAAAAACCATTGGTTTACATTTTTTGGAGGAACGATTCTTGTGAAGGTTGAAGGAAAGGGGGTTGAGCGATTTATTAATCAGCTTACTCGTTCTAGTTTGATCGTATGGAATGTGAAACGACATGGTTCCTCAGCTATTACCTTTTATATCCGTCTTCAAGATATGCATAAATTAAGGCACCACGTCCGAAAATTTGATTGTAAAATATCGTTTTTGAGTGGACAAGGTGCCCCATTTCTATGGAAAAGAACCTTGAAGAATGCTGGATTTTTCGCGGGCTTTTTCCTTTTCTTTGTTGTTATTACGCTGTTATCAAACATCGTATGGGGGATAAATATAAAAGGCGCCAGCCCGCAAATGGAGCATCAAATTCGCAAAGAATTAGATCATCTCGGTGTTCATGTAGGGAAACTTCAATTTTTTATTGATGATGTTGAAACTATTCAACGAAAATTAGAAGACCGGATCCCAAATATTACGTGGGTAGGTGTTGATTTAAACGGGACAACCTACCACTTTCAAGTTGTTGAAAAAAATATTCCGGAGCAACCAGAGAAACAATCACCACAAAATCTCGTAGCAAATAAAAAGGCAGTAATCGTTGATATGTTTGTGGAAAATGGACAACCGGTGGTGAAAGTCAATCAATATGTAAAAAAAGGGCAGCTTCTAGTTTCTGGTACGATTGGTAATGAACATAATGAAAAGAAAGTTGCGGCAATAGGGAAAGTAATAGGAAAAACATGGTACAAAGTAGACGTTAATATGCCTTTTCAATCTGAATTTCAAGTTTATACAGGGAATGAAAAGCGAAAATATTCTTTGAAAATTGGTTCTGTTAGTATTCCATTATGGGGATTTGGGAAAATAGAATATAAGGACTATGATAAAGAAACTGAATCGCATAAAATCAAATTTCTAAAATGGTCTCTTCCAATAAAATATGAGAACACAACGATTAGGGAAAATGAAAAAGTGGAAAGAAATTATACAAAAAATGAAGCGATAAATGCTGCAAAAGAAATTGCACTAAGTGATTTAAAAGCAAAAATTCCATCAGATGCAAAGATTATTGATGAATATGTTTTGCATCAAAAAGTCGAGAATGGTAAAGTGGATTTATCAATATATTTCCAAGTTACCGAAAATATTGCGAAAGCAAAACCAATTATTCAAGGAGACGCTGAATGACAGAAGACTCAATTACATCAAACCTTCAATTACAAAATGCGAATGAAGCGATTGCTTTATTTGGAATATCAGATGCAAATTTGAAATTACTCGAACAAGAATATGAAGTAACAATTGTTACTCGAGGGGAAACGATCGATGTTTCCGGAAATGAAAGCAATGTGGAGAGAGTGTACCATGTTTTGTTTCAACTGTTAAAAGTAATTAGAAAAGCTATCAACATTAGTCAACGTGATGTTGTCTATGCAATCCAAATGGAGAAGAAAGGTACACTTGAGTATTTTACAGAAATATATGAAGAAGAAATAACTAAAAATGCAAAAGGCAAACCGATTCGAGTAAAGACTTTAGGACAAAGACAGTATATTGCTGCAATTAAAAAGAAAGATTTAGTCTTTGGAATTGGTCCAGCGGGTACAGGGAAAACATATTTAGCCGTTGTCATGGCAGTAAGTGCGTTAAAAAGCGGCCTTGTCAAACGGGTCATACTAACAAGACCTGCTGTAGAAGCGGGAGAAAGTCTGGGATTCTTACCGGGCGACTTGAAAGAAAAAGTAGATCCCTACCTACGACCTCTGTACGATGCATTAAATGATGTGTTAGGCAGTGAACATACAAACCGATTGATTGAACGAGAAACGATTGAAATCGCGCCCCTCGCCTATATGAGAGGGAGAACATTAGACGATGCCTTTGTCATTCTTGATGAGGCCCAAAATACAACACAAGCGCAAATGAAAATGTTTTTAACTCGCTTAGGCTTTAATTCAAAAATGGTAATAAACGGAGATCGAACACAGGTGGATTTACCAAAAGGGGTTCAATCAGGTCTCGTTGCTGCGGAAAAGATATTAAACAATGTTCATGACATTTCATTTATATATTTAGAACAAAGTGATGTTGTTAGGCACCCGCTTGTCGCAAAAATTATTGATGCCTATAATAATTATTCTCTCTAACCCGACCAATGAATCGGGTTATTTTTTATTAATTAATTAATAGGTGCAATTTGGTACAAAAACTGATATGATTTTACATAATTAGGGAAGGAAACACCGCAAAACATAAAATTGGTGGTGGGAGTTTAATGAATCTTCAAGATTATATTGGTAAGATCCGCACTTTTTTAAGTTACAAAGTGTTTACACTCATTTGTTTTTTATTATTAGCTATCGTCCTTTACGGAGTACTTTTTTATAATGTAAAGCCGCAAACGTATGATGTAGAACTGTTTTCCGTTTCAGATAAAACGATTCGTTCTCCAAAAACAATTGTTGATGAGGAGAGAACGAAAGAAGAACAGCAAAAAGCCGCTGATGCAGTAGAAAAGGTATATACATTTAAAAAGGAAAAACAGCAAAATCGCGTTTCTTTAATTGATTCTATTTTTGAATTTGTTCTGGATATTAATGAAGAAACCTCGACTGGTAAAGAAAAAACTGACGGAAAGCCCGAAAAAAAGCCAATTGAAGAAAAACTTGAATTGTTAAAATCAAACTTAACAGCAAATGTAAATGAGGATGTTACGAAATCCATTCCTGATGAAGTATTCCTAGCACTATTAAAATCAAATCTAAATGATTTAGAGCGAGCACGTACGATTGTAGTTGGCCAAGTCGAAACATTAATGAGTGAAAAAATCCGTGAAGAAAATGTTCCACATTATAAAAATTTAATTTCTGATCGAATCGGACTTACGAGTTTGCACAGCAGTTTAAAGGATGCAAGTGTTGAATTAGGCAAATATGCAATCGTGGCAAACGAAATTTATGATCCTGAACAAACAGAAGAACGAAAAAAACAGGCGATCCAAAGTGTGGAACCGATAAAGATTTTACAAGGACAGGTTATTGCACAAGAAGGTCATCTTATCGATCATGAAACATATCATCAACTACAGCTTCTTGGTTTACTAAAAAGTAATCCAAGTGTTAAGCCATACATAGGTCTCGGTATTTTTGTATTTTTAATTATCGGTTCTTTATTTTTATACTTTACAACTTTTCGTGTGAAAGAAGAAAAAAAGCAAAATTATTTAATTCTTTTAAGCTTTATTTTTATTATTAGTTTAATTTTAATGAAAATTGTGGGAATTATTTCTGAGTTGGAATTAGATAATATCGGATATATCTTTCCTGCCGCAATGGCCCCGATGCTTATACGAATTTTGCTTAATGAAAGATTTGCCTTTATATTAACGATTATCCTAGCAGCATGTGGGAGTATCATTTTCCACGATGAAATTGCGGGATCAATTAATGTAGAAATTGCGATCTATATTTTATTTAGTGGTACAGCAGGTATTTTACTGTTAACCAATCGAAATCGAAGATCCAATATATTACAAACTGGTTTTTATGTATCGATTATTAATGTGTTTATTATATTCTTTTTGCTATTTCTCGGTAATGGACAATTAACTAAGATGGAATATGTCTATTATTTAACTTTTGCATTTGTTTCAGGGTTACTGTCTGCGATTTTAACAATCGGGTTACTGCCATTTTTTGAAGCGGGCTTTGGGATACTATCTACACTAAAACTAATCGAACTTTCAAACCCTAATCATCCGTTATTGAAAAAGATATTAATGGAAGCACCGGGAACGTATCATCATAGTGTCATGGTTGCCAATTTAGCGGAATCCGCTTGCGAGGCTGTTGGGGCAAATGGTCTTTTAGCACGTGTTGGATGTTATTATCATGATATTGGTAAAACGAGAAGGCCTCAGTTTTTTATTGAGAATCAAATGAATATCGAAAATCCTCACAACCATCTTTCGCCCGAATCAAGTAGAGATATCATTATTGCACATGCGAAAGATGGAGCTGAGATGCTCAAAAAGCACAAGCTTCCAAAGGAGATTGTCGATATAGCTGAACAACACCATGGGACCACTTTATTAAAATATTTTTATTATAAAGCTAAGGAAGAGAATGAAGGAATAAATGAAGCAGACTTTCGCTATCCTGGGCCGAAGCCGCAAACAAAAGAGGCGGCAATTATTAGTATAGCGGATAGTGTGGAAGCTGCGGTTCGTTCGATGTCACGTCCAACACTAGAGCAGATTAAAGAAGTTATTCAGTCTATTGTTCAAGACCGATTGCAGGATGACCAATTGAATGAATGTGATATCACTCTTAAAGAGTTAGAAGTAATTAAAAAAACGTTCTGTGAAACACTTAACGGGATTTTTCATTCGCGAATTGAATACCCAAATTCTAAGTAAAGGAAAAAGGATGAATGAATATGTTGATAATTGATTTTAATGATGAGACGAATGAGATTACTAAGCAAAATCAAGAACTACTTGAAGATTTATTGAACTTTGCCTCTAAAAAATTCGAAATTGAAGACGGAAGTGAAATTTCAGTTACTTTTGTAACAAATGAAAAAATTCAAGAAATAAATCGTGATTATCGCGGTAAAGATCAACCGACCGATGTTATCTCATTCGCGATGGAAGAATTGGGAGAGGATGAATTAGCCATTCAAGGAATAGAAATGCCTCGAGTACTTGGTGATATTATTATTTCTGTGCCAAAAACGAAGGAACAGGCTGCTGAGTTTGGCCATTCTTTTGAGAGGGAATTAGGCTTTTTGGCTGTTCATTCATTATTACATTTACTTGGGTATGATCATATGACAGAAGAAGAAGAAAAAGAAATGTTCGGATTACAAAGGGAAATTCTTGATGAATACGGACTTAAAAGGTAGAAACCGTTTTTGGAAATCGTTTATATTTGCCTTCAGTGGAATTTATCATGCATTCAAGACCGAAAAAAATTTACGTTTCCATTTTGCTGCATCTATTATAGTAACGATCTTTAGTATTGCATTCCATTTACAATTGGTTGAATGGCTATTTGTAATAATTTGTATCTTCGGGATGTTTTCTCTAGAGCTAATTAATACGGCAATAGAAAGAATTGTTGATCTAGCCTCTCCGGCCTATCATCCTTTAGCGAAACAAGCTAAAGACGTTGCAGCAGCGGCTGTCCTTTGTTTTGCTTTTATGACAATAATTATTGGCTGCATCATATTTATCCCTAAGATTGTCCATTTTATAAGGCTGTATTTTGGCTAGTAGTATTTTATACTGCTAGCTTTTTCGTATATTTGCAAAAGAGATATTCTTTACGGTAAAATATTTTCAAAGCTTATTTAGTTCAGAGTCTAATTTCGAACTTTTAAAATTTTCTAAACAAAATAAAAATATTCCATAACTTTATGGTGAATTTGTAGTAAAATATAATTAAAGGGGAAGACAAAATGAAAATAGAGGAATTAATTAAAGAAGCAGAAGCTGCAAGAAATAAAGCGTACGTTCCATACTCAAAGTTTCCGGTAGGTGCTGCTTTGTTAACTGAGGATGGGAAGGTATACCACGGTTGTAATATTGAGAACGCTGCTTACAGCGTAGGAAATTGTGCTGAACGTACAGCACTTTTTAAAGCGTATTCTGAAGGAGATACGAAGTTTGCCGCTTTAGTCGTAACGGCAAATACTGACCGACCTGTTTCCCCATGTGGTGCTTGTCGTCAAGTAATCTCAGAATTATGTCCGAAAGATATGAAAGTGATCTTAACTAATTTAAATGGAGACATCCAAGAAATTACAGTAGAAGAACTCTTACCCGGAGCCTTTTCACCGGAGGATTTACATGCATAATCAGACCTCTGAACAAAAGTATAAATCCGGGTTTGTCTCAATTATCGGCCGTCCGAATGTCGGTAAATCCACATATATTAATCAGGTAATCGGACAAAAAATTGCGATTATGAGTGACAAACCGCAAACAACTAGAAACAAAGTACAAGGAGTACTTACAACAAATGAAGCACAAATAATACTTATTGATACTCCGGGAATTCATAAGCCAAAACATAAATTAGGCGATTTTATGATGCGAGTAGCCACTAATACATTAAGAGAAGTTGATTTAATTTTATTTATGATAAATGCAGTAGAAGGATATGGAAGAGGGGACGAATTTATCATTGAAAAACTTAAAGGTGTCCAAACTCCAGTTTTCCTAGTTATAAATAAAATTGATCAGATTCATCCGGATCAATTATTGTCAATAATTGAACAATATAAAGGTTTATACAATTTTGCCGAAATTGTACCAATTTCCGCATTAGAAGGACAGAATACCGATCGGTTACTTCAACAAATTAAAGAATATTTACCGGAGGGACCTCAATATTACCCAGCTGATCAAGTAACAGACCATCCTGAACGATTTATTGTATCAGAGTTAATAAGAGAAAAGGTGTTACATTTGACAAGGGAGGAAGTTCCCCATTCAATTGCAGTTGTTATTGAGAAAATGCAAAAAAGGGAAGATAGCGAAAAAATCCATGTGATGGCAGCAATTATTGTTGAACGTTCCTCTCAAAAAGGAATAATCATTGGTAAGCAAGGTAGTATGTTAAAAGAAATTGGGAAAAGGGCTAGGTTAGACATTGAGAACCTACTTGGATCGAAAGTGTATTTAGAACTTTGGGTGAAGGTCCAAAAAGATTGGAGAAACAAAGTCACACAGCTTCGTGATTTTGGCTTTAGAGAAGATGAATATTAAGTTTTTTGGTCATGAAAGATGATTATACATCCTTTTTGATTAGCAATATTTACGTCACATGTTCCATGAAGTCCTGGTAAAGCTATTTAATAAAGGCTTTACAAAATTATTTCATGATTTTTTCAACATGAAAGGCGGGAATAATATTATGATTGAATTTACCTGGAAAGTCTTTGAGGAAACTGGAAGTATTGATACGTATTTGCTATTTAAAGAGTTAGAAAAAGATCGTCAAGATGAGCCGTTAAATACAGATCACGAATTTTCTGAATTGGATTTTCCCATTTCATAGACGTGGTTTGTTTTCACCCAAAGTATTAAGTGCTTTGGAAGGATGAAAACTATGCTACAAAAATGTGAAGGCATTGTCATTAGGTCAACAGATTATGGTGAAACAAATAAAATAGTAACAGTATATACGCGTGAATTCGGGAAAATAGGAGTAATGGCAAGGGGGGCGAAAAAGCCTAATAGTCGCCTCTCAGCCATTTCTCAAATTTTTACATACGGATATTTTTTAATTCAGACAAGTACTGGATTAGGTACGATGCAACAAGGTGAAATGATTTCTTCGATGCGTACAATTCGTGAAGACATTTTCAAAACTGGTTATGCAGCGTATATTGTCGATCTCTTAGATAAAGGTGTAGACGATAAAAATCCAAATCCTTTTCTTTTCGAACTTTTAATGCAGACATTAAATTATATAAATGATGATTATGATAACGAAATCATAACGAATATTTTTGAAATGAAAATGTTAAATGTTCTAGGTTTATATCCAGTAATGGATCAATGTGCAATTTGTGGTAATCAAGATGGAAAATTTGCATTTTCTATTCGTGAAAATGGATTAATTTGTCATAGATGTTTTGAACGAGATCCTTATCGAATTTCGCTTTCCCAAAGTACGCTTAAATTGTTACGATTATTTTATTATTTTGATCTATCACGACTTGGTCAAATTTCAGTAAAGGAAGAAACAAAAAAAAAATTACGAATGATTATTTCAATGTATTATGACGAATATTCGGGTTTACACTTAAAATCCAAAAAGTTTTTAGAGCAAATTGATAAATTTAAAGACATGCTATAATAATAAAACTCTCGCTTAAATATAATGTTGAGGGTTTTATTTTTTTGGATTTAGCAAAAATCTTTTCAATACTGTTAAATAGTATATAATAATTAAAGTATAAGTATAACTCTTTAACGATTTTTTTATGTTAGGTGGTGAAGAAAATAGAACTAAACAAAAGGCAGGAGACAATATTACAAATTGTTAAAGATAATGGTCCTATAACTGGTGAACATATTGCAGAAAAGTTAAATCTTACGAGGGCAACGTTAAGACCGGATTTAGCTATTTTAACGATGGCTGGATATTTGGATGCAAGGCCTAGAGTTGGTTATTTCTATACAGGAAAATCGAGTGCCCAGCTATTAACGGAAAGTTTAAAGAACATTTTTGTTAAAGACTATCAGTCGATGCCGGTTGTGGTTAATGAAAACATATCGGTATATGATGCAATTGTTACGGTTTTTTTGGAGGATGTTGGTACACTATTTGTCGTTGACGAAAATCTTTTATTAGTTGGTGTCCTTTCCCGGAAAGATTTGTTACGGGCAAGTATCGGAAAGCAAGAACTCTCTTCTTTACCAGTGAATATTATAATGACAAGAATGCCGAATATTACGATGTGTAAAAAAGATGATTTACTAATCGATGTTGCAAAAAAATTAATTGAAAAACAAATCGATTCAATTCCGGTTGTAAAAGAAACGACAACAAATGGTTATGAGGTAATTGGCAGAGTAACGAAAACAAATATAACAAAAGCATTTGTAGCACTAGCAGATGAAGATTTATAGTAAAGGATGGTGACCTTTAAATGACAAGACCAATTATATATGTTGTTTCCGATTCAGTTGGCGAAACAGCTGAATTAGTAACAAAGGCTGCCATTAGTCAATTTAATGGAAAAGATGCAGAAATTAAACGTTTTCCATATGTAGAAGATTACCAGCATATTGATGAGGTAGTTTCATTGGCTAAGCTGAATCATGGAGTAATTATCCATACTTTAGTTAAGCCGCAAATGAGAGTATATTTAAAAAAACAGGCCTTAGATCAAAAAGTAAATGAAGTTGACATTATTGGTCCATTAATGGATAAATTCCAAGAATTGTATCATAAAGAACCGTTGTGTGAGCCAGGATTAGTTAGAAAATTGGATGATGATTATTTTAAAAAGGTTGAAGCGATTGAGTTTGCTGTAAAGTATGATGATGGCCGAGATCCGAGAGGGATTCTTCGGGCAGATATCATTTTAGTCGGTGTTTCAAGAACATCAAAAACCCCGTTATCACAGTACCTCGCGCATAAACGTTTTAAAGTGGCTAATGTACCTCTTGTTCCGGAAGTGGATCCACCCGAAGAACTTTTTAAAGTATCTCCTGAAAAATGCTTTGGACTCAAAATTAGCCCCGAAAAACTTAATTATATTCGAAAAGAACGACTACTAGCACTTGGCTTAAATGATGAAGCAAGTTATGCAAATATTAATCGTATTAAAACGGAGTTGAATTATTTCGATTCAATTGTTTCAAAAATCGGATGTAATGTCATTGATGTAACAAATAAAGCGGTAGAAGAAACAGCGAATATCATTATTAATATGAAGCGACTATAGAATTAAGAGGATGTCTGATAAGTATTTCATTATGCTATTGGACATCCTCGTAATTTTATAGCGGTCTGAAGTAGTAATTTTTTGTTAAAATGAAAATTAAAGATATAAGTAAAAATATATGGTCAAGAATGAGAAAATATACTATAATAAAAAATTGTGATAAAAATGTATTTAAAATAGGTTTAGAGTCATGGATTAAGGAATAAACTAACTATTGGGATATGTCAAGTTTCTAAACCTAGAAAAATTCGACAAAAATAAAAAAATACAATCAGAGTTTGGAAAAGAAAGAAGGATTCTGTGGAGTGATGTAGAATAGTTACTAATACAGAAAGAAAAGGAACAACTATTTTTGTTGATGCGGATGCATGTCCAGTAAAACAAGAAATCATATCAGTAGCAATAAAATATAGTTTGCCTTATTTATTTATCGCTTCATATGCGCATAAATCAAATAAACATGATGAACGATGGATATATGTTGATCCAGACAAGGAATCAGCAGATCTTTATATTATGAATCATGTTAAAAAAAATGACATAGTTATCACACAAGATATTGGGCTTGCAAGTCTCGTGCTACCTAAGCGGGTATTTGCTCTTTCTCCTAGAGGCAAGGAATATAAGGAAGAAGCAATCCAAACAGCACTTGACTTTCGGTATTTGGCTGCAAAAGCTAGACGTAGAGGGAAATATGAAAAAGGACCAAAACCCTTTACAGAACATGATAGGCAATCCTTTATTAATAAATTTGAGGAGATTTTGTCGAATATTGTAGTAAAGTAGAAATATTAAATTTAATTGGGGATGTTTTCGTGGTTGGAATTATTCCTGAGGATAAAATCAATGAAATACGTCAATCAATAGATATAGTAGATATTATCGGGGAATATGTACATCTAAAAAAACAGGGCAGAAATTATTTTGGCCTATGTCCCTTCCATGGTGAAAATACTCCATCCTTTTCAGTTTCAACTGATAAGCAAATTTACCATTGCTTTGGTTGCGGTGCCGGTGGGAATGTTATTTCATTTTTAATGGATATTGATGGATTGAGTTTTCAAGAAGCTGTAATGAAGCTTGCAGAAAAAGGTAAGGTACATTTAGAACTTGAAAAAGGATTAAATGACCATACTTCTAAAACAAAAGACACTTCAGAAGAGAAACAAATGAAGGAAGCATATGAGCTTCTCCAAAAGTTTTACCATCATTTATTGGTAAATACTACTGAAGGTCAACATGCGTTAGAATATCTTCTTGGGCGTGGTTTTTCAAAAAACAGTATTGAAAAATTCCAAATTGGTTATTCTCTTCCAAGTTGGGACTTTACCGTGAAATGGTTAAACAAGCGTGGATTTCAATTACCTTTATTAGAAAAAGCTGGTCTCATAATAAAAAGAGAAAGCGATGAATCATATTTTGATCGTTTTCGAAATAGAATTATGTTTCCAATCCAAAATTCGAAAGGGGAAACGATAGCCTTTGCCGGTAGAGCTATTGAAAAAGAAGACCAACCTAAATATTTAAATAGTCCAGAAACAATCCTTTTTAATAAAAGTAATATTTTATACAACTATTACCGTGCGAAAGGATTTATTAAAAAACAGCAGCAGGCCATTTTATTTGAAGGTTTCGCTGATGTTATATCTGCTGATACAGCTGAAATTTTTAATGGTATAGCTACGATGGGCACATCGTTAACAGAACAGCACGTTCAGTTAATTAGAAGAATGACAGATTCCGTTACGATTTGTTATGATTCGGATTTTGCAGGTATTGAAGCAGCTTATAGAGCCGGAAAAATGCTTTCTGAGCAAAACTGTAATATTCGTATAGCAAGGATGCCCGAAGGATTAGACCCTGATGACTACATAAAAAAATACGGAGCCGAAAAGTTTCGTCAAGATGTAATAGGGGCAAGTCTAACGTTTATGTCCTTCAAAATGGAATATTTCCGTTTAGGAAAAAATCTTCAAAATGAAGGAGAAAAGCTACAATATATAGAAAAGATTATAGAAGAAATTACAAATCTTGATAAAGCAGTAGAAAGAGATCATTACTTAAGGCAGTTGGCAGATGAATTTTCGATATCTTTAGATGCATTAAAACAACAACAGAAACAAATATTTTATGCAACTAAAAAAAATCGGCATCACCAAAAAGAGGTAAAGACGAAAAGATTTTATACTGAACAAAAAAATCGTTTATTTCCGGCTCATCATACTGCGGAAAGACGTTTACTTGCCCACATGCTGCAAGATGCTGATGTAGCATTTAAAATAAAAGAATTATTAAATGGAATTATTCTATACTATGATGAACATCAAGCGATTCTGACCTATTTACTTGGTTTTTATGAGGAAGGAAATGAGCCTGATACGAGTAAGTTTTTACTCATTCTTCCTGATGAAAAATTGCGAGGAATCGTAACTGAACTTGAAATGATGCCACTAAATAGCGAAGTTACTGATCGTGAAATTGAGGATTATGTATATCAAGTGTTGAAACATCAAAAGATGTTAAAAATAAAGGAAAAAGAAAACTTGCAAAAGAAAGCGGAGCAAGAAAATGATAGGGAAAAGGCGTTGAGCCTTGCAGTTGAAATCTTACAACTCCGGAAATCCTTATAAATTCTGTAGTTGGTTGAAATACTTGGAAGGAGGGGGACAAATGGCTGAAAAATCAGCTCGTTCCAAAGAAATTGAATCCGAATTAACTCTTGATCAAGCTAAAGAGCAATTAGTTGAGCGTGGTAAAAAAAGAGGTATATTAACATATGAAATAATCTCAAGTAAATTAGGTCATTTCGAATTAGATTCTGAGCAAATGGATGAATTTTATGAATATTTAGGTGACCAAGGGATTGAGATTACAGAAGAAAATGATGATGAAGATGAGGATGCTCCAAACATTCATGAACTAGAGAAAGATGATGAAGAATTTGATCTAAATGATTTAAGTGTTCCTCCAGGTGTAAAAATAAATGACCCGGTCCGAATGTATTTAAAGGAAATTGGCCGAGTAGACTTACTTTCTGCTGAAGAAGAGATCTCTCTTGCTAAGCGTATTGAACAAGGCGATGAAGAAGCGAAAAGACGACTTGCAGAAGCAAATTTACGTTTAGTAGTTAGTATTGCTAAAAGATACGTTGGGCGCGGTATGCTTTTCTTGGACCTAATTCAAGAAGGTAATATGGGACTAATTAAAGCAGTTGAAAAATTTGATTATGATAAAGGGTTTAAATTTAGTACGTATGCAACTTGGTGGATACGTCAAGCGATTACACGTGCGATTGCGGACCAAGCCCGTACGATTCGTATTCCAGTTCACATGGTTGAGACAATTAATAAATTAATTCGCGTTCAACGACAATTATTACAAGACTTAGGTCGTGAACCATCTCCTGAAGAAATAGCAGAAGAAATGGATTTAACTCCGGAAAAGGTAAGAGAAATCTTAAAGATTGCTCAAGAGCCAGTTTCATTGGAGACTCCAATAGGTGAAGAAGACGATTCCCATCTAGGTGATTTTATCGAAGATCAAGACGCAACTTCACCATCTGAACATGCTGCATATGAATTATTAAAAGAACAATTAGAAGATGTTTTAGACACGTTAACTGATCGTGAAGAAAATGTTCTCCGACTTCGTTTTGGACTTGATGACGGCCGTACAAGAACCCTTGAAGAAGTAGGCAAGGTATTCGGTGTTACTCGAGAAAGAATACGTCAAATTGAAGCCAAAGCCCTACGCAAACTTCGTCATCCAAGCAGAAGTAAACGATTAAAGGATTTCTTAGAATAATACTAAATTTGAAATAGTTTACTTCTTCGGAAGTAAGCTATTTTTTTGAAAAGAAAAAAGGATATTTCACGCTTTTTGTCGAAAGTTTTTAACAGGATGTGTTGCATATTGGATTCTTCACGAAAAGAAGTAATAATTAATGAAATCATTTATTGGAAAAACCATAAAATGCTACCGGACCATTATTGCGATTATTTACTTGCCTTGTATAGTGAAGGTGAGCTAAATAATGAAATAAGTGACGTTAACAAAAGAAAACATGGAGGAAAGTTTGGTATTTTTCTTTTCATCCTTTGTTTAATTGTCAGCGTATCATTATTTGTCATTTATTTTACTGAATTAGCTTTTATTTTGCAAACGATGATTTTGACAAGTTTTGTCGTTTTTTTACTAATTTTAGGTTTTTATTATTCTAACAAAGAATTTTGGTATTCTATTTTTTATATTGGAGCTGCATTTTTATTTTTACTTTTATCTATCCATATTATTGAAAAGTTATTTAATAATAATTCATTAGCACTTTATATTACGCTTTTTTTTAATTGCTTTATTTGGTTACTAACGGGATGGCGGATGAAATTACTTTATTTTATTATCTCTGGTGTATTAGGTATTTTAGTATTAATTATTTATCTTAATATAACAGGATAATTTTTAAAGCTTTAAAAAGTTGAGAATATTCTTCTACTTACATTATAATGTTAAATGAAAGCGGCTTCAAGAAAAAAGGGGGATATGTGCAATGGATTTTAGTCTTACAGCAGAACAAGCAATGATCCGGCGAACAATTAAAGAGTTTGCCGCGGAAGAAGTTGAAAAAGGGGCATTGGAAAGAGATAGTAATAAAGAGTTCCCAAAGGAAATATTTAATAAATTATCGGATTTAGGGATGATGGGTCTGCCATTTCCTGAAGAATATGGTGGAGCAGGTGCAGATACAATAAGTTTTGCCATTGTAGTCGAAGAATTAAGTAAAGCTTGCGGCTCAACAGGTATCACTTACTCTGCCCATATATCTTTAGGCGGGGCACCCATTAATATGTTTGGAACGAAGGCTCAAAAGGAGAAATACTTAGTTCCAATCTGTACAGGCGAATCACTCGGTGCCTTTGGGTTGACTGAACCAACTGCTGGATCAGATGCCGGCGGAACACAAACAACAGCAGTCGAGGACGGAGATAACTTTGTAATTAATGGGAATAAGTGCTTTATTACGAATGCTAGCTATGCTAAATACTTAGCGTTAACTGCTGTTACCGGTATGGAAAACAATAAAAAAGAAATAAGCGCAATCATTGTTCCAACTGATTCTGAAGGATTTTCAGTAATAAATAATTATGAAAAAATGGGGCTTCATGCTTCAAATACAACGGAATTAGTTTTGGAAGAGGTAAGAGTGCCAAAAGAAAATCTGTTAGGTGAACGAGGACAAGGATTTAAACAATTTTTGGCTACTTTAGACGGTGGAAGAATAGGGATTGGTGCGATGGCAGTTGGTATCGCACAAGCCGCTTATGAAAAAGCATTACAATATGCAAAAGAAAGAAAGCAATTTGGTCGTTCTCTATCACAATTTCAAGTAACACAATTTAAAATTGCCGATATGGCAATGAAAATTGAACTTGCAAGAAATATGGTTTATAAGGCTGCTTGGCTTAAAGATCAAGGCAAACCATTCTCTAAAGAAGCAGCAATGTGCAAACTCTATGCTTCAGAAATATGTATGGAAATAACGAACCAAGCTGTACAAATACATGGTGGGAACGGGTATATGAAAGATTATCATGTAGAGCGATTTATGAGGGATGCAAAACTTCTTGAAATTGGAGAGGGAACATCAGAAGTACAAAGAATGGTCATTTCACGTGAAGTTGGCTGCTATTAACAAAATTATTTAGGGCTTCAATGAAAAAATATCTTTGGAAATAATATTTTTGCACATACTAAAGAAGGAAAAAGTCAAAACTTCATCAAAATTTGATGGAGTTTTTGTCTAATTTCCGAAAAAATATGGAATCTTTCTCGTTAGGGCTTTCCCTCCCAATGTTTTTCGAGTAAAATAAAGTTGTTTGTATAATGTATTTATTTATTAGGTTTCTTACATAAGGAGGTATATCATGAAACGTAATCCAGTAATACCTTATCTTTTGATTTGTGTATTGGGAATTGTGCTTGTTTTCTTTTTATCTGTTAAAGGATTAGGTGATGCGAAAGAAATCGCAAAAGAAAAAGAAAACGGGGGAAAAGAAAAGGTAACAGAAAAATTTGAACCAGAGGCTTTTGCAAAGCAAACATGTATTGGTTGCCATGGTAACAACTTAGAAGGTGGAGCAGGTCCGAATTTACACGGTCTTGGAGCGAAACTTGGTAAAGACAAGGTGAAAGATGTTTTAGCAAACGGAACTTCCGGCGGTATGCCTGGTGGACTAGTTAAACCTGAAAATATTGATGCAATGGCAGATTGGCTTGTAAAGCTTAAATAATTATGTCAATTGTTCAAGTTTGTTTATAAAAAGAGTTCTTTGCATTGTGCAAAGAGCTTTTTTTTGTATATTATATAAAGTAATTCAGTTAAATTAATGATTAAAGTGGTGAAATGATGAATATAGACAAGCTTTCAATAAGGCTGGAGACGGTAAGCAAATACATAATTAAGGATTCAATTTTTGCGGATATAGGATCTGACCATGCTTATTTACCTTGTTATGCAATTAATAAAGGATTGGCCAAGGCAGCGATTGCCGGTGAAATTGTTGATGGACCTTATCAAACTGCCCTCCAACAAGTAAAAGAAGCGAAACTTGAAAACAAAATTTCCGTACGCAAAGGTGACGGACTTGAAGTGATCGAAGCTAATGAAGTTGATTGTATCACTATTGCAGGGATGGGTGGTGGACTGATTACTTCTATTCTTGAAAAAGGGGCAGAACGTTTAGAAGGCGTACAACGATTAATTCTACAACCTAATATTGGTGCACATCATATCCGTAATTGGTGTGTACAAAATAATTGGGAGCTAATAAATGAGGAAATAATTGAAGAAGACGAAAAAATTTATGAAATATTAGTTGCTAGTAAAATTCAAACGAATGAGTCATACAAACTAACCGATGCAAGTTTATTGTTGGGACCGTTTCTTATGAAGGAAAAAAATGAGGCGTTTAAAAAGAAATGGACAGAGGAATTAAAGCAATGGAAGAATATTTTAGAAAAAATGAACGAAGCCGAAGATCCCGACAAAATCTCTGAAAGAAAAGAACAGTTAAAGAAAAACATCATGCTAGTGAAAGAGGTATTAAAATGAAAACAGTAAATGGTTATGAAATCATTCAATTGTTCGAAAGCTTTTCTCCGAAAAAATATGCCATGGAAGGGGATCCAATTGGATTACAAATTGGCAAATTGAATAAACCGATTAAAAATGTAATGATCGCCTTAGATATTTTGGATCAAGTAGTCGATGAAGCGATTGAAAAGAATGTCCAATTAATTATCGCCCATCATCCTCTTATTTTTCGTCCTTTAAAAAACCTATTGACAGAACAGGCACAAGGGAAAATAATTGAAAAATTGATTAAACATGATATTGCCGTCTATGCAGCCCATACAAACTTAGATGTTGCGATTGGAGGTGTAAATGATTTACTAGCAGAAGCCCTTCAATTGCAAAATACAGAAGTGTTAGATCCTACATACGAAGATAAATTAAAAAAATTAGTTGTATATGTTCCGGTTGATTATGAAGAAGAGGTACGAAATGCAATCGGTAAGGCCGGCGCGGGTGCGATTGGACAATATAGTCATTGTTCTTTTTCTTCAGAAGGGACGGGACGTTTTTTACCAAGTGAACATTCCTCACCATTTATTGGGGCAAAAGGAAAGTTAGAGTCCGTAAAGGAAAATAAAATTGAAACGATCATTCCCGCATCGATTGAAAAAAGAGTTATTACGGCGATGATAAAAGCACATCCATATGAAGAAGTGGCATACGATATATACCCACTAGAAAATAAAGGGCAAGTTTTAGGTTTAGGCAGAATCGGTATGTTAAATGAAGAAATGTCGCTGGAGCAATTTGCAGAACATGTGAAGAAAACGTTAGAAGTGAATACAGTAAGGGTTGTTGGGGATTTACATGCTCGAATTAATAAAGTAGCTGTTTTAGGCGGCGACGGCAATAAATACTTTTCGAAGGCGAAGTTTAAAGGTGCGGATGTCTTTGTTACGGGTGACTTTTATTATCATAATGCCCATGATGCGATGCAAATGGGACTCAATATTATCGATCCCGGGCATAATGTTGAAAAGGTAATGAAAAAAGGGGTTGCTGAGAGATTAAGCAAAATGTGTAAGGATAAAGGATACAGTGTTCAATTTATCCCCTCAACGATTCATACAGACCCATTTACATTTGTATAAAAAATAAAAATCCCAAATGGGATTTTTATTTTTGAGTTAATTTTTTTACCTTTGGCAGTATTTTATTTAATGGAACCTTTTTTTCACGATGCCAAGTTTCTTCATTGGCTGGATCAAATTGATCGATAAAGGCGATTACTTCACGGACAATTGGTGTAGGCGTAGATGCACCGGCAGTAACAGCAACTTTTTTAGCGTCTTTAATCCATTCAATTTGGATTTCAGATATATCGGCAATACGATATGCTTTCGTGTGGGCAATTTGTTCGGAAACTTGTGCTAGACGGTTTGAATTATTGCTTTTTGGATCACCAACAACAATGAGAACATCGGCTTCCCCAGCTTGTTCGGCAACTGCTTCTTGTCTTACTTGTGTAGCTAAACAGATCTCTTTATGCTGCTCAACATAAGGGTATTTCTCTTTGACTTTCTCCATGATGTCGAGAACATCCCATTGGCTCATTGTTGTCTGGTTTGTAACAATCAATTTTTTATTTTGAACTTCTAACTGCTCTACATCCTCAAGAGTTTCAACTAAATGGACAATTTCAGGCGCAACTCCGACAGCTCCTTCTGGTTCTGGGTGTCCTTTTTTGCCAATATAGATTACATCATAGCCTTCAGCCTTTTTTTGACGAATGAGGTCATGTGTTTTCGTTACATCGGGACAAGTTGCATCAATCGTAACGAGTCCTTTTTTCTTGGCTATTTCTCTTACTTCTGGTGAAACACCGTGCGCAGTAAATATAACTGTGCCTTTTTCTACTTTTTCGAGAATTTCTTTACGATTCTTTCCGTCTAGAGTAATAATTCCTTCTTCAGCGAAAGCATCTGTTACATGTTTATTATGAACAATCATACCCAATATATAGATTGGGCGTGGTAAAGTCTTATCTAAAGCAGCGTTTCGTGCAATAACCATTGCATCGACAACACCATAGCAATATCCACGGGGGGAAATTTTCATTACCTCCATGTTTCATCCTCCTGACTAAAGGTATGTCATTGTTGCGAATACTATTTATCTAGTACATCCTTTACATTATATTAAAATTCCAATGATAATACAAAAGAAAGATTAGAAATGAGCTGGAAATAGAAAAAACCGCTATGAAAAAACTTCATAACGGCTGTATAATAAATTATATATATAATTTAGGTACAGATTCACCTGTTACATTTTTTTTTGGTGTTGAAGTAGTCTTCGATTTAATTTTAACTGTTTGTGAACTAGTTTTTCTCTTCTTTCCTGTTTTACTTGATTTTGATTTTGTATCATTTACTACGTGGGTACTAGATTCTTCATTCGATTCATTTCCAATTGTACTTTCATTTGTTTCATCTTCAACGTCATCATTATCATCTTCTGTATCTGTACTTTTTAGACCTTTGTACATTTTCCACATGGCAGGTAAATTTTTAACTAGTGGTCCGTATTGTTGAACCATAGGACCGATTTGCTGAGCCGTTCTGAGCACATTTTGGGTATTATTTAAAAATGTACCGATTTTACCCGGATTAGCAATATTCCCTATATTACTAAGAAGACCTCCTCCACTGCCAGCGCGCTGAAAACCCGCGGCTGCATTGGCTATATTGCCTGCTTGGGATGTTGCTCCGCGTTGAAACAAGCGCGAAAGTAACCCACCACCACTTGCAGGATTGGGACTACCACCGGGAAATCCTCTCATACCAAATGGAGATGAACGACCTATTGCCTGCATGGGTCCTTGAAACATACCGCCCGAATTCATCGGTGGCCGCGGCATATTGCCTCCAAAAAATCTTGGCATCGGAGCATTATTCATCTGAGGAAATATATTTGGCGGCGGCAAAAGTTTTCCTCCTTTCTTATTAAATTTACTTCTATATTACAATATGCACGTTTTTATAAAACGTCTTTTACTTTTGTATGAGTGGAAGTTTTAGTTATTGTCGATTATAATAACAAAATGGACTTCGGTAATGGAAAATGTCCTTTATAAGGAGAGTGTAATATGAACGATAATAAATTTTCAATATTTCAGTTTAATTCCTATATAGATAAGGCGATAAGTGAGTTAGGCTTTTATGAACCAACAGAAATTCAAAAAAAGATGATCCCAACTATTTTACGGGGGGAAAGTGCAATCGGACAATCTCAAACGGGGACGGGGAAAACGCACGCATACCTATTGCCGATCATTCAATCGATTAATCCGGAAGTACAGGAAGTACAAGCAGTTATAACAGCTCCAACACGGGAGCTTGCTAATCAAGTCTATCATGAAATTTTAAAGATAACGAAGTTTTATGAGGATCAATCGATTATTTCCCGTTGTTTTATAGGTGGGACGGATAAACAACGTACGATTGAAAAGTTGAAAAACCAGCCACAAATTGTTGTAGGTACTCCGGGCAGAATTAATGACTTAATTCGAGAGCAGGCATTATTTGTCCATACGGCAAAAACATTAGTCGTAGATGAAGCAGATTTAATGTTAGATATGGGCTTCCTTTATGATGTCGATCAAATTGCGGGCCGTATGCCTAAAGAATTGCAAATCCTTGTTTTTTCAGCAACGATTCCGGAAAAATTAAAACCATTCCTTAAAAAGTATATGGAAAATCCAATATATGAGCATGTTCAGCCGAAGCATATATCAGCCGAAAATATTAAACATCTTTTAATCCCTTTACGAAGCAGGGAAAAAATCGATTTATTGACGGATATGTTAAAAACATTTAATCCGTATTTGGCAATTGTATTTACGAATACGAAATCGATGGCAGATGAAGTTGCCGATAAATTGATTGAAAAGGGATTAAAAGTTGGTAGAATCCATGGGGATTTATCGCCGCGTGAACGGACAAAAATGATGAAACAAATTAGAAACCTTGATTATCAATATATCGTAGCAACAGATCTTGCTGCACGTGGAATCGATATCGAAGGCATAAGCCATGTAATTAATTATGAGCTTCCACAAGATCTTGATTTTTATGTACACCGTGCAGGGAGAACAGCAAGAGCGGGGCATTCAGGAATTTCAGCAACGATTTATACACCATCTGATGAAGATGCATTAAATCGCCTTGA
Organism: Heyndrickxia sporothermodurans; assembly: GCF_003055045.1. NCBI lineage: Bacteria > Bacillati > Bacillota > Bacilli > Caryophanales > Bacillaceae > Heyndrickxia > Heyndrickxia sporothermodurans. Next base: position 318,429 of record NZ_NAZB01000008.1, read on the forward strand.
AAAAATGGGCATTATTTTTGAGTATAAGGATTTACAAAAAGGTGAATGGGTAGCAATTACAGAAAGAAATAAAAGAAAGAATCGAAAAAAACAGTCCGATGAAATTGAAAATAAGGCAAGAAATTTAGTAAAGAAACCAAAGAAGGTAAAACCTGGATATAAAAAGAAAATTAATCAACAAGTCGAGCAAATTAAAAAGCGAGAAAGAAAGCTGCAAAAGCGTAAATAGATTATTTTTAGGGAGTGTGGAGAATGTTAAAACTTGGATCACATGTATCAATGAGTGGTAAGAAAATGTTGCTTGGAGCAAGTGAAGAGGCTGTTTCTTATGGTGCAAATACGTTTATGATATATACGGGAGCTCCACAAAATACGCGACGTAAAAAGATAGAAGATCTTAATATTGAAGCGGGTATTTCCCATATGAAAGAAAACGGTATTGATGAAATTATCGTACATGCACCATACATCATTAATATTGGAAATACAGTAAATCCTTCTACTTATGAACTAGGAGTAAATTTCTTACGTTCTGAAATCGAAAGAACAGAAGCGATTGGAGCTAGGCAAATTGTGCTTCACCCTGGGGCACATGTCGGTGAAGGAGCAGATAAGGGGATTGAACAAATAATTAAAGGCTTAAATGAAGTTCTTACTGCAGACCAAAATGTTCAAATCGCACTTGAAACAATGGCTGGTAAAGGTTCTGAATGTGGTAGATCTTTTGAGGAACTGGCAAAAATTATTGATGGTGTTCATTTAAATGATAAGTTATCAATTTGTTTTGATACATGTCATACACATGATGCTGGTTATGATATTGTAAATAATTTTGATGGTGTTCTTGAAGAGTTTGATCGATTAATTGGGATTGATCGAATTAAAGTATTACACATAAATGACAGTAAAAATGTGACAGGGGCAAGGAAAGATAGACATGAAAATATTGGATTTGGACATATTGGATTCAAAGCTTTAAATGATATTGTTCATCATCCACAACTAGCAGATATTCCGAAGATATTAGAAACTCCTTTTGTCGGAGAGGATAAGGCAAATAAAAAAGCCCCATATAAGTATGAAATAGCAATGTTAAAAAATAAGCAGTTTAATGAGAAGATGATTGAAGAAATTATTAATCATTAAGATTTAGCATTCACAATAAAGCATTGAGGGATTTTTCCCTCAATGCTTTATTACTTCGTGAATTGAACAAATATTCGGTTGATTTCTTTTGCTGTTTCAGGCCCAGTAATTTTCGCTACTTCTTTTATCAGTTTGGTTCGTTGTTTATCGTCAAATATGTTATAAGATTTTCCTCGTAAATATGCAGCAATCTTATTTGCGTCACTTTTAGATAGCCGGACATTAAATTGTTTTGCATATTTTAATAATTCTTCTCCTGTGATTATGTTAATTTTGTAATTAATCACATTTTGTAGTAATTTCATCTGCACATCACTCCTCTTTTGATACATATGAATAGGACAAACGAAATGTTCCAATTCATTTTGTTTTTTATAGAAAAGTGTAGGCGGAGTGTGTAAGTTTACATTAAGGAAAATCTCATGTATAATTTTTTTATGGAATAAATCGTAATCATTCTTAATAGCATTCATTAAAGTAGGTGTTATATAAAATGCATGTTACTAGTGCGATTCAAACATTGAAAGACAAAGGGTTTAAGCATACCGGAAAACGGGAACAAATGCTAGAATTATTTGCTGCTAATAACAAGTATTTAACAGCACGGGATGTTCTGGAATATATGAAAGATGATTATCCAGGATTGAGCTTCGATACTATATATAGAAATTTATCTTTATTTGTTGAATTAGGGATTCTTGAAGCAACGGAATTATCGGGGGAAAAGAATTTTCGTTTTAGCTGTTCAACAAATAATCACCATCATCATTTTATTTGTTTAGAATGTGGAAAAACGAAAGAAATTCAAACGTGTCCGATGAATATTTTGGATGAAGACTTAGTAGGATATAATGTTTCAGGTCATAAATTTGAAATTTATGGAAAATGTCCGGATTGCATAAAATAAAAAATCATAAGATCCTGTCTTATGATTTTTTATTTATACTTAGTTTGTTACTTTACTTTTCATCTTCAACCATTTTTCTACCCATATTTCAGCTTCATGCCAATTTTTTACCCGAACGACTCCTTCAGGAATAGGATCTTGATTATAAGGTGTATCGAATAAAATAACTGGTATTTGTAATTGTTCATGTATCATTACTGCATTGTCATGTTTATCCTCAAAAAAGAGATCAACCTGATATTTTTTTGCTACTTCTACTTTATTATGTGATCCGATTAATTCAATGTGGTGGTAAAATAAATCATTTGTATTAAACCAATTTTCTGTAACGTCGATTAAATTCGAACTTCTCGCACTTATGAAATATAGCTCAAACTTTTCTTTCCATTTTGTTAAAACTTCTTTTGCCCCTTTAGCAAGCGGTGATTCACCATACATCCTCGGTTCTGTTTTAACAAACCATTCATAAAAAGCTTTTGGGTCAACGTCAATGACATTTGTGAGTTCGTATTCTGTAATATCATCTAAAGTTAATTGTAATTGAAACGCTTCATTTATATAGGGAAGTAAAGAATTTGGGTGGGTTACAGTTCCGTCAATGTCGATTCCAAATTTCATTTTCATCAAATAACTACTCCTTTATAAGCTCAATAAAAATTTACACCATAAAAAGTGTATCATACTATTATGAAACTGAACAAAAATTACATCATTCATTGCTGGAAAAGATTGTTATGATGAAACAATAACATTCAGTACACAATAATAATGCTCCTGCTCTTACGATTCGAAAGTGAGGGATATTATGAATGATGAAAAGCGTTACGACAAGCTAGAAGAAAATCATTATGATGAAAAAGATAATCATGAGTATCGTGAAGAAACGGCTGCTGAAATAGCTGCACCTGTCTCTTGGGATCGTAGTAACGATCGTGATCGCGATGAAGATAAGGACCATGAACATGCTCATGTAAGTGGGAAAGTTATTGGCTGGTCTGCATTAGCTTTATCAGTTCTATCCCTATTTTTCTTACCAGTAGTATTAGGGGCCGTAGGGATCATTCTTGGTTTTGTTGCAAGAAGAAGGAACGCCACAACATTAGGTGCATGGAGTATAGGGATAGGTGTTGTTTCTCTTATTATTGGGATATTCGTACTACCATTTTTTTAATGTTTATATCTTAATCACTACCATAAATGTGGGAGCTGTTATAAAAAGAAAAGTGCGGATTCACTCCGCACTTTTCTATGCTTTTTGTTCACTTTCTTGTTTCTTATAATATTCTTCAGCAATTAGATCAATTTCTTTTTTCAATTCTTCAACCATTGTTTCTTCAGGGACTTTTCTTACGATTTTTCCTTTACGGAAAAGCAAACCTTCACCACGAGCCCCCGCGATTCCAATATCCGCTTCACGGGCTTCACCAGGACCGTTTACGGCACAGCCCAATACTGATACCTTAATTGGTGCTTTAATCGTTGAAATATATTCTTCAACCTCATTGGCAATACTAATTAAATCGATTTCGATTCTTCCACAAGTAGGGCATGAAATCAGTGTCGCTGCATTGGAAGATAGCCCGAACACTTTTAACAATTCTCTAGCTACTTTTACTTCTTCGACTGGGTCGGCACTTAAAGAAATACGTAAAGTATTACCGATACCTTTGCTTAAGATAGCTCCTAAACCTGCAGCACTTTTTACAGTTCCGGAGAAAAGTGTTCCGGATTCGGTAATTCCTAAGTGTAAAGGATAGTCAAAAGCGCGAGCAGCCTTTTCATACGCCTCAATTGCCAAATTCACATCGGATGCTTTCATTGAGACAATAATATCATGGAAATCGAGATCTTCTAAAATTTTTATATGGTGCAAAGCACTTTCAACCATACCATCTGCAGTAGGATAACCATATTTTTGTAAAAATTGTTTTTCAAGACTTCCCGCATTTACACCTATACGTATAGGTATACCTTTTGCTTTAGCCGCCTTAACAACTGCTTCTACTTTTTCGCGTTTCCCAATATTTCCGGGGTTAATACGTATTTTATCCGCACCGCCTTCAATTGCTTTTAAGGCGAGACGATAATCAAAATGAATATCAACAACTAATGGAATATTGATTCGCTTTTTTATTTCAGGAATTGCTTCAGCTGCACGTTCGTCTGGACATGCAACCCGAACAATTTGACAACCAGCTTCTTCCAAACGTTTAATTTGGGCAACTGTTGCTTCCACGTCATGTGTTTTTGTTGTTGTCATACTTTGAATAAAAAGTTCATTGCTTCCCCCGATAGTTAGATTACCAACCTTAACGGGGCGTGTTTTTGAACGATGTATAATTTCACCCAAGGGTAATTCGCTCCTTTATTAAGTACAAATCAGTTTGTATTTTAATTTATAACAAATGTATTGTATCAATATTTGACGGTAATTGACAAGGAAATGAAGTTCGTCATTTTATTTATATATTGGAAATTTGTAAACCTGACCAATTTGAATTTCCTCGGGTGCGATATTATGATTAAATTTTTTGAAGTCAATGATTACTTGTTTTATCGGAACGGTTAATGGAGATTTATTGATTTTTTCCACGATGGACAAAACGGTGTCACCGGGATTCACTTTCTTATTTATATATGGAGCAGGCTTTTCTATCGTTGCGTTCTTTTCTGATTTTACTGTTGTTTGCGAAACAACAGGGATGGTTCCGAAATTGATATCAATATAGACACTATAAATAATAATAATTACTGCGACGAATGCTAGGAATTTTTTCAAGATTAGCGCCTCCTTTTTGTCATATATATGCTTGTCCTTAACTGCTTATGACTAAAAAGGAAAAAAACTGACTTGAATGTCAGTTTTTCAATTCTACGCTTTAACTTTAGGTTTCGGAATCTCTCTAACGGTTAAATAAAGGAAGATTAAACAAATAATCCAGTTGATTAATAATCCACCCGGAACGACTGTTTTTAATGCATCCATTAATGCAAAAAATACGGTAGGTAAGGTAATACAGTGGGCAGTAATTCTCCAGCTATTTCGATATTGGAGGTTTCTGTCAAATGTCCTTGCAAATAAAATTCCAATGCCTGCGAAAATTGAAATTTTAATAAATCCTATAGCAGAGGTAAATAAGTACATAATAATAAATACGATGGGTAATACAATCCAAAGTACTCCGTTTATAGAAGACAAAAATTTATCAATATCTTTGTTTTGTAATTTCATCCCTTCAAGGGCTGAATAAGGAAAGTTTTGGGCATTTCGATCGTTTACAACAACGAATTCGTTTTTAAGTAATGCGACAACATTTCCTTCTTTTTCAATATCTTGCCTGGAGATTTTTCCAGTTGGATCGAGTATGATTTGAAAATCGGACTTTTGCAATGTAAAGGGTTCTTTAATATCTGATGTAAGATTTCCATTTTCAATTTGAAATGGAGGCAATTCTTCCATAAAGATTTGTTTACCTTCATTTAATGCAGTAATTGTCATTTTTGAAAAATGATATAATCCAGGTAAAGTGGATAAAAACATAAGTAAAAAAACGTACAAAATCGTTTTTCCGATTCCTAAAAAGCGATATTTTGCAATATCTTTAGGGGAATAAAGACTTTTAACAAAACGTTGAAAAATATTCAAAACAATCGTCACTTCCTTTTTGCATTTTCCTATAATATGTACAACTATTTATCATTGTAGGTTTTTTTTTAGTAAATGTCATTTGAAATACGTAAAAACATTGAGAAATAAAAGCATAATATTATAAGAAGAGGTGTTAGTTATGGACTGGCTATACTGGACGATCATAATTGTAATGATGCTTGTTGCCTTTATTGGTTTAATTTATCCAATCATTCCTAGTGTTCTTTTTCTTTTTGGTTCCTTTATATTATACGGCTTATTTTTTTCCTTTCATTCATTTAATTGGCTTTTTTGGACAATTCAAATTTTGTTTGTTATTTTACTTTTTGGAGCAGACTATCTATCCAATCTAATTGGTGTAAAAAAATTCGGAGGATCGAAAGCCGGGGTGTGGGGGAGTACAATTGGATTGTTAGTTGGCCCCTTTATTATCCCAGTTATAGGAATTTTGATTGGCCCTTTTTTAGGCGCAGTAATCGGGGAGTTGATTGTAAACCGGACGCCGTTTATTAAGGCGATGAAAATTGGAATGGGGTCACTAATCGGTTTCGTTAGTAGTGTGGTCGTGAAAGGGTTAATTCAACTCGTAATGGTCGTTTATTTTTTTATTAGTATCTAGTCGTTGAAAAATTTTTAGAAAAACTAGGCAATTTATTTGCCTGCTACTTATAACTTTGGTAATCTTAAATTGAAATTACATGAATCACTTTGATTCAAAACATTTACATAGGGAGGAATTTTACCATGGCATTTGAATTACCACAATTACCTTATGCATATGACGCTCTTGAGCCTCATATTGACAAAGAAACAATGAATATCCATCACACAAAACACCATAACACATATGTAACGAACTTAAATGCAGCACTTGAAGGAAATGAAGAACTACTTAGCAAATCCGTAGAAGAAGTAATTGCAAATCTTGATGCAGTTCCTGAAGCAAAGCGTACTGCAGTTCGTAATAATGGTGGCGGACATGCAAACCACTCATTATTCTGGAAACTTCTTTCTCCAAACGGAGGCGGAGAGCCAACTGGTGAATTAGCAGATGCAATTAATAAAAAATTTGGCAGCCTAGATAAATTTAAAGAAGAATTTGCTGCTGCTGGCGCTGGCCGCTTTGGATCAGGTTGGGCTTGGTTAGTCGTTAATAATGGTGAATTAGAAGTAACTAGCACTCCAAACCAAGATAATCCATTAATGGAAGGAAAAACTCCTATCCTTGGCTTAGACGTTTGGGAGCATGCATACTACTTAAATTATCAAAATCGCCGTCCTGACTACATTAAAGCATTCTGGAATGTAGTAAACTGGGATGAAGTTGCAAAATTATACGCTGCTGCAAAATAATAAATAAAAAAGCATTGGAATCTTCCGGTGCTTTTTTTATTGCACAGATAACGAATAGAAAAATGTATAATGTCACTCCTTTTTCAAAAGCTATAAAGGATGAAAAAGGGGAGTTTATCATGATATTTCGAAAATGGTTAGGTGAAATAGAATTAACAAAAGACTTATCTTTGTTACTCTATATCGGAGGAATATACTCATTAAGTGTGGCTTTATCTAATACGTTTGTAAATATTTATTTATGGAAACAATCAGGGGAGTTTATTGATTTAGCCATTTACAATCTTTCAGTTGTTGTTTTTCAGCCGCTCACATTTATTTTAGCTGGGAGATGGGCGAAGAAGGTAGATAGGGTCATTGTGCTGCGAATTGGTGTTATTTTTTTAGCATTGTTTTATTTATCTGTACTGTTTTTCGGTAGTCATGCATCACACTATTTAGTTGTATTAGGTGGTCTACTAGGGATTGGATATGGTTTTTATTGGCTTGCGTTTAATGTGCTTACCTTTGAAATAACTGAACCTGAAACGAGAGATTTTTTTAATGGATTTTTAGGTAGCCTTACTTCATGTGGTGGAATGATCGGTCCCATTTTAGCCGGATTTATTATTTCACGTTTTTCATCCAATATTGGATATACCATTGTTTTTGGGTTTTCACTTACACTTTTCGCATTAGCTGTTGTTTTAAGCTTTTTTATTAAAAGGCGTCCTGCTCATGGAAGATATTTGCTTACTCGAATATTAGGTGAGAGAAAAAATAATCGAAATTGGCGATTAATAACAAATGCACATTTTTTTCAAGGATTACGAGATGGAATATTTGCATTTATTATTTCTGTATTTGTTTTTGTCTCAACAGGCAGTGAATTTGCATTAGGCGCGTTCGGGCTTATTAATTCAGGAATATCGTTTTTAGGGTATTCTTTAGTTACTCGACTTATTAAAAGAAAATATCGAAAAAGAGCGATACTGTTAGGGGGATTCCTTTTATATGCGGGAATATTTATTATCGTATTTGATTTTAGTTACGTCAGATTATTGATATATGCAGCTGTAATTGCGATCGCATATCCGATTATTCTAGTGCCATATATTTCAATGACATATGACGTAATCGGCAGAGGGTGGCAGGCGGCTGAAGCTAGAATTGAATATATTGTCGTTCGCGAATTGTTTTTAAATACCGGTAGAATTGTATCAATTTTAGCCTTTATAGGAGCGATTACTTTTTTTAATGATAAACAAAGCATTCCCTACTTGCTCATGATTTTAGGTGCTGGATATATTTGTGTTTCATTTCTTTTAAAAAGAGTGTCTACATAAATATCTGTATCGTAAAAAAAGGCAATATTTCATGCCTTTTTTTATTTATTTAAAATTTTTATTCAATTAGTCGGACTTTTCCTTTACAATGAAATAAAGGTAAATAGAGGAAAAGGGGATTAATAAATGAAAAAGAAGAAAAAGAAGAAAAAGAAGTTAGTCGTTCCTGTTAGAATGAATATTATCTTTTTTGTTGTCTTTCTTTTATTTTCGTCACTTATTTTTCGATTAGGGGTTGTCCAAATTGTCCACGGGGAAAAGTATAAAAATGAGATAAAGAAAACAAGTGACGTGACGATTCAAATACCAGTTCCACGGGGAAAAATATTAGATAGAAACGGAAATTTAATCGTTGGAAATAAACCGCTAAAGGCGATTACATATACAAGGCCAACATCTATTAAACCAGAAGAGATGCTTGAAATTGCTGAAAAATTGGCTGAATTCATTAAAAAAGATACAAAAGAAGACCTTAAGGCAATTACTGAAAGAGATCGTAAAGATTTTTGGATTTTACACCATCAAAATGAGGCAAAAAGTAAAATTACGAAACAAGATGAAAAAAGTTTAAAGCAAAAAAAATTAGCTGAAAAAGAGTATGATAAAGAAATTTATCGTCTCATGTTAGAAAGAATTACTGAAAAAGAGATAAATTCCTTTTCGAAGAAAGATCTTGAAGTACTGGCAATCTATCGAGAAATGTTAAGCGGATATCCGCTGACACCACAAATTATTAAAAATAAAAATGTGACAAAAGAAGAAATAGCGATAATTGCTGAAAACTTGGATGCATTACCAGGAGTTGATATAACAACGGATTGGGACCGCTATTATAGTTATAAAATTGATGGATTTGCCCCACTTGCAACAATTTTAGGGAAAATCACTACAACAAAAGAAGGTTTACCTAGTGAAAAAGCGGAATATTACACAGCATTGGGGTATAGCCGTAATGATCGTGTTGGGAAAAGTTACTTAGAATATCAATATGAAGATGTTCTAAGAGGTAAAAAAGAAAAAATCGAAAACAAAATGGATAAATCCGGAAAAGTCATTGATTCGGTTGTTGTCAGAAAAGGCCAACGAGGAAATGATATAGTGTTATCTGTTGATATGGAATTTCAGCAAAAGGTTGAAGAAATTATTACAAATAAATTATCCCATTTATCGCAACCTTATTTGGATCGAACATTTGTCACAGTAATGAATCCGAATACAGGTGAAATATTAGCAATGGCAGGAAAACTACGAGAAACAAATGAAAAAACGGGTGCGAGAGAATATAATGATTTTGCTTTAGGAAATATGATTACCTCTTATGCGATGGGCTCGGCTGTAAAGGGAGCAATGGTTTTGACAGGCTACCAAACCGGGGCAATTACAATGAATAATAGGGTCATTAGAGATGAGCCCTTAGTATTTAAAGATACGAAATCAAAAAGTTCTTGGAGTACGTCAGCTTTTGGAGATATTGATGACTTATATGCGTTAAAGAGATCTTCCAATGTTTATATGTTTAAATTAGCGATGAGAATTGGCGGTCAGCAATATTATATTCCTAATGGACCACTTAGTATCGATAAAGTAAAAGCAATCGATACATTAAGGTATAATTTTGCGCAATTCGGATTAGGAGTCAAGACAGGGATCGATCTTCCTGGTGAGCAAGTCGGGTTTGGCGGAAGGATTCCAGATTTCGCCGGTAATGTATTGGACTTCGGAATCGGTCAATTTGATACGTATACACCGTTGCAATTAGTTCAATACATTTCTACGATTGCTAATGGCGGAAGCCGGATCAGGCCCCATTTAGTTAAAGAAATTCGCGAACCAAGTGATGATATTCATAAACTTGGTCCAGTAGCCCACGAGCTTGGATCGAATGTATTAAATAAAATAGGGGCGAATGAAGAGGAGATCAAGCGTGTAAAAGCAGGTCTACGATTAGTTGTAAATGACCCGAATGGAACCGGTAAATCAATAAAGAATAAGCAATTAAAGATCGCAGGAAAAACAGGAACAGCAGAAGCGCTTTATGATGGCCCCGTTCCCCATAGTCCGGGGTTGATGCTTTGGAACTTGACATTTGCCGGCTATGCACCGTATGACAATCCTGAAGTCGCCCTCTCTGTTGTTGTTCCTTGGTCTACGACAGATAAAATGCATCCAAATTTAGATATAGCGGATGAAGTGTTTAAAGCATATTTTGATTTGAAAAAGAAACGTGAGAAAAAGGATACAAATTCTCCTAATAAAATAATAAATATAAAAAAGGCAGAAAAAGAACAAAATAAAATAGATGATTCTAGTTCAGAATAAACAAATCATTACTTTTTTAGAGCTTAGATATTCTAGGCTCTTTTTCTAATTTATTTTATGAAGAATAAAATAAAGCTCTTTCCTTATATTTCTGCATTTAATTTATAGAAATTCTCTTGTCTTTCCGTTAAAATGTAGAGTGATGTAAAAAGTGGGAGGGTTTTGTCATTTGAAGAAAACGAAAAAGAAAAAAAGAGCGTTTGTCTCCTTACGAATGAATATATTATTTTTTGTAGTCTTTATACTCTTCTCTCTCCTAATTCTTCGACTTGGGATTGTCCAAATTGTTTACGGAGATGATTACAAGCGGGAAATTGATAGAAAAGAGAATGTAACGGTTAATACATCAGTCCCAAGAGGAAAAATTTTAGATAGAAATGGAAAAATTGTTGTTGGAAACAAACCGTTAAATGCAATCACATATACGAGACCGAAAAATATTAAACAAGAAGATATATTAAAGGTCGCGGAAGATTTAGCTAAGCTAATCAAAAAAGACACAAAAGCGGATTTCAAAGCGATAACAGAAAGAGACAAAAAAGATTTTTGGATTTTGAAACATCCTGATGAAGCAGAGGCGAAAGTTTCAAAAGCAGAAATTAAAAAATTAAAAAATGATAATTCGAAAATTTATAAATTAACACTTGATCGAATTACCGAAAAAGAGTTCAATTCTTTCACCAAACAAGAATTGGAAGTATTAGCGATTTATCGAGAAATGATTGGAGGTTATCCGTTATCGCCTCAAGTCATCAAAAATAAAAATGTTACCGCAAAAGAATTTGCTGTTGTTAGTGAAAATCTTGATAAATTACCTGGTGTAGATACAACTACTGACTGGGACCGTTATAATGTTTACAAGGACAAAGAAGGCAATGAAACATTAGGATCGGTAATAGGAAAAATCTCATCCTCGAAAGAAGGCTTGCCCAAGGATTTGGTCGACTATTATTTAGCACGCGATTATAGTAGAAACGATCGTGTTGGGAAAAGCTATATCGAATACCAGTATGAGGATATTTTGCAAGGGAAAAAGGAGAAAGTTAAAAATGTTACAGATAAAGTGGGAAACGTACTAGATTCTGAAGTAGTAAGAGAGGGAAAAAGAGGGGACGATTTAGTCTTATCTATTGATATCGATTTACAACGTAAAGTTGAAAAAATTATTAAAGAAAAATTAGGTAGTGCGAGAATAGGTCAGCCCTATATGGATAGAGCATTTGTTACTGTTATGAACCCATATACAGGGGAAGTTTTATCGATGGCTGGTAAACAATATGAGCGGGATAAAAAAACGGGAAAAACCGATATTAATGATTATGCATTGGGAAATATGACGACATCGTATTCAATGGGATCCGTCGTCAAAGGTGCAACGGTATTAACGGGTTACCAAACTGGTGCGATTTCACCGGGAGATGTATTGAATGATAGACCTTTGAATTTCCTGCATACAAAAGTAAAAAAATCTTGGAATACGTCAGGATTTGGACCAATAAATGATCTTTATGCATTGAAAAGATCTTCAAACGTATATATGTTTTTAACAGCAATGAAATTAGGAGGACAACAAACATATATTCCAAATGGCCCTTTAAGCATCGATAAAGTGGCTGCAATTGAAAAGTTTAGGAAAAACTTTGCTCAATTTGGTTTAGGTGTGAAAACAGGAATTGATTTACCTGGTGAACAAATCGGCTTCGGTGTCGGACAAATACCACCCGAAGCAGGGAAAGTATTGGACTTTGCTATTGGGCAGTATGACACATACACACCATTGCAAGTTGTACAATATATGTCAACTATTGCAAACGGTGGGTATCGAGTTCAGCCACATATTGCAAAAGAAATTCGCGAACCAAATAGTAAAATGGATGAGATGGGTCCGGTTATTCAAGAAATTAAACCAAAGGTTCTAAATAAGGTTGATATGAAAGACGAGTGGATTAACCGTGTGAAACTCGGACTAGAGCAAGTAGTGAATGATCCACTTGGAACAGGATACGGAACAATTAAAAATAAAAAATATAAAATTGCTGGGAAAACGGGTACAGCCCAAGCTCTTTATGATGGACCTGTTTCACACAATCCAGGCCTTATGCTTTGGAACGTAACATTCGCTGGGTATGCTCCATATGATAATCCCGAAATTGCGGTATCAGTAGTAGTGCCATGGTCAACAACTGATAAAACACACGTCAATTTGGAGATAGCAGATGAAGTGTTTAAAGCTTATTTTGAATTAAAAGAAAAACGAGAAAAAGATGGTTTAGATAAAGCAACATCAACAAAAAAAGTTGAAAATATTAAAAGTGCGAAAGAAAAGCAATCAGAATAATACACAAAAAACCACTNNAGTGGTTTTTTGTGTATTATTATCTTCCTTTCGTAAGGACTACTGCTAACTTTTTGAAATCCATTTTATTGGTAACATCAAATTTACCTAACTGGATTTTTTCATGATATTTATGTTTGATTAAATATTGGACAAATTTGTCATCGTCTTTAATGATTTTCGCTGATTTTAATTGTTCAGCAATTTCGTAAGGACTCATTCCAGACTTAATCGTGATGCGATACTTAATAGTTCCATCATTTTGTTTTTCATCTTTTTTAGATGATGCTTGATTTTTTTCTTCACTTGTTGCTTTATCATTATTTTTCGCTAAAAGAGCATTGTATTTTTCTTCTAATTGCGCTTTTTCTTGTTGTAATTGTTTAAGATCTGTTTTCTTTATCTGTTCATAGCCTTCTTTAACGGTACTTTCCTTATGTACAGTATCAAACGGTTTGAATACGAGGATTAGTATAGCCGAAAGTAAAAGTCCGAGTGCGAAGGCTCTCGTTGTTTGTTTGCTCATTCATTCTCACCCGCTTCCATTACTGATCTAAAAAGTCAGCAATGACATTTTTTACTTCTGATTGAGCTAATGCTGACTGTTTAGCTATTTGCTCAACAGTTAACCCTTGTTTAAATAATGCGATTACTTGGTTTTTTAATATTTCATTTACAACAGGTTTCGCTGACTTAGACAATTCTTTTTTCATAAGTTGATCATCTACTAGCAATTCTTCCTCTAAAACCTTTATCCGTTTATTTATTTGATAGGTTTCTTGGTAGAGATTCATAGATAGATCTTCTACTTCTTTTTTTAAGTTTGTGGAATGATCCTTTTGAAAAAAGGAAATAATAAACAACAAGATAGATAAAATGAGCAACAATATAATTAGTGTACTCATAACCTCACCCTTTCATTTTTGCTCTTTTCATTTATAGCATAAACAAGCCATTACTTCCATCAATATGATGAATTATTATTTTGGAAGGTTTGCCCATTCGCCTAATTAGTGAACATTTCATGTCATAAAAACGATAAGAAAAAATCATACTAGCAATTCAACTAGAAAAATGATATTATAGAAAAGTCGTATGAATAGTAATGAATGCAATGAAGTTTGGAGGGATAAACATGCGTGTGAATATAACATTAGCTTGCACAGATTGCGGTGAGCGTAACTATATTTCAACAAAAAATAAGCGTAATAATCCAGACCGTATTGAGCTTAAAAAATACTGTCCAAGAGAAAAACGTGCAACAGTACATCGCGAAACAAAGTAAGCAGCCGGGAATTCCCGCTGCTTTTTTTTATCATTTTTTGTGGAGGGAAGAAAGTGGAGAAAAAAGAGTTGCGAGAATGTCTAAAAAAAGATTTATCATCAATTGATCGGTGTACATATGAACAAAACTCCTATTTAATTGCTAAACAATTATTTGGACATCCAAAATTTAATGCTGCATCTACTGTTGCCATCACTTTATCTCGTTTCCCTGAAGTTGATACATGGCAAATTATTCGTAAAGGATGGGAAGTAGGAAAACGAATGGTCGTTCCAAAATGCATACCAAAAACAAAAGAAATGGTGTTTAAAGAAATTACTTCTTTTAAACAATTAGAAAGCGTGTATTTTGGCCTTTTTGAACCAATTGATGGTCAAACAACTGAAGTCAAGAAAGAAGAGTTGGATCTAATTATCGTTCCGGGGATCGCATTCACTCGTAATGGTTATCGACTTGGCTTTGGTGGCGGTTATTACGATCGCTTTTTGCATAACTATCAAGGGATGACAATCTCATTAGCCTTTTCATCACAAATACAATCAGAGCTCCCTATTGAAAAACATGATATTCCTGTCCAAAGAATAATAACTGAAAATGAAACAATTCTTTGTTCTGAATAAAGTATATTTTTAAAGACACACTATAAACATATTCATATTGAGTTTAGTGGTTTGGTATGAAATGGAGGGTATGTCATAGTGAATAGTATCTTTAAATGGTTATTATCAGGATTAATTGTTTATAGTGTTTTTAAGTATCGTTATAAATTGTTGAACTTCTTACTTGGAAGCTACTGGATTAGAAAAATGGGTATCAAAATTGCAATGAATATCCCGGGATTTAAAACAAGGATCCTACAAAGTACATTTAAATAAAAGAAGGATCTTATAAAAAACAGACGAACTGTCAAGTAATGAAATACTTTACAGTTCGTCTGTTTTTTCGTTATAGTTAATACAATGTACTATTCAAAAGGGAAAGCGAGGAGTATTGTTGAGCAATAGAGAAGATTATTTATTTTGGAAATTAGCTCGAATATTTACAGATAAAGGCTATTCCTTAATGCATATGAGTGAGGATCATAATGAATTATGGCTTGAGGATACAACAAATAAACATGCCCAAGTAATAAGACTATTGCGAAGTGATTTGGATTGGGGAAAAAAACTACAGCGTGATGTCCATCATAGTGCAGTACAAGCAGAAAATATCCGAAAACATTTAATGAAGCGTCAACTAAATGTTTTAAACATATATATCAGTATGCATTTACCAGTAGATGAGTTTGAATCTTATATTCAACGTCCCATACAAGTCAATAAGAAAACGTTATTACATAGTGTGATAATCGACCAAGAAAACGTTGAAAATGGTATATCACATGTATCGAAAATACTTAATGATGACATCACTATTCAATTAAATGATGAGTATGAAGACCAAGATGTCATGGAATTAAAATCGGCAGTACTAACGAATGTGGTTTCAAAGTCAAAGCAAGAACAACAGTTTTTTGAAAATGGCAAACCATTTTTCACCTATGTGTTTCTTGCGATTCAAATTGCCATGTTTATTTTATTGGAAATGACAGGTGGAAGTAATAATCAAGAAAATTTGATTCGGTACGGCGCGAAATTTAATCCGTTAATATTAGAAGGGGAATGGTGGCGGTTTATTACGCCGATTTTTCTTCACATTGGGTTTCTTCATATCCTAATGAATTCATTAGCCTTATATTATTTAGGACCGACAGTAGAGCAAATTTTCGGCCGGATTAGATTTGTTTGGATCTATCTTTTCTCAGGATTTGCCGGAGTACTAGCTAGTTTCTTATTCAGTAGTCATCTATCTGCCGGGGCAAGTGGTGCAATATTCGGCTGTTTTGGTGCCTTGCTGTATATTGGTGCAGCAAATCCGAAATTATTTTTCCGAACAATGGGTATGAATGTGATCATAGTCATCATCATTAATCTCGTGTTTGGATTTAGTGTGTCGGGAATTGATAATTATGGTCATCTCGGTGGACTTGTCGGAGGATTTCTTGCAGCGGCAATTGTTCATTTTCCAAAGCAACACAAATGGTTTACTCAAATTGGAGCACTTTTACTGGCTGCAATTGTGACTGGCGGTTTATTATTTATGGGTTTCAACAATGAATCTCCGGAAGTTATTAACGGCCTCGCCCAACAAAAATTAAATGATGAAAACTACGAAGATGCTTATAAATTGCTTAATCAGTTAGTCGAAAAAGGTAAGGGCGATGCAGTAACTTATTTTCAGCTTTCATATTCTGAAATTCAACTTCAAAAATTGGAGAAAGCAAAAGAACATCTGCAAAAGACGATCGAACTAGATCCGAAATTTCATCAGGCATATTATAATCTAGCATTATTGTATGCGAACGAGGGCAATTTTACAAAAGCAAAAGAGCTCGTTCAAAAAGCATTAGAATTCTCTAAAGATAAGAAATATGAAGAACTGCTGAACAAAATGAATCAAGCTAGTTAATGATTTGTTTTAAAAGATAAGGTTCCTGAGATTTAGTGATAAATATAATTAATAATTCTTTGTTGTTTTTATTAAATAATAAAAGCGGGACTGTACTTCCAATTAATGATTCGGAAGTTCCGTCCTCTTTTTTTATCCCTAGTAAATAATTTTTATATAAACCTTCCCAAAGTTTCCCAATAATTTCCTGTGACTTATTTTTTGTAAATCCAGGCAGTGGCCGATCATTATAATTAGGTAGTGAGCTTAAAGGAATGGTCCGATATTGACTACGGTTAATTCCCAGCTTAGAAATAGCTTGTTTCCATAATTGATTTAATTGTTTTTCATTCATTTGATTAAATGTATCTTCCCACTGCTTTTCCTCCTTTGTTGCAGCTGAATGGAAAGATAGTAAGTTTGGTGTAAATTTTGAATCAATCACATAGAGCTTATCGAACGACATTCTTTGAACGCTGCTGATCATGCCCTTTTCTTGGATTTCACCGTAATGGAAAGAAATCGCTTCATAATACCCACTATCCTTTTCATTGACTGTATCATTTAAAGTTAATTTTGAAGAATGTTGCTGCCATTTTTTTATCCCAATTGGTTTGATTAATCTTCCGTTTTTAAATAGCAATCCGATATCTTGCCTTAAGTATGCTTTTCGATCTAATTTTGAATATATCTCGTATTCGATTTTGTATTTTGATTTGTTTTGTTTATTAGGTATAAGGGTAAGCATCGTTTCGGCATCAATAAATTGAGCGTTTTTATGAAGAGGAAAAAAGGTGATTGTCTCTTGTACGGGATGTTTAGCTGTTTTTATGATTAGGAAAAGAATAACGATAAAAATGCCTATAACGATAGCGTATTTCTTTTTCATGCTTTCTCATCCTTCGGTTGTCCATTTTTATTTCAATATACGTGAACGTTTTGTATTTATGCTTACTAATTTTTAATAGTTTCGGAACTTGTTCATTATCTAAATATATTTTATACTGTTTAATAATTGTGGAGTTTATGTAAATACAAGGGTGTGGAGTTTTGAAAACGTTTTACGATGAACAGCAGTTATTAAAAAAATATGGAATCATTATTTATGTAGGGGATCGTTTAGGAGATATAAAATTAATGGAGATAGAAATAAGAGAATTATATAAATTGCAATTAATCGACAGTGACGTATTTACGACGGCCATTTTAGTATTGCGTCAGGAAATGCGAAACTGCAAAAAATTGTAAGGGGGAAGAAGAAATGACAGAGAAATGGATTGCAGGAATTGATTTAGGTGGAACGACAACGAAATTAGCTTTTATAAATGAAAATGGTGATATTGTTCACAAATGGGAAATTGATACGGATAATTCAGAAAAGGGGAAAAATATTTTAAAGAATATTTCTGATTCAATTGACCAAAAATTAGAAAGACTAAATAAAGAAAAGGAAATTCTTCTAGGAATTGGAATCGGTGTGCCAGGTGCAGTTGATTTGAAAAAAGGTATTATTTACGAAGCTGTAAATCTTGGCTGGGAAGATAATTTACCAGTTGTTCAAGCTTTAGGTGAATTGACCGGTTTACCAGTTGCTATTGACAATGATGCAAACTGTGCAGCGCTTGGTGAAATGTGGAAAGGTGCAGGACAAGGTGCTAAAGATCTACTATGTGTGACACTTGGTACGGGTGTCGGTGGTGGAGTCATTGTTAATAAGCAGATTGTCCACGGGGTAAAAGGGGCAGCAGGTGAAATAGGACATATTACTGTTATCCCTGAGAATGGATCACCATGTAATTGTGGAAAAACCGGATGTTTGGAAACAGTTGCTTCTGCAACCGGTATTTCACGAATAGCAACAGAAAACTTACATACATATAAGAATGATTCCCGTATGAAAGACATATTTGCCAAACAGGGCCGTCTAAGTGCGAAGGATGTATTTGATTGTGCAAACGAGAATGATCAATTAGCAAAGAAAATTGTTGATCAAGTTGCATTTTATTTAGGTTTGACACTTGCGAATATAGGAAATAGTTTAAATCCGGAAAAAATCGTTATCGGGGGTGGAGTTTCAAAAGCTGGAGATACATTGCTTGCGCCAATTTCCACCTATTTTCGAAAATTTGCTTTCTCAACGGTTGCTCAATCAACTTCACTTCACTTAGCAACATTAGGCAATGATGCAGGAGTAATTGGCGCGGCTTGGTTAATAAAAAGCAAATAAATCTTAAGAAACTTGGACAAACTTGCAACTTTTTCTTGGTTTTGGACGTCTATTATACGGGGTAAATAAATTTCGAAAATGTTTTTTTGTTAAATAACATTTTTCTTACTTGATTTTCTCTTCATTTCAAGTAAGAGGGAGGTTTTCATATTTACATGTTAAACTCAAAAAAAATAACGTTTTTATTCCCCATTGTCGCGGCTATTTTTCTATGGATGAAAACATATATTGTCTATAAGACTGGATTCCATATGAAAATTGAAAACTGGATGCAGGAGCTTATTTTATTCATTAATCCGGCGAGTTTTTTATTTTTTATTTTTGGTTTATCACTGTTTTTTAAGTCGGAAAAAATTCGAAACATCTACATTTTTGTCATGAGCTTTCTTTTATCCTTTATTATCTATGCAAATGTTGTGTTTTATCGGTTTTTCTCTGATTTTTTAACATTGCCAGTTTTGTTTCAAACGAATAATTTTTCCGATTTAGGTGATAGTGCGTTAGCCGAAATAAATTGGTGGGATTTTGTCTATTTCATCGACCTTTTCCTTTTACTTGTTGTCATCAAACTGAAACCAAAATGGATCAACTTTCACTCACCTTCTCGTGTTAATCGAAGAGCTTACTTTCTTGTGACTGCAGCAACCCTTTTTTTAAACTTAGGCCTTTCAGAAGCAGAACGACCTCAATTACTATCACGCACATTCGATCGAGAAATTTTAGTGAAAAATATTGGATCGTTTAATTATCATATATACGATATTTTCCTGCAATCGAAAACGTCAGCGCAAAAAGCATTAGCCGATGGAAGTAACTTAGTGGAAGTTGAAAATTATGTAAGAGCCAATTATGTGAAACCAAATAAAGAATTATTTGGTATAGCTAAAAATAGAAATGTTATTCTCATCTCACTTGAATCAACCCAAAGCTTCGTTATCAATTCAAAGGTTAACGGCCAAGTCATTACACCATATTTAAATAAGTTTATTAAAGACAGTTATTATTTTAATAACTTTTACCACCAAACAGGTCAAGGAAAAACATCCGATGCTGAGTTTTTAGTAGAAAATTCACTTTATCCCTTGAATAGAGGGGCAGTATTCTTTACTCATGCGGGAAATGAATATCATTCAATGGCGGAAAGATTAAATGAGAATGGCTATTATACTGCTGGAATGCATGCCAATAATAAAAGTTTTTGGAATCGCGATCTAATGTATAAATCATTGGGCTATCAACAATTCTATTCATCCAGTTCATACGACATAACAGACGATAATTCGGTTGGGTGGGGGATGAAGGATATTCCGTTTTTTGAACAATCTGTAGATTTAATGAAAGATATGCCAAAACCATTTTACGTAAAGATGTTAACATTAACGAACCACCATCCTTTTACACTTGATGATTCAGATAAACTAATCAATGAGTATACATCGAATGACAAAACGGTTAATCGTTATTTCACTACTGTGCGTTACCAGGATGAAGCGATTAAGGCATTCATTAATAAATTAAAGGAAGAAGGATTATATGATAATTCAATCATCATCATGTATGGTGATCATTATGGAATTTCGGATAATCACACGACTGCTATGAGTCAATATTTAGGAAAGGAAATCACTCCACTAGTTAATGTCGAGCTTCAAAAAGTCCCATTTATTATTCATATTCCTGGCGTTACGGATAAAGGAAAAGGGAAGGTGATGACAGAAGTAGCGGGACAGATTGATATTAGACCGACCATTCTTCATTTATTAGGGATTGATACAAAAAAAGATTTGCAATTCGGTGAGGATCTATTTTCACCGGAACATCGAAACTTCGCTGTTTTTCGAGACGGTCAAATTGTAACAGATCAATATGTTTGGTCGAGTAATACATGCTATTCGAAAAAAACGGGGGAACAAGTAGATAAAAGTGCTTGTCAAAAATTCGTGGAAAAAGCAACTAATGAGCTTGATTTTTCCGATCAAATCATTTACGGTGATTTGCTTAGGTTTTATGGAAAAAAATCAATTAATTAGTAAGAGTAAATAATAAAACTCGCGGTTGCGGGTTTTATTAATTTCATGACTAATACGAAAGAAGAGGTAAATGCAATGAAGAAAAAACAAAAACGGCATACTTCTTTTTTTATTTTATTTTTTTTGTTCCTAATTGCTTTCATCTTATGTGGGTGCCAACAACAAAAATCAAATCAGTCGCCGAAACAAAAGGAAACAAATATAAATCAAATCATTCCATTAACGGTAAATGAAAATCAATTTGAAAAAATAGTAGGATGGCTAAGTAATAATACCGTTGTGTACATAAAACATCAAAATAGAAAAAATTATGTTTATTCTTACCAACTTGAGACAGGAACGAGTGAATTACTTTTTAAAAGTAATGATCCTATTAAAAATGTGATTATTAGTCCAAATCATAAGAAAGTGTTAGTTCAAACCGCTCCTTCAACTTATTTGGCAAAATTATATATGGTGGATAGAAAAGGGAAACTTCTTTTTTCAAAGGAAGTAAAATCTTTTGATCTATCATATGATTGGAATGAAAATAATCCCAATATATTAGCGATTTCGGTCTTTTATGAGGATTGGACATTTAATGTATTAACTTTAGATATAAATAATGAATCTTTAACGAAACATAATTTTTCAGACCCTTTTATTAAATGGTTCGGCAAAAATGAAGTTCTCTTTCAAAAATGGGATAAACTAGCTAACGAAACGGACGCTCCGCTCATGTCCTATTCAATGAATAATCCAAAAGGAACAAAAACTTTGCTCAATAATATTTATCAATTTGATACATTTAACCATTTTTTAATGACGATTACGTTAGATCCCGAAAATAAGGAAAATGCAATGTATCATTTCTACAATGAATCGTTGATTGAGCAATACTCTTTCCCAGTTCCCCATTTCGGTCAATTTAGTGATGGGCTTGTCCCTTATCATGATTTTATAATAAAGGAGAACAAATTCATAACCTTTGTTCCTTATGAAAATAGATCAATAGATGATAATGAGGGGAACTTTAAGTTAATGGAGTACGATATACTAAAAAAATCTAAAAATGTTATGTTCGATCAATTACCCAATGAACCATTATCATGCTCTCCCAATGGAAAAGTTTGTTTATATGGCTTTCAGTTTGAAAAATTAGTAGACGTACAAAATAAAAAGATCATACCGTTAGTGAAATTAGAAAAGAAAATAGAGCAGTAAGAATACTGCTCTTTCGTGAAAAACGAGGTTAAATTGTTGATGGGTATCCTGAGTGAATAACTGTCATAACAGTGAACCAGCCAAATACACCTAGCGTAATTAGTCCAAAAACGATTCCAAATGGATTTTTATTTTTGAATGCACTAATTGTTCCAAATAACGCAAGTAATGTTACTAAGGTAAAAATGATAACTGTACCCATTTGTAACAGACCCCTTCCTTAATTAAAAATGTCTTTTTTACGTATGTAAATTAATAATAGCACTCATACATATTCTACAATTATAAGCTGAATTTGTCGAGGTGAAAAAGTGAAAGTTATTTGACTTATATAAATCTTAATTAGTTTTAGTATACCCCAAACTAAAAACGATACATTCTATTTTTTTTTACTATATTTTTGATACGATAGGATGTGAAGACTGGTGGTATTGGAGGAATAGTATGAAATGGCAACGAATTCCTTTAGGGATTTTGCAAACGAATTGTTATTTGTTATCAAATGAAAATAAAGAATGCATCGTAATTGATCCGGGTGAAGAAGGAGAAAAGCTGCAATCTATCATCAATGCACAAAAATTGAAACCAATTGCAATTTTATTAACTCATGCGCATTTTGATCATATCGGTGCAGTCGATATGATTAGGGATACATATCATATTCCTGTTTATGTCCATAAGAAAGAAGCAGCATGGCTTTCAGATCCGGCACTTAATGGTTCTGAAAGATTTATGATGGGAAAGGCTGTGCGGCAAGAGCCTGCTGACCATTTAATTGACCAAGAATTAAAGCTATCTATTGGATCATTTAGTTTCGATGTCTTTGAAACTCCGGGACATTCACCTGGTAGTATTTCCTTTTATGTAAAAGAATTAAATGTAGTTTTTTCAGGGGATGCTTTATTTCAAAATAGTGTAGGGCGAACAGATCTGCCTGGTGGCAACCATCAGCAGTTAATCAGCAGTATAAAAAACAAATTATTCGCATTACCTGATGTGACAATGGTGTTATCTGGTCATGGGCCGGAAACAATTATTGATCACGAAAAACGAAACAACCCATTTTTATGATCAATGTAAACAAAAAAACTCTTGAACATGTTCAAGAGTTTTTTTGTAAAGCTTAGTGTTCTACACCAGGCACTAGTATGAATGTAGTATAGTATGTAAAGCCTGCGAAGAAGATAGTAAGGTACGCTCCAAAAATATACATATACATACGTTCAGATAATTTTAAATAGCTTAGTAAAACAAAAAATGCAGTTTGTCCTAGGAATAATAATGCAAGAGCTTTTAAGTCACCAAGATAAAGCATAACTGTAAAGATACCAGTCCAAAATCCTAATACTCTGTACATACGATCCATATGTATCCCTCCTTTTATACCTTTACTCCATCAATTTATTATTATAAATGAAAAGTATAGCTAATGTAAATAACCTCATATTTTAGTTTGTGACATTTACGTGATAAATAATCAAATTAAATGATTAAAAATTTTATCAAAAAAATTCTTATTTTTTGCAGGAAAATAAGAGTATTTGTCGAAACAATATAAAAAAAGAAAAGGTGGTGGCTTATGGTATATGACAATAGAAAAAATAGCAGATTTATTGCTAGATCAAGCGTTGAAATTAAACGCAACGGATGTGCATATCATTCCGAGAAAAGATGATTATCATGTCCAACTTCGTTTCAACGGAAGACTAACTCCGTATCGGGAACTAACAGTTGAAATTGGTGAAAGGCTTATCTCCCATTTTAAATTTATGTCTGCCATGGATATCAGTGAAAAAAGAAAACCTCAAAGCGGCTCCTTCCATTTATATGTTCACCAAAAGAAAACATCTTTACGAATTTCAACCTTACCTACTGCATTATTAAAAGAAAGTTTAGTTATTCGGATTTTACCTCAAAATCAATCGGTAACCATCGATGAAATTTCCTTATTCCCTACATTCACAAAAAAATTAAAAGCTTTATTAATGCACTCTCATGGGATGATTATTTTTACAGGACCAACTGCTAACGTATCATAAATACTAATAAAATTCTACATCGGTAATTACAACTAAATCCTTACCTCTTAAGCTTTTACGTGGCTCTTTTGGAGGCTGGGGGATTAGTTTAAAATCAATACTTCTAATAAATTGAGATATGAATTTTTGTTTTTCTTCATGCGTCAACAGATTAAAATTTTGATTAAAGGTAAATACTATTTCTCGAAGAACTTCAGTATCCATTAATGTTGGGGCTTTATTTTTTTCAAGTTTCTCTTTCAAGTCATTATAAATATCTCTTGTTTCGTTCATAAGCTTTGTAAATTCATCGTCGCTAATTAGATCAGCTGCCCAACCCTTTTGATATTTTTCTCGTTTCCTTTCTATTTGGATCAACTGATTAGTTAATTTTTGCTCCTCATCATCGATTTCGATAGGTTCTATATTTTTGATTTCCACGTTTTTCATGTATTCTTTCAGAGCGTCGACAAATCTATACTCACCTATACTTATCGATTTTCTTTTGTGTACAACACAAGATTGACATCTATAGGTTAATCCCTGATATTCGGTTCCGTCTTTTCTTCGGCGTATATAACGGTTAGGGGATAGAGTACTGCCGCATTGAAAACATGTAATAACGCCTTGGAAAAGATAAATACTTTTCACTTCTCTTCTATGGTGAAGTGAGCGATCCTCTAATATCTGCTGTATCTTCATAAACTCTTCTTTAGTAATGATTCCCTCGTGTGTATTTTCATAAACGGCATCATTCCATTGAGTAGCCCCGTATAGAGCGGGATTGCGTAGAATTCGTAAAACACCATTTGGGGACCACCTTCGATCGTTGTTGGTTTTATCCAAATATTCACTTATTCTATTTGCTGACATGCCTTGTTTTAGTTTTTCGATCATGTCTAAAACAACAGGGACCTTTTCGTTTTGTATCAATTTTTCATCTTCACCTAAATCAAAACAATAGGGGATATTGCCTACGCGTTCTCCTCCTGCTACTTTTTCCTCCAGTGCCATTTTTATTCGCTCAGATAGGTTTTCCGTTTCCCATTGGGCGAGAGCTGCTACAATAGTGATAAACATTCTTCCCATTGCAGTAGTAGTGTCGTATGGTTCAGTCGCTGATTTAAATGTGCAGTTATACTTGTCCATCTCAGCTAACATCTCATGCAGATCGACTACCTTTCGGGTAAAACGATCTAAGCGATAAACCAATATCATATGAATTTTGCCCTTTTTAATATCTTCAAACAGTTTTTTTAGTTCTGGACGATTAGTGTCTTTTGCAGAAGCACCTTCATCCACGTAAAATTTATAATCTGACCAATCTTGAGCCACACAATAAGCTGTAAGGCGTTCTTTTTGTGCAGCTATGGAATAACCCTCTTTTGCTTGTTCAAGCGTACTGACGCGAATATAAATGCCCACAGTCACACGAAATCATCCTTTCTATTGAAGAAGGTGAGCATTTTAGCCCACCAATAATTTATAGTTTAATAGTTTTTTAGTGAGAAGATGCAAGGAACAATTGGTTTTGTTGGTGTTGTTTTTCTATTTCTCTTTCTACAGTCCATTGTTTCAGCAAACCGTTTTGTAAGAAAGTAGTAGGTTGTCCACATTGAGGACAATGTCTACAATTGCCAGGAAGAGGGGTTATACAAGTATGATAAAAATCGCCATTCCAATCCTTTGCTAGGTTAGTACACCTATTGACTATATGGGTTCCGCATTGACAGCAATACTCTCCTTCAATTTCGGTTTCCTGATTTCTGCAAACAGGACATTCTAATGCTTTACCGTTCTCTTTATTTGTAATAATTCCTGGATAGTACATGTTAAAATCAGCTCCTTTAAAAAAATTATGAAATTCATGGCTACCGCAATTAGGACAAAACTTAGAATCCTTTAAATATGAAAAAACACCACATTTCAAACATGTCTTGCCATAACTTACTTTATTGAAAAATACCTTAAGATTGTTAAAAAGGTCATTTGGTAAGAAAAAACGAAATCCTTTTTTATAGCTTCTTTCAATATAATTTAATGTGTTTTTTGCAGCAGTATAAGATACACCGAAAAAATCCATGATTTTTTGGTAATCATTCAAGTTTGCCATCGCAATAACGGGAGGAGGGGATAAAAAGAAACGTGCAAAAAAATTAGCTTCAACTTCTCTTGCGTCATATTCTTCTTCCGTCATTTCGTTTCTCGCTAGGCTTGTTCTATCCGATTCTTTGTGGTGACCTAATAAATAATGTCCGAATTCGTGAGCTAAGGTCCAATACACTCGTTCCTGATGCTCAATCACATCGTTATAGGCTATGAGGTATTTATCTCTATCTCCTGAGTAGTGGATAACTCCATCTTCAGAAGAGTTAATTTCAATAATTTCTTCTAATGTACAATTTCTTTTCCTTGCCATTTCACTGTATTTAATTATTTTAATATCTTTATAAGAATCAAGTATTTCAAGAATATTAATTGGGAAATCTTGAATATTATGTTTCTTCAACGCTTTTAATGCTGCATTTTTTGCCTTGTCGTAATTAGGTTTAGTCCTCATCATCGAATAGATCCTCAAAAGTCGCTTCGAGTATTTTAATTGCCTTTCTTCTTTGCTCAGGCGTCATATTTTTCGCAGCTCTATTTAAAGTTCGAATATCTGGATCGACCGATTCTACTCCTTCCCCAGTGTATATGTATTCAATAGTAGTATCGTAAAGATTTGATAATATCTCCGCATAATTAGGCTCAAGTTGAACACGATCATTTTCGATATGTCCTAAATTAGATCTTCCGATTCCTAATCGATCTGCAATAAATTGTTGCGTATACCCTTTTTTCAATCTTAATTTTTTGAGTCTTTCACCAACAGTCATAAAGATTCCTCCAAAAAAATTTATAAAAGGGTATTATAAATACTTGACGGTATTTTAAATACCATGTATACTTAGGTCAAATATTAATAGCGAGGTGAAAAAATAGTGAGTGTTCAAAAAAGAGAAGAACTCATTGCAGCAAGAAAAGCTAAAGGTTTTAGCAGGCCTCAATTAGCAAGTCTTGCGAACGTATCATTTGAACACATTAAAAGTCTTGAATATGGAAGGGTAAACCCTAGTACGTCTTTGATGTATCGACTTTGTAACATTCTAGAGGCTTCACCTGAAGAACTATTTAAAGACATTGTGCGTGTTTAAAGTGTATTTGTAATACCCATTTATAATTATCTTATATAAAATGGGTATCGTCAATACCTTTTTTCGACAATTTATGAAATTTTTAGTGATTTATTTTTTATACTAAAGGGTAGTGAAAATACCCTATTTAGGGGGAGGAGTCAATTTGAATCAATTAATTCCAGCGCAACAAAATGAAAATGGCGATTTACTTGTTAGCGGTCGAGAACTTCATGAATTTTTGGAAGTTAAAACACCTTACACTCAATGGTTTGAAAGAATGACCGAATACGGGTTTAAAGAAAACGTTGATTTCATAAGTTTATCACAAAAAAGTGAAAAACCTCTCGGAGGTAGACCCTCTCAAGATCATCATATAAAACTCAATATGGCCAAAGAAATAGCAATGCTGCAACGCACTGAGAAAGGTAAACAGGCAAGACTTTATTTTCTTGATTTAGAAAGAAAATGGAACAGCCCTGAAATGGTAATGAAACGAGCAATGGATTATCTGAATATGAGACTTGAAAAAATGACAACCGAAAATCTTGTTCTTTCTCAGCAAGTGCATGAATTGAAACCAAAAGCATCTTATTACGATTTAGTTCTTCAAAATAAATCATTATTATCAGTTTCAAAAATCGCCAAAGATTATGGCATGAGTGCTATCGCATTAAATAAAAAACTTCATAACTTAGGCGTTCAGTATAAGCAGGGCGATATTTGGTTGTTGTATTCAAAATACCAAGATAAAGGCTATACGCAAACCACTACTCACGTGATTGATTCTGAAACCTCAAAAATCAGCACGAAATGGACTCAAAAAGGCAGACTATTCATTTATGATTTGCTGAAACGTGAAGGAATATTACCTGTAATTGAAAGAGAAAACGACAATGAATGCGCAAGTTGAAGTTAAACCTCCAATGATAAGCGATGAAACAATGAAGGAAATGGCAAAGTTTTTTATGAAAACATCGATTCCAAGATTGATCGCAAAGAAAAAGGAGGAAGAGAGAAAATGAACAACTTTGCAATCTATCTACTCGGATTGTTCGTAGCAAGTCTTATCATCATGATTTACGGAGTGATTAAGGATAAGGGGTGAGGAAAATCGTGAAGTGGTTCGAGTTGCTAGTAAGCGCAGTATTGATTATTAGCCTTCTTATTTTATTCACGGTGCTATTAGCCATAGTAATGGACGATGTGAAGAAACCTGTTCCTAAAAACAATTACATGCAGCATGTTGACACGTTGCAAGGAGAGGAT